>CAIYDY010000061.1 GCA_903925015.1 uncultured Acidobacteriia bacterium
GATCGAGCGGGCGGTGGACAAGTCCGTGAAGGCCTTGGATTTGGGGTGAGGTGGAGCGGCGGCGGAAAAGGAGGAGAGGACCATGTTTTATGTCGGCGTGGATTTGGGACAGCGGCGGGACCACACGGCGATTGCGGTGGTGGAGAAGCTGGAGGCGCACAGGCCCTGGAACGAGGTGGAATTCCGGGGCTTGCATGTGCGGTATGTGGAACGGGTGCCGCTGAAGACACCGTATCCGCTGGTGGTGGAGCGGATCCGGAGGATGGTCAAGCGGGAGCCATTGCGCGGGGACTGCATCCTGGCGGTGGATGCGACGGGCGTTGGCACGCCGGTGGTGGATCTGATGCGGCGGGCGGACATGGGCTGCGAGATTTCCGCGATCACGATCACGGGACCCGGGCGGGCGGCGCTGCGCGGGAATGTTTGGAGCGTACCGAAGGTGGACCTGTGGGGCGCGTTGACGGTGATGCTGGAGCGGGAGGAACTTCGGATCGCGGAGGGTATGGCGGGGGCCGGCGCTTTGGTGCGGGAATTGGAGGCGTTGCAGTTGTCAAGCGGGTCGGCACGGGCCGGGGATCGGGACGATTTGGCGATGGCATTGGCGTTGGCGGTTTGGAAGGCTACGCGGCACGGGTTCGGCGTGACGGGTGGCGGCCAGCGCACGGACGGGTATGATGCGGTGCTGCGGTACCACTGCCGGTTGTAGGAGTGGGTGCGGACAGTGACATGATGGTTAGCGACAAACCATGAACCCCAAGGGACAGGACGACGCAGTCCGGCACGAGCTCGAGTTGATTGGCGGCAGTGCCACCTTCCGGCAGGTGGACCGGTTGAAGCGGTTTCTGGAGTTTGTTGTTCTGGAAACGGTGGCCGGCCGTGGCAACCAGTTGAAGGAATATGTGGTCGGGGTCCAGGTGTTTGACAAGGACACGAGCTTCGACCCCCGCACCGACCCCATCGTGCGGGTTCAGGCTCGTCGGCTGCGGTCGCGATTGGCGCGCTACTACGCCGACGAGGGCCAGCAATCGGCGCTGGTGATTGAACTCCCGAAGGGCGGGTATACGCCTTCGTTCCGGAGGAACGAGGTGGTGGCGACCAAGCGCTCGGTAGCCGGGGCATTGGCACGGCAAAATACGGTTTCGGTGGCACCGTTCGACGACCAGAGCGAAGACGGGGATCTGGGCTACTTCTGCGGCGGGTTGGGCCAGGAGATTGTCCACCGGATGATCGGGTCGGAGACGCTGCGGGTGTTGGCTTGGGAGCACAAGGCGGATGCGGCGATGGTGGTTGGCGGCAGCGTGCGCAGGGCCAAGTCGCGCGTCCGGGTGGCGGTGCAGCTGATGGACGGTGCCAGCGGGGCCTACCTTTGGTCGGAAGTGCTGGATGGCGAAGTGGCGGACGCGCTGGACATCCAAGCGCGCGCGGCCCAGGCCGTGGTGGCGAAACTGGACGACAGCTTCGGGCCGAACTCCCTGCGGCGGGGGTTTCCGAGGGCGGCGGAGAATCTGGCGGCTCGGAACCTCTATTTGCAGGGCCGGTACCATCTGAACCAGCGGTCCGAGGAGAGCCTGCGGAAGGCCGTTGAGTTCTTCGAAAAGGCGATTGTGGAGGATGGGCGGTTCGCGCAGGCGCACTCGGGTTTGGCAGATGCGTACAGCTTGCTGGGGCACTACGGAGTGCTGGCACCGGCAGAGGTGTGGACGAAGACGGCTTCGAGCGCGGCGTCGGCGGTGATCCTGAATGCGAATTGCGTGGAGTCGAGGACGTCGCTGGCGCATGTGCGGTCGACTCAGGATTGGGATTGGCTGGAGGCGGAGCGGGAGTTCCGCAGGGCTATCAGCCTGGACCCGAGGCATGCGACGGCGCACCATTGGTATGCCGTGTCGTGCCTGGCGCCGATGGGGCGGTTGGACGAGGCGCTGGAGGAGATCCTGATTGCGCAGTCGTTGGACCCGGTTTCGTCCATCATCGGGCGCGAGGTGGCGGTGATCCACTACTACAGGAGGGATTTCGACACCGCGCTGGAGAATATCGACCACACGGTGGAGCTGAATCCGCACTTTTCGCCCGCGTATTGGACCCTGGGCCTGATTCAGGAGCAACGGGGGGATCTGGACGAATCGATGGCGGCGTTCCAGAGGGCGGTGCAGCTCTCGCCGGGGAATCCGCGGATGAAGGGGGCTCTGGGGCGTGCGTATGCGCTTTCGGGGAAGCGCGGGGAGGCGCTGCGGATTTTGGAGGAACTGCGGGGCGTGGCGGACCGGCGGTATGTGTCGCCGTTCGATCTGGCGTCGATGCACTTCGCGCTGGGGGATGAGGAGACCGGATTCCAGTGGTTGACGAAGGCGTTCGAGGACCGGTGTTTCGAGCTGCTTTCCATTCGCGTGGACCCCAGGTTTGATTTGTTGCGGAGCAATCCCAGGCTGGAGGAGTTGGCTAGGCGGCTGGGATTGGCGAGGGTTTGACGCCGGAAACCTGCGTTATTCTGGAGGGGGAGGTGCATGGGCGATGCCAACTGTGGAAGGAATACTGGAGGACGTGGCACGGCTATCGCTAGATGAACAACGCTCCGTGCAAAGGTGTTGCCGTCCGTGGTTCACCGGAGTCTCGAAGAACGCAGGGCAGCAATTCGTAGTCTGAGGGGCAACTACGCCAACAGTCCTATCTCGGTGGATGAATTTTGCGCCAGCACAATAGCCGACCTCGAGTCGAAGAGCATCAGTAGCTGACGGCTAAACCTTGATCTAAGTATTGGATTCAAGTGCAGTCCTCGTGCTCTTCCGGGACGAGCCCGGCGGCTTGGTCGTTGAGGAAGTTCTGCACTCTCCCGTACTTTGTGCAAGCTGGCGTCGCAGCAGAAAGCCGAGTTCCGGCGGGTGTCCTTGGCGGACTGCATCGGGCTGGCGCTGGCTACGGAAATGGGCGGCACATTCCTGACTGCGGACCACCACGAACTGAACGCCATGCCGGGACAGGCCGATTCAATATTGCATTTATCCGATAAACCCGTTAGGCCGATTGCTTGCAGTTGGTTTCGCGGGTGAGGCTGGCCAGGACGCAGGTCAGGATCGCCCAACCGGCGATAAGCGCGAAGGCGGTCTGGAACGCCGGCACTCCATAAGCATGGGCACCATTGGCGACTTTGCCATCCCACTGCTTGTCCAGAATCCAGCCAATGGCCGGTTGCAGTGTCATCGGCCCGATCATATTGCCCGCGTTGATCAAGCCCCCGATGGTTCCGAGGAATTGGGCCGGTACGGACTCCTTGGCGTAGGCGAAACCCAGAATCACGGACCCGGCGGCGGCGCTGGTCAGGGCGGCTACGGTCACGAAGGCGGCCAGCGGAAGGCCGGGGACGTAGAACATGACCAGCCAGCCCAGTGCGGCCAGGCCCGCGCCGAACACGTAGATAGGTTTGCGGCGTCCAAAACGGTCCGACATCCAGCCGCACAGAAAACTGGACGAGGCCCAACAGACGATCATCAGCGATGAAATCCAGGCCGTCGAAGTGGGGGCGAGGCCGAACCGGGCGCGGAGGAATGGTGGCCCCCAGAGTCCGGTGAACGACAGGATGGCACCCACAAATCCGCCCTGGGCGAAGAAGATCAGCCAAGTGTTCGTGTAGGAGAAGATCCGCAGGAAGCCGGGGCCGGACTCCTGCCGGCGCGACCTGTTTTGCAGGATTGTGGGCGCATAGCTCGCGAAGCCCGCTTCCGACGGGTCGTCACGGTCGGCGGCCAAGGCGAGCAATCCCATCGAAAAGATGAAGACCGCCGAGGCCACGCCGACAGACCGCCACCCATACGCCTCCACAAGCATCCGCAACGGAACCTGGGCGAACAGCGCACCAATGTTGCCGATCAGAAGACCGAGTCCGGAAAGGGTGGCGAAAATACGCGACGGGAACCAGTGCGTGGCCAGCTTCAGCGTAACTACCCACCCAACGGCGGTGGCGGCACCGGTAATGGCCCGTCCGGCGCAGGCCATGGCGAAGCTGTCGGTCGATGAGAACAGGAACGTCCCGGCGGCGGCAAGGATCGAGCCCAGCACCAGCAGCTTGCGGGCTCCCAGCGAATCCACCAGAATGCCGATGGGGATCTGCATCAGGACATAGGCGTAGTAGTAGAAGGCCGAGAGATGGCCCAGGTCCTGGCCGGTAATGTGAAAATCGCGCATCAGTTCGGTCGTCATCACGGCCGGGGCGACACGGATGTAGAAGGCGGCCAGATAAACAATGGCCGCGATGGACCAGACGAGCCAGGAGCGCCATAAGGGCGGCGCTCCCGTTATTTCGACGACGTTGGAGTTACTGGCCATTGCGGTAGATATCGTTGATGTTCCAGTAGCCGGGGGTCGGGGTGGGGGCGTTCTCCATCGGGACCTGGATGACGGTGGGCAGGTTCGATTTCAGAGCTTCCTCAAGGGCGGGCCCGAGTTCGTCCGCCGATTGGATCATCACGCCGCGCGCGCCGTAGCCCTTGGCAACCGCCGTGTAGTCGACGCGGTACGGGGCACCGGACGGGTCGTGGAAAACGC
>CAIYDY010000062.1 GCA_903925015.1 uncultured Acidobacteriia bacterium
AACACCACGTTGTTCGATCTCATCATGTTTGCCATGAAAGCCCAGCCCTACCAGATCAGCGGCGGACCATCGTGGATTCGCGACGCCCGTTTCGACATTTCAGCGAAGAGCCTCGACGAGGCCAACCGCCCCAAAGCGACCACCAAGGCCGAAAAGGATGCCGAGGACGAACGGGTCCGTGCCCGTGTCCGTAGTCTCCTCGCGGAGCGCTTCCAGCTCAAGCTAACCGAACAGCAGAAGGATTTGCCCATCTACGCCCTCACCGTGGACAAATCCGGCCACAAGCTGAAACCGTCCAAATCCGATGACGGCAATCTGAATAGCAATAGGACCGGGGATAAGGGCACCATCACAGGCACCGGAATTGCTGCCGAGGCCCTTGCCCAGGTTCTCGGCCGGGAGGTGGACAAGCCGGTCCTCGATCAGACCGGCCTCGACGGGAACTTCGACTTCGAACTCAACTACACCCTCGACACCAGCGCGGCCGCTAGCGATGCTACGGTGGACAACCTCTCGGCCTCGCTCTTCACCGCCGTCCGCGAGCAACTGGGCTTGCGCCTCGTCGGCAAGAAAGGACCTGTCTCCACTTGGACTGTGGTGAGCGCTGAAAAGCCCGGCGAAAACTGACGCCCGCCTAGCCCTTCGCCTCGGCGTTCGCCCGGTTCAGCATCGCCCGCATGTACGCAAAGCCGTACGATTGCTCCGAATAACGACCGCCCGTCAACCCCGGCGTATGGTCCAGGATCACGATGCCGTCGTAATTCACATCCCTGAGCGCCTTCATGATCTTGTACATGTCGTAGTAGCCGTTGTCCATAAAGGTCTCCACGAAATGGGGTAGGGGAGCGCTCACATTGCGGAAGTGGATCTTCCAAATCTTGTCCGCCCCAAAATAACGGATCATCTCTTCGGGATCCTTCCCCGTCAGAGCCTTGCCGCCCTCCAGCCACGTCCCGCAGCACAGGCAGATGCCCACGTTCGGGCTGTTGGCGATCTGCAGTGCCCGCCGGTACCCGTCGAAATTGCTGAAAATGCAGCGCGGAACCCCGGCCAGCACCGGAACCGGCGGATCGTCCGGGTGGATGCCCATCCGTACCCCAACCTCTTCCGCGACCGGTGCCACCTGCTTGATGAAGTAGGTGAAATTCTCCCAGATTTCCTCCTGGGTGAACACGCGGCCATGCGACAGCGGTTCCCGGAACTCCTTGCCGTCCCAAATGCCCACCTTGTTGGGGCTGTTCATGTCGAACTCCCGAGCCGACGCACCCCGGGTTTCCGTCCTGCCGCTGGACCAGATGCCGTTGCCCATATGTGCGTAGGTGGTGTAGCGGATTCCCGCGGCGCTCAAATTTCGAAGGTACTGCTTGTATTCCTCGATCTTCTTGTCACGCCCGGGCAGGTTCAAGGTGACCTCCGGCATGTTGTGGACGCTCGTGTTTCCGATGTTCCACACCGTGATCCCCGCATCGGCGAAGCGCTTCTTGATCTGCTTGAAGCCGTCGGCGGTGCGCAGGTCCGGCGTCGACCCGACGCTGACGTATTCGCAGCCTACCTGCCGCCAGAATTTCAGCTCTTCATCGGTGGCTTTGGCCGTCGCCTGGCCGCAGAGCTTGATCCCCGGCTGGTTTGGGTGTACCACCGCCGCAGCCTCCCGCGCCGACCCGAGCAGCACCGCTGCCGCCGCTCCGCCCAGCCACTTGCCGAATTCACGCCTGTCTTGCATAGGAACTCTCCGGAAAGGATTCTATCGCATCACAAATCGGATACCCTAGTTCCATATGCGCCTCCTCCGAATCGCATCCGTCGCCGACACCACCACCACCCTCGCCGTACCCCAGTCCCCCGTCCGTCTGAAGGACTGCGACCGCGTCGGCTGCGGTAGTGGCGTACTGTCGGGCTCTGCCCGGGGGCGGATGTGAGCCGCCACAAGGGCTTGTGCCCCATGCCTTTCTGCGATTGGTGCTTGCGCACCAAGGCATTCGCACGTATGCGCCAGCTGGGCCTACTCCGCATTGTCAAGCGGACGCGTGGGTTCCGGCTTGGGGCACGGGTCCGGCTGGAGCAAGTCCAAGACCACTGCGACTGCGACGGGTGCGGGGATCGGTGCGCCCTCGCGTGGGGTGAGTGGGAGTCCGCTTGCCTCGGGGCAGCGACCACCATCTGGCCAGTGGACGCAGAATCCTCGATCTTGCCGACCTCAGCATGTCCGTGAACCGCCATGCGGATCTTGCCCCAAATAACATTCGTGGTTGTGCATCTTCACACTTCTGTATTAGAATAGGAGTTTGTGGCAGTGAGTCGGTCGTCGTACGTGTGCGCCCGCCCCTTCCGAAGAGGTCAATTCCCAAATGAACGCAATTATTGAAACGGGCGGAAAGCAGTTCCGCGTGGCACCGGGCGACGTGCTCCGGATACCGAAATTGGAAGTCGAAGCCGGCACCGAAGTCGCGCTGGGCAAGGTTCTCGCTGTGTTCCCCGATTCGGGCGACGCCCTGATCGGCGAGGCTGCAGCCGCGTCCCGCGTCAACGCCACAATCGCTGGCCATGACCGCGGCGAAAAGATCCTGGTCTTCAAGTTCAAGCGCAAGAAGCAGTACAAGCGCACCCAGGGCCATCGTCAAGACTATACGGAGGTTCGTGTCCGCGACATCGTCGTTCAGTAGGTAACGACCGTATCCAGACACCGGAGTAAGCAATGGCACATAAAAAAGGTTTAGGCAGTTCCAAAAACGGTCGTGATTCATGCGCACAGCGGCTTGGTGTGAAGGCATTTGACGGCGAGCTCGTCACCGGCGGCACCATCATCGTTCGCCAGCGCGGCACCAAGATCAAGCCCGGTCTCAACACCGGCTTGGGCAAGGACGACACCGTTTTCGCCAAGATCACAGGCTACGTGAAGTTCCGCGATCGCGGTCGCATGGGCAAGTTTGTCAACATCCTCGCACCTGAGCTTCTTGCAGCCGAACCGACTGCAGTTCCAGTCGTCCAATAGCTGTTCTGTAAGGCCAGAAGGGAATCCGGGCCGCCAGTTCTCAGCCGCGAACCACGCGGCGGACCGGCGGCCCTTTCATTTTTATGCTAGTTGATGAAGTAAAGATCACCCTCAAGGCGGGCGACGGCGGCAATGGCTGCATGGCGTTCCGCCGCGAAAAATACGTCCCCCGTGGCGGCCCCAGTGGCGGCGACGGAGGCAAGGGCGGCGACATCACCATGGTCGCCACCGTCCACCGGAACACCCTCCTCCACTTCCGCTACAACCCCGAATACACAGCCCAGCGCGGTCGCCACGGCGAAGGCAGCAACTGTTCCGGCAAGGAAGGCGAGAGCATCGTCGTCGAAGTTCCCATAGGCACCACCGTCTATGATTTTGAGACCGGCGAGGAGCTCTACGACTTTACCGTTGCCGGGGAAACCTGGCTCTCAGCCCGAGGTGGTCGCGGAGGCCGCGGCAACGCCCGTTTCGTCGGCCCAGTCCACCAAGCTCCAACCGAGCACGAGGACGGCAAGCCTGGTGAATTCCGAATCCTCCAGCTCAAGCTGAGGCTTCTGGCCGA
>CAIYDY010000063.1 GCA_903925015.1 uncultured Acidobacteriia bacterium
AGTTCGAGTTGGCCTTGACGGCATAGCAGACGGTATGGGGTAGGTCGCCGAAAGCTGCGTCGTAAGCGCGGTAAGCATCCAGAATCTGCTGGGCGGAATACACATAGCAGGGAGTGCCGGCGGAATTCGCGATCTCGGCGAGATTCACGCCGTCGCAATGGAGGTTGTCGTGGACGTAGTCAAACACTCCTTCTATTACCGCATAGGCACCACCCGCGTGGCCGTTTATTGAACCCGGAAGACCATCACGGTCTGGTCATCGAAACGCACGGTGTTGAGTGCGTCGAGGTCCGCGAAGATGTTGTCCACGACCGCCGAGGGGGGACAGGCGTGGCAACCCATTAGCACCCCGGCTAGTCCGATCAAACCGTATTCCTTGCCCTGCGGATCCTGGTGGTCCGAGACCCCGTCGGAATAGAACACGACCAAGTCGCCCGGTTGGGTTTGGAATTCCAACTCCTCGTACTGCGTCTCTGGAAGGAGGCCCAGTGGCACGCCATCCGGGCGCAGTTCCTGCATCTTGCCGTCGCGGCAAACCACCGGATGGGTGGCACCCGCATTCGCGAACGTGAAGATTCGGGTTTGGGGATTCCAGGACGCGAGCATCAGGCAGACGTATTTTCCTTCCACCTTGCGGTCCATCAGGGCTGTATTCAGGGCCGTCAGCATTTCGGAGGGGCTGCGTCGGCGACGGCCCATGGAGCGCATACGTCCGCTGACCATCGCGCCGTAAAGGGCGGCTGCGGCACCCTTGCCGCTCGAATCGCCGAATGCGATGACCGTCTCGTTGGGGCCGTCTGGATTGGAGTAATCGAAAAAATCGTAGAGGTCGCCGGAAATTTGGCGGGCGGGCCGGAGGCCGATCGCGATCTCAAGCCCCTGCACCGGAGGCGCTTCCTGTGGCAGCAGTACCGTCTGGACTTCGAACGCCGCTTGGAGGTCGTTCTGCATGAGCCGCTCGCGGTCGCCGATTTCCTCGTAGAGGCGCGCATTTTCCACCGCGATTGCGACCGATGGGGCCAGCAGGCTCAGCGTCCGTGCGTGTTCTGCGGTGAAATGCCCGATTCGCTCGCTCTCCAGGTCCATCACGCCGATGACCTTGTGGCGCACAATCAGTGGTACGGCGATCTCGGAATGGATGCCGGGGTGGGATGCGATGTATCTGGCATCTGAAAGCGTATCGACGACCCGCACGATTTCGCCGGAGGTTGCCGCTGCCCCTGTGATTCCCTTGCCCAGCGGGATGTTGTCGATGTCGACGCGTTTGTCGTACCGGATGCTGACGCGGTGCCGCAGGGAGGTTCCCTCGGGGTCCAGGATCAGGATGCTGAAGGCGTCGTAGGAGATCAGGCGGCGGACGCTGGAGGCGATCTTCTTGAGCAGCTCGTCAATGTCGAGGATGGAGGAAAACTCGTGCGAAATTCTGGACAGGGTGCGCAGTGTTTCGTACTGGCGCTCGGCACGGCGGTAGATTTGGGCATTGTCGATGGCGGCCCCGACGCGGCCGGCGATTAGGCGAAGGATGGTTCTGTCGTGTTCGTGGAAGGTGCCTACGCGGGCGGACTGGAGGTCGATCACGCCAATCAACCGATTGCGGGCAATCATGGGGACGCAGAGCTCGCTGCGCACGATGTCCGACGCGGCGAGATAACGCTCGTCGGTCTGGACGTCATCGACGAGCACCGGCTGGCGGGATTGTGCCGCAGTGCCGACAATGCCCTCGCCCAACGGAATCCTGAGGTTGCGGACGATCTCCTCCCGGTGTCCAACCGCGTACCGGATCCGCAGATCCTGACGCTTTTCGCTAAACAGGAGGATCGAGAACAGTTCCCAGGGAATGACACGACGTACGATTTCGGCGACACTGGCAAGCAGTTCCTGTAGATCCAGTGTCTCCGAGCTGGTGGTGGTGACTTCCAGCAGGAAATCGAGTAGCTCGCTGCGCTGCTGAAACGTTACTGGCGGGGTGTCGCGGGGTGCGGGCGTTTTGGAGGACATGGCGTGGACCGGCTACGCGCCTGTCGCCTCTACAATTTTTACGCTTGCGCTGGCGCCGATCCGGGTAGCGCCGGCGGCGACCATCGCGCGGAGGTCTTCCAAGGTCCGGACGCCGCCGGAAGCCTTGACGCCGATAGTTCGTCCATTTGAAACCAAATCAACGGTTTGCCGCATGAGGGCGATGTCGGTGGTGGTGGCTCCCGCTTTGCCGAAGCCGGTGGAAGTTTTGACGAAGTCGGCGCCCGCGAGGACCGAGAGTCGGCATGCCGTTACTTTCTCCTCATCGGTGAGCAGACAGGTTTCCAGAATGACCTTTAAGATTGCGCCGTTCCTGTGGGTGGCTTCGGCTACGGCGCGGATGTCCGACTCGACGAAATCGAGTTCCCCGCCTCTCAACGCTCCGACGTTCAGAACCATGTCGACTTCCGTCGCGCCCTGCCGGGTGGCCCAGACGGTCTCGGCGACTTTTGCTTCCGTGGCGGCGGCACCCAGGGGAAATCCCACCACGGTGCAGACGAGGACATCCGTGCCCTGAAGTTGTTCGGTAACCAACGGGATCCAGCACGAATTGACACAGACGCTGGCGAAACGGTACGTGCGTGCTTCCTCGCAAACGCGGAGAACCTCGGCGCGCGTGGCGTCCGGCTTTAGAATGGTGTGGTCGATGAGCCGGGCGATGTTTTGGTCGAATGGCGCAGGCGTGTTTTGCAAGGGTGAAGTACTCAAGGGCAATTTTACCGTAACATACGGGTGGGGGGGGCCAATCCGAATGCGGCTGCGCAACGTAAGGGTAACTGACATGAGAGTTTTTGCGGCAATCGCATTGTGCGCTGGACTACTTCCGATTGAGCTGGCCCAGGCGCACCCGATGGGCAACCTGAGCGTGAACCACTACGTACGGTTGGAGCCGGGTGCGAAGGGCGTTGCAGCCACCTACGTGCTTGATTTGGCCGAGATCCCGACTTTCGAGTTGTTGCAGTCCTGGGGTGTGTCGCGGGACGCCCCAAGGGAGTTGCTGGAGGCCAAGGTTCGGGAGCAGGCAACCGGATGGGGCGGGGCACTGCGCTTTTCCGAAAACGGGCGGTTGTTGGTGGCCAAGTTGGAATCGTCCGAATTGGCAGTTGTGGACGGGGCGGGGAATTTGCCCGTGTTCCGCGTGACCATGCGGTTGGTAGTTCCGGCGGCAGGGGGGCGGCTGGAGTACGAGGATGGCAATTACTCCACCCGCGCAGGATGGCGCGAGGTTGTGGTGCGGCCGGGTCCCGGTTCCGAAGTGGCCAAGGCGTCGCATGGGGATGTGGATTTGAGCAGCGGGTTGACGTCGTATCCGCAGGACCCTACAAAGGCACCGCCACAATCGGTGAAGGCTTGGTTTGAGTGGAAACCGGTGGGGGGCGAGGTGACTGCGGTCCGGAAGCCGGTTGTTGAAGCCACGGCTGCCGTTCCGAGTCCCATTGTTCCGCGGCCCACGGTCGCGAGTCCGAACTCGACGGAGGAAGTACGTGGCGCGCGGCCTCCCGAAGCACAATCCGCGGGCACGGTACAGCGCAACGATGCCATTTCCAAGATGCTGAGGGTGAAAAATCTGTCCTGGGCGATGGTGGCAACGCTGGTCGCGCTGGCGTTCTGGTTTGGGGCACTCCATGCATTGGAGCCGGGCCACGGGAAAACCATGGTAGCGGCATATCTTGTGGGTGAACGCGGTACTGCCAAGCACGCGGCGATTCTGGGTGGTATGGTCACGTTCACGCACACGATCAGCGTGTTCGCCCTCGGCCTCGCAACGATGTTTCTTTCCCGCTACGTGATGCCGGAGAAGATCTCGAAAGTTCTGGGTGTTGTGTCGGGCGTGTCGATTGTCTGGATTGGTGCCGTGATGCTGTGGCGCCGCGTTCGAGCTCTGAACAATGGTGTGGTCCGGGAACACCCCCACACGCATGATCATGGGCACAGTCACGACCATCCCCATCCGCACGACCATTCCCATTCGCACGACCATGACGGCCATACCCATTCGCACTTGCCCGAAGGGGAAATCTCGATGGGGAGTCTGATTGCACTTGGGGCCAGTGGCGGTCTGGTGCCATGCCCGTCGGCCTTGATTCTGCTGCTGGGCGCGATTTCAATCGGGAAAGTGGCGCTGGGGATGGTGTTGTTGCTCTCGTTTAGCTTGGGACTGGCGATTGTCCTGATGGCGACCGGGTTGCTCGTGCTTTATGCGAAGAATCTATTGCCGGAAGGCACGGGGCCGGGCAGTCCGTTCTTCCGCTATATGCCGGTGCTGTCGGCAGCGGTGATCCTAGTCATTGGAATTGCCATGACCGGAGTTGCGATGGGTGTGATTCCCGCCGGGAGCTTTATTGGCTAGTCGCTTTACTTCAGGATTGTTTCGATCTTCTTGCGCATGTTGGCGTCCGGATCTTGGAAGAGAATGTCGTCGCCCAGATGCTGGCTCAGGATGCGCCCGCGCTTGTCGATGAACGCGACAATCGGCACGAAATAGCCCTGCTCCAGGGGCTGCTTGAGCCATCCCATCACGGTTGCCTCATCGGAATAGCCGACCGGATAACCTTGCACATACTTGTCCCGGAAGGCCGCCAAACCCTGCTTGGCACCGGTATCGAAGACAACCGCCAGCACCTTCAGTCCACGCGCTGCATATTCCTTCTGGTATGCCGCGAGTTGTCCTGCAAAGTGCTGACAGTGGGAGCAACCAGTGTTCAGAAAAGCAATAACGACGGGCTTGCCGCGCATTGCGGCAAGCTGAGTGGTGGACCCGTCGGCCATGTGGACCGCGAAATCGGGGGCTGTTCTAGGAACGCTTTGCCCTGCCGCGGAAAGTGCGGCGAGCAGGATCACAGTGAGGGATCGGCGCGTGGGTTGCATCGGTTTGATTGTAGCCATTCCGGTCATCCGGCGCGCGTGCCTGAAAATGATAAGCTGGCCTCAGCGATGTCGAACAAGCTAGGCAGTGAACGTAGAACGGCGCTTCTAGCGCACTTGACGGAGACTTGGGGGACCGTCTCACTGGCGGTATCGGCCTTGTCCGAGGCTGACGCATCGGAATCCCTGCATGGTGGCTGGACCATCCTCCAGATTCTGGAGCATTTGGTTCTGGCCGAGGTCGGGATGTTGCGGATGGTCCGAGCCGGTCAGCCTGTGGACGATTCCTTGGCAGACGCGGCGAAGGAATCCGAGCTTTCGATCAAAGTGAGCAGCCGGGCCAAACCTGTTCCTGCCCCGGAACGTGCTGTGCCGACCGGTCGATTTCCCACTATCGCGACCGCAGTTGAAGCTCTTACCGCCGCACGGGTAGCCACTATTGCCTATGTCCGTGAGACGGAAACCGATCTGGATTGCGTGACCGTCAACCATCCGTTTTTCGGAGTGGTCAGCGGCCACGCCATGGGTCTGCTAATCGCCGGGCATGCGCTGCGGCATCTGGACCAAATCAGCGAGATCAAACGCTCAGGACCGGGCACGGCGACTCGCGGATAATCGCGTAGGCGTTGTTCCGGAACCCGCCGAACGGGCTTTGGATGATTCCGCGGCCGATCACAACCAAGTCGGCGCGTTTGCGTACCGCTACGGATCGCACCAGCTTGGCGATGTTGCCCGCGTCGTCCACCACGTCCAACTCCAAGCCGGTTTGCACTTCCATGGTGCCGGGATGTTCCTTTTCGGCTTCCGCAAGCAGGGAGCGCATGTCGTTTTCGGGCTTGTCGGGGGTGATTTCCCCCTCGTGGGCCACATGCACCATTTCCACGGTCGCCCCGGAATCCTCGGCGAGCGCGATGGCGGTGTCGAGCGCCAGATGGCTTTCTTCTTTGAAGTCCACTGCGGTGACGATGTGGCGCGGCTTGGGATGCGCCCGATGGTTCTGCTCCTCCGCGTGCGCTGCGGTCCAGACCGGCACTTTGGCATCGTGCAGAACCTTGGCTGTCACGGAGCCGAGCAGCAGACGACGGAACGGTCCGTAGCCATGGGTGGGCATCGCGATGAGGTCGATTTGGTGCTTGTCCACGGCGTCGACGATTGCGGAGGCGGCATCACCGAGTTCGACAACAATCTCTGTCGGCACCTTGGGTAGTTGATCGATTGCGAATTCATGGAGGCGGATCTTGAAGTCTTCCTGTGCTCCAGCGAAATCGTAGGTTTCAGGATAGACCGTGTTCATCCCGGCATAGAGTGGCGGAATGGGGTGGATAGCGTGCAACAAAACGACGGTTGCCTGATAACGCTGGGCCATCGAAAGAATGAAGGGTGAGACGGCTTTCGCCCGGTCGGAAAAATCAACCGGGAAGAGGATGCGTTTTGCGGTGAACATGGTGGACCTCCTAATTCGGACCTGCGAACTTTGCGTCTGGGCGAACCCGGCAGAGTGGCGCATTCGAGGGTCCAGTTCGAGATGCGTCGGGCGGCGTGAGCCTGTTCCCAATTTCTGCCGGGTTGCCCGGTGCCGGTGACTGGAGGGGATTCAGTGCGCCCGGCGTCTTGATGCTTTTCTTGGAGCACGCATGCTGCCAAATAACAATTCATTGATTCTATTACTCTTAGCGCTCGAAGCCGACTGCCTCTGTGATGCGTGGCGCGGTGCATTGCGTCAATTTCTGCGTCAAACCGCGCAAGCTCTGAACAACTGGAGTGCGCACCCGACGTCCCGCGATATCCTGAAGGGGACGGGAGAGACCAGCTTCAATGCTGGCGCCGAAGGAGCAACCGCCCCGGAAACTCTCAGGCCAAAGGACCGTCGACAATCATCATCTGGAGAGAAGCGGTCCGCAAGGTCCGTTCGCCGACGGAATAACGTTCTCAGGCACAAGCGACAGATGGGGCGAAAGGTTTTGCATGTCAACCGAACGCTCCAGTTCCTCGTCCTTTTCCACCCCCGCCACCACTTTTGAGCGGCGCCACATTGGCCCGTCGCCCTCCGATATTGAGGGGATGCTCCAAGTTGTGGGTGCACAGTCGCTCGAAGACCTGATGAGCCAGACCCTGCCCGCGTCCATCCGGCAGCAGGATCCCCTCGACACCGGGGCAGCAATGTCCGAGGCCGAGGCTTTGGATTTCCTCCGTGGAATCGCGGCGAGAAATGAGGTTCGGACCTCGTTGATCGGCATGGGTTACCACGGCACGCTGGTTCCCGGCGTCATCCAGCGGAACATTCTCGAGAACCCGGCTTGGTACACGGCCTACACGCCTTACCAGCCCGAGATCAGCCAGGGTCGGCTGGAAGCGCTATTGAATTACCAGACGATGATCTGCGACCTGACCGGTCTGGACGTCGCCAACGCTTCCATGCTGGATGAGGGCACCGCCGCCGCCGAAGCGATGGCCGTCGCACACCGGTCGTCGAAATCCAAATCGACGCAATTTTTCGTCGACAGCGCCATCCACCCGCAGACTTTGGCGGTACTTGAGACCCGGGCCGAGCCTTTGGGCTGGACCATCATCACCGGCGATGCCGACGCCCTCCCCGAAGGTGACTTCTTCGGCGCGATCTTCCAGTACCCCGACACCTTCGGCGACGTCCGCGATTTCCGCGCCGCCATCCACTATGTTCACGCCAAGGGCGGTCTTGCGATCCTGGCGAGCGATCCCCTCGCCCTGACTCTGCTGACGCCTCCCGGTGAACTGGGGGCGGACATCGCGGTTGGTTCGGCCCAGAGGTTTGGCGTCCCGATGGGTTTCGGCGGACCGCACGCGGCGTACTTGGCAGTCAAAGACGCCTACAAACGCGCGATTCCAGGCCGTCTGGTGGGCGTTTCCATCGATTCAAAGGGCAAACCCGCCTACCGCCTGGCGCTGCAGACGCGCGAACAGCATATCCGTCGGGAAAAGGCCACGTCCAACATCTGCACCGCGCAGGTTTTGTTGGCGGTGATGGCATCGATGTACGCCGTTTACCACGGGCCCGAAGGCTTGGTGTTTATCGCCGAACAAGTCCGTCGTCGGACCGCGACCGTTGCCGAAGGGCTGAAAGCGCTTGGTTTCAAGATCCGCAACGCAGTATTTTTCGACACACTCACGGTTGAAGTTGGGTCCCGGCAGGCTGAGATTCTGGCGCGCGCCGATGCGGCGAAGTTGAATCTCCGCGTGGTGGATGGGGAAACGCTGGGGCTGTCCTTCGACGAAACCACCACCCCCGCGACAGTAGCCGCCGTTCTGGCGGTCTTCGGGGCAACGGCTCCCGCACCGGTCGTGGATGCGCCCGCCCTCCCCGACGCCCTAGCCAGAAACTCCGCGTTCCTGACCCACTCTGTTTTCCACAAGTACCGCTCGGAAACGGAAATGCTGCGCTACCTGCGCAAGCTCAGCGACCGGGACCTCGCCTTGGACCGGGCCATGATCCCGCTCGGCTCCTGCACGATGAAGTTGAACGCGACTTCGGAGATGCTGCCCGTCACCTGGCCCGAGTTTGGTGCGCTCCATCCGTTCGCTCCCAAGGAACAAGCAGCCGGTTACCACGCGATGTTCCAGGATCTGGAGCGGAAGCTCTGCCAGATCACCGGCTACGACGCGATTCTGCTGCAACCCAATTCCGGTGCGCAGGGCGAATATGCCGGGCTCCTCGCCATCCGCTCCTATCACCGGAGCCGGAACGAAGGCCACCGCAACATCTGCCTGATTCCGTCGTCCGCGCACGGCACCAACCCGGCGTCGGCCCACATGGTTGGCATGGACGTGGTGGTGGTGGCGTGCGATGCCAAGGGCAACGTGGACTTGGCGGATTTGAAGGCCAAAGCGGCCAAGCATGGCGACAATTTGGCCGCCCTGATGGTCACCTACCCCTCCACCCACGGCGTCTTTGAGAATGAAATCGGCGAGATTTGCGCCACCGTCCACCAGTACGGCGGACAGGTCTATCTGGACGGCGCGAATCTGAACGCGCAGGTCGGCCTCGCTCAGCCCGGCAAGTACGGGGCCGATGTGTCGCACCTGAACCTGCACAAGACATTCTGCATCCCCCACGGCGGCGGCGGCCCCGGCATGGGCCCGATCGGCGTGCGCGCCCATCTGGCTCCGTTCCTACCGACCCATGTTTCCGCAGCGCCCTACGGCTCGGCCTCCATCCTGCCGATTTCCTACATGTACATCCTCATGATGGGCGGTGAAGGACTGCGCAATGCCACTGAAGTGGCCATTCTTTCGGCCAACTACATCGCCGCCCGCCTCGATTCATCGTTCCCGCTGCTCTACAAGAACGACAACGGACGAATTGCGCACGAGTGCATTGTCGATCCCCGGGGCTTGAAGGATGTTTGCGGCGTGACTGTCGACGACATCGCCAAGCGCTTGATCGATTACGGCTTTCATGCGCCGACTATGAGCTTTCCCGTTCCCGGAACCCTCATGATCGAGCCCACCGAATCGGAATCGAAGGCCGAGCTCGACCGCTTCTGCGACGCCATGATTGCCATCCGCAAGGAAATCGCCGACGTCGAAAATGGTCGTTTCGCAATCGGCGAGTCCCCGTTGCGCCACGCCCCGCACACGGTCTACGACTTGGTGGAGGACTGGTCCCGGCCCTATCCGAAGTCCGAAGGCTGCTTCCCGGCTGGCTCCGCGAAGATGGACAAGTACTGGTGCCCCGTCGGCCGCATCGACAACGTGTACGGCGACCGCAACCTGGTCTGCTCCTGCCCGCCGCTCGAAGACTACAAGTAGCGCCGCACTGCGGCACCCGCCAGCACCAAGCCCGCCAACAGGAATGTGGCTGGCTCTGGTGCTGCCGTGCCGGCGTAGTCGAAGCCGTTTGCAGCCAAGGCTGAGACCGGCCCGGTGTAGGCGTTCCCGTCCGGGTCCACTGCGGACACCAGTCCCGCCCAGTCGAGACTGTGCCCGAAGATGGACCCGGAGAACGCAAGCGGGTCGGCAACATTGTCGATGGCTGCCCCGGAGGAAGTGATCATTGTCAGCTGGATACGCAGTTCTTCATCGTTGGCAATCCGCATCGACAGCAGGTATGTATTGGAGGCCTCCCCGCCGCCGGCAAAATCCAACGCGCCGTTGCACTGGGATCCGTGGTCGCTGAAAGTGGCCTTGTCGGTTGCACAGCCGACAACGTTGAAGCCCGTGGTGCGCTGTGATGTTCGGTTTTCCAGCGACCCTATGGCGTTGAAGGAGCTTCCAAGGATGCTGCCCCCACCGGAATCCCCCGCATGGGCACCGTAGTAGCCATCCAGCCTCACTGCAAACACCGCGTCCAGGTAGGGCACAGTCAGGCCTTGGACCGTGACAATGTCGTCCATGAAGGCAAAGCTGGATACTCCGGTGGCACTGCTGCGATTGCCCGGAAGGCTGCTTGTCACCAGCCCGGTGCTGCCAAAAGCGTCAAATGTGTTGCCCACCTCCGCCGATGCGCGGACGATGCCCGACGTCGCCACCGCGGTTGTGGAATAGTACCCGTTACCGGTTGCTGCCACGCCCAGAGCATAGGCGCAATCCTCGGTGTTTGCAAAATTACTTACCGGTGAGATGCCGTTGATTGCGCCGCCGTCCAACTGTTCGACCACGGTGCAGTATCTGGACACGACAAAGCCGCCCGCGCTGGCCGGGATGCAGCCGAACAGCCCAACTAAGCCGATAGTCATCAGAAATTTCATTTTGAATAGGTTCTCCTCCCGCCAGTGTATGGCGGAATGCATCCCAAGATCTCTCAAAAACGACCTTGAGGTGTCTCAAACGTCCCGATTGGGATACTTGGTATCGCAGTGGCCCTGGCTATACTGGCCAGACAGGGTCTATGCTGAACAGTGTGTTTCGACTTCCTGGCGGGGAATTCGATCTCGAAAGCCGGGAGCTTCGTTCCTCTTGCGGGGCGTTCCCCCTCAGCCCCAGGCAAGCTTCCTTCCTCGAGCTTCTGATCAGCCAGCCGGGAAGCGTTGTTGTCCAGGACACCATTCGGACCGTGGTCTGGCCCGACCAGCCGAATCTCTCGCCCGGTTCCGTTCACCAACTGGCGTTCGAGATTCGGAAAACCTTCACGGCCGCTGGCTTGGATCCGAATGTCGTCGAAACCATACCCCGTCGCGGGTATCGTATTGCGGTCACGCTCCCCGAATCCACAGTCCCGTTGCTTGTCCCGCCTCCTCCTCCGGTTCCCCTCACACCAAAACGCCCGTTGCGGATTGCGCTTGTGCTCTTGCTTCTGACCACACTCTTGATTGGTCTGGGTTGGAACGCGGCACGACAGATTCAGATAAACAGCCGGGTCGATGCGCTCTGCTCCGAGGCCTATTCCCTGATCGAGCGCGCGTCAGAACCCAACCTGGCCCGGGCCAACACTCTTTTCCGCGAGGCCCTCGAGCTTGACGATCGTTCCGCCGTCGCACTCGCCGGCTTGGCCGAAGCTTCGGCTCGCTTTGGGGGGGCCGACGTCCCGACTGTTGTCATCCATGGCGTGAAAATGTCCACGTTCCAGAGCCTTGCCCGGGATGCGGTCCGCGTCGATCCATCCTGCGCGCGTTGCCAAGCCACGCTGGGGTACATCCTCGGTATCCGCGACTTCCGCCTCCGCGAGGCCGAGGCGGTACTGTCGACGGCGGTTCGCCTCGACCCCCGCCAATGGCGCTACCACGCTTGGCTGGCGCAATACAGGGCAGCCCAGGGGCAGTTCGAGGCGGCCCTCCGCGAACTGGATGCCGGAATAGGCACCGCACCCATCGCTACAGGCCCGTTAACCGAAAAGGCCGCCGTTCTTTACCTTATGGGTCGCTACGCCGAGTCCGCTGACCTTGCCAGCCAAGCCCTTGCCCTCAATCCAAGGGCGCAATCAGCCATGCACTGGCGGGCCCGCGCGCATTTGATGCAAGGCCACTGGGGCGAATACGTCTCGGACCGCGCCGGCGAAACTGCCATCTGGATGGGTTGGAACGACGAAGCCCGCGGGGCTTTTGCGCTCCGAAGCAGTTCCCTATCGCTGGAAGACGGTCTTCGCCGGATTATTTCCGTCAATGCGGACAACCCGACCTTTGGCTATGAACGTGCATTCTGGCACATGGTCCTCAACGAGCCGGATCTCGCGCTTCCCGACTTGGAGGTTGCCGCCAAACGACGCCCATTCCAGATCATGTTTTTGAATGTTGACCCTGCTTTCAAGCGGCTCCACGGCGATCCACGGTTTGAGGCCATCCGGCGGGAGTTGGGTCTGGACTAAAAAAGGGCGGAAGTGGCCAACCGCGGCCACATCCGCCCCCGAGGGACCTTGAGATTTGGAGACGCCCTACTCGGCGGTCTTGACGGCCTTTTCGAATAGGAAATTCAGCGTCTTCTGCGTCTGGATGTGCGAGGCGATCCGGTCCAAGGTCCCGTTTGCCTGCAACTTCTTCCGCACCGATGCCACGGCTTCCTGCTCTTGGCGCGCGATCTGGTTGACCTCGCGGTCCACCTCGTCATTGGTCACGCCAATCGCTTCCTTCTCCGCCACCCGGCCGAGGATCAGCGAAGCCCGGACTTCCTTGGTGGCGTCGGCGCGCTGGGCCTCCAAAACCTTCTGCCAGTCCAGCTTGAAGGACTTGGTGTCCACGCCCTGCTGTTCCAGCGCCCGCAACCGTTCGTTGACGCGGTTTTCCACTTGGCGTTCCACGAACACGTTCGGCACGGGGAACTCGTTGGCCTCGACCAACTTCTCCACCACACGATCCTTGGCTTCCCGCTCGGAATCCGTCTGGCGCTGGCTGAAGATCGACTTCCGCACGGCCGCCTTCAGTTCATCCACCGTACGGAAATCGCCCAAATCCTGCGCGAACTCATCGTTCAGTTCCGGCAGTTCCTTGCGGCGCAGGCCCTTCACGGTCACATGGAACTTGACGGTTTTCCCCGCCAGCGCTTCGCGACCGTAGTCCTCCGGATAGGTGACGTCGAACTCTTTTTCGTCGCCCACTTCCGAGCCGGTCAGATTTTCGGTGAAGCCGGGCATGGTTTCCGCCCCGCCGATCAGAACCTGAACTTCGTCGGACCGGATTGGCTCGTCGGCACCCTCAATGGATTCCAGGCTGACCACCGCGTAGTCGCCGCCGGCGATCGGGCGCGGGTCTTCGTTGAGGTATGTAGCCTTCTGGTCACGGATCTCGGCGACGCGCTTGTCGATGTCCTCGTCGGTCACCACCGGTTCCGTGTACGGAATTTCCACGCCAACATAGTTGTCTAGCTCAAAGTCGGGGAAGACTTCGAAGTCGGCCTTGAAGTGGACAGACTCGCCGTCGTGCCAGTGGACATCCGTGATGTTGGGCTGGCCCACAACGCGAAGGTTTTCCTCCTTCATCTTCAGGTCGAAGTGGACCGGAACCAAGTTCTCGATCACCTTCTGGCGGATATCCGCAGCGTAGGTCTTGCGGACCAGCGACAGCGGTACCTTGCCCGCCCGGAAGCCTTTCAGCTGGACGCGTTTTTGGAACTGCTCGGCGACTTTGCCGGTCTCTTGCTCGATTGCACTCGCCGGAATTGTGACTTCGGTCTCGTGCTTGCAGCCTTCTACTAATGCCAATTTGTGATTCCTCGGAACGGATTCGGATGGTCGAAACCTTCAGGATAACAACAGAACAACGACAGGCGCCACCCCAATCGCCGCCATCTACAAGAGGGTGCTGCCGTCCGAATGAAACCGCCTGTTAACCTATGGGTTTGCGGGTTCCGGCTTGGCTACTGCCACCGGCTTCCAGCAGGAAATCGCGGTACCACATAAGCAATATGACACTTGATGAAATACGGGAGTTGATCGACCTCGTCTCGGAGACGGCGGTTGCCGAGTTGGAAGTGCAACGCGGAGAGAACCGGGTCCGGATCCGCCGCTCTTTTGCCGGCGACACGACCGTCTACGCTCCAGCCATGGCTGCAGCCCTCGCACCGGTTCCTGTTGCAGCCGCACCGGTTGTGGCCGCACGCACCGAGTCGGCAGCGCCGAAGCCCGAGCCGACCGTGATCCATGTCAAATCCCCAATCGTGGGTACTTTTTACGAATGTGCCTCGCCTGGTGCCGCGCCTTTCGTGGCGATTGGCGAACACGTGACCGTCGGCAAAGTCCTCTGCATCATTGAGTCCATGAAGCTCATGAACGAGATCGAGGCCGATGTCGCCGGAGTCATCGAAGCCAAGCTTGTCCAAAATGGCCAGCCTGTTGAATACGGAGAATCTCTCTTTGCCATCCGGCCCGTTTAGGAAGGTCCTCGTCGCCAACCGCGGCGAAATCGCCCTCCGCGTCATCTGCGCTTGCAAGGATCTGGGAATTCCCACGGTCGCAGTCTACTCCGAGGCCGACCGCCATAGTCTTCCCGTCCGCTTTGCCGACCAAGCGGTCTGCATCGGCCCCGCCAAGAGCGCGAAGAGCTACCTGCATATTCCGGCAATCATCAGCGCGGCGGAAATCACCAACGTCGACGCCATCCACCCGGGCTACGGCTTCCTCAGTGAAAACGCCGGATTTGCCGAAGTGTGCCGCGATTCCGGCATCAAGTTCATCGGCCCCAATCCGGACGTCATCGCATCCATGGGGATTAAGGAACGCGCCCGCGCCATCATGAAGCAGTACGGCGTGCCGATCCTGCCCGGTTCCGAAGGTGCTCTCACCTCCGTCGAGGAGGCCCTCGAAACCGCCGAAAAGATCGGCTACCCGGTCATCATCAAGGCCTCTGCCGGCGGCGGTGGTCGAGGCATGCGCGTCGTCCACTCCTCTGCGGAACTGCCCGCCCTCTACGACCAGGCCAAGCAGGAGGCCGGTGCCTCCTTTTCCAGCGCCGACGTCTACATCGAAAAGTTCATCTCCGCCCCCCGCCACATCGAGTTCCAGTTGCTTGCCGACGAGCACGGCAACGTGGAAATCCTGGGCGAACGCGAGTGCAGCATCCAGCGCCGACACCAGAAATTGCTGGAGGAGTCTCCCTCCCCGGCGCTCCGTTCCGAAGTTCGGGACCGCGTCACAGCCAAGCTCAAGGAAGCCATCAAGGCCATCGGCTATTCCAACGCCGGCACGGTCGAATTCCTGATGGACGAAAAGGGCGACCTCTATTTCATCGAGGTCAACGCCCGTATCCAAGTCGAACACCCCGTTACCGAGGCCGTCACCGGCGTCGACTTGGTCAAGGCCCAGATCCGCATCGCCGCAGGTGAGACCTTGCCCGACATCCTCGGCGGTCCCGTCACCCGCTTCGGCCACGCCATCGAGTGCCGAATCAATGCCGAGCATCCCGTGACGTTCGCCCCGTCCCCGGGTCGCATTACTGGGTTGAACCTTCCCGGAGGCATCGGCATCCGTGTGGACACCCATGCCTACCAGGACGGCGTGATTCCGCCCTACTATGATTCCCTGGTGGCCAAGCTCATCGCCCACGGCCGCGACCGCGACGAGGCCATCCAGCGCATGAAGCGCGCCTTGGACCTGTTTGTGGTGGAGGGCATCCATACCTCGATCCCGCTGCACAAACGGATTCTCAACGAACCCGATTTTGTGGCCGGGACCTTCGACACCAACTTCATTAAGCGCTGGATGTAGTTTTGGCCCGGGCTGGTCCCGCCACAGCCCCGACCCTACCCCATCCGGCAATGGAACTTCAGCACGGCGTCGTAGTGAGCCACCGACCCTCCGCCGCCCGTGATCCCGAACCAGTGCCGGCTCGCCTTCCAAACCGCCAAAGCCAGCGCCATCGGCAAACGCATTGGGGTGGAACGACATGAGCCCGCCTTCGACGCATGCCTCCGCGATCCGGTCCCACTCCGCTATCCTGAAGCCGTGACCACCCGCGAGGAAGTTGAAGTGAAAATCGCCGTTTCCGGCCCCGAACATGCTTTGGAAATCCTGGGTCGGGCGGGCTTCGCCATCTCCACCCCCCGTATTTTCGAACAAAACATCGTGCTCGACGACCCCGGTGGTTCCCTCAAAGGTTCCAACCGCCTCCTCCGTGTCCGTCAAGCCGGCGATCTGATCACCGTTACCTACAAGGGCCGCGAAATCGACGGGGTCCACAAGCGCCGCGAGGAGCGCGAATTCCACGCCGACAACCTCGAGGAATGCGTCGCAGTCTTCTCCGGAGTCGGCCTCAACCCCGCCTACCGCTACGAGAAATTCCGCACCGAATTCGCCCGTCCCGGCGAGCCAGGCCACGCCGTCCTCGACGAAACCCCCATCGGCACCTACATGGAGCTCGAAGGTCCGCCCGAGTGGATCGACCAAGCCGCCGCCGATCTCGGTTTCACCCAGGCCGACTACATTCTGCTCAGCTACATGCGCCTATACCTGAAATGGTGCGAGGCCAACGGCCAAACGCCCACCAACATGGTCTTCAGCGCGCAAGTGGTCTAGTCGCGCCACTCCGCCGGTTCCACCTTGGGAATAATCAGCGTGAACGACAACGTGCCCACCACCAACAGTACCGTCACCACCACAAACGCCCAATAGAACGACCCCGTCTTCTGCACGATCCAACCCGTCAGCCAAGGCGCGATCATCCCCGAAATATTCCCGAACGCGTTCTGCAATCCGGTCCACCGCCCGGCCGCCATCGGACCGGCCAACGTCTGCGTCACAGCCCAAAGGTTCGACGAATACAGCCCATACGCGCAACAGGCCGCGCAAAGCACCAGCAACGAGCTCGTCGCATCCTTCACCAATACCGATGCGAACATGACCGTCGACAGCCCCAAACCCAGCCCCGTAAATGTCTTCCGCACCTTGTTGATGTTGCCGCCCCGCGCAATCCAACGGTCGGAAACCGACCCCCACGTCAGCGCCGACGCCGCCAGCACAAACAGCGGTGCCGACCCGAACACCGCCATCTCGCTCTGTGAATAGTGCAACTCCTGCCGGAAGTACGACGGCAGCCAGGTGATGATGAAGTACCACACATAGTTCCCGCAGAACAGGCCGATGAACGAACCCCAGGCCGCGCGCTTGGAAAGGATCTCGCCAAATCCCGGAACCTTGCCCGACTTCGGACGCAACAACCCCGCTCCCTTCGGCGCATAGAGCGTCCACGGAATCAGCCACAGCAGGCTCAACGTTCCGGTCACCACAAAGAAGATCCGCCAGCCGAACCGGTCCATCAGCAACCCGCCAACCAGGATCCCCAACCCCGGACCCAGCTTGCTCCCCGCGTCAATCGCCGCGTTCGCGAAACCGCGTTGGCTCTCCTCGAAATTCCCCGCGAGAATCTTCGAATAGGCCGGATACGCCACGGACTCGCCCATGCCCAGCAGCAGCCTCAGCCCGAACAGCATGACGAAACCATTCGCAGCCCCGGTCGCAAGCGTTGCGGCCGACCAGACCACGTAACCGATCGCCAGCACCTTATTCACATTGAACTTGTCCACCAGCCACCCCGCAAGCACCAGCACCGGCGCGTACGACCAGAAGAATGCCGAGTAAATCAATCCCCGGTGTTCCGGATCGAGCTTGAATTCCTTCTGCAGATACTGGTCGGCAACAGAGAGGCTGCCTCGGTCGATGTAGCTGATGCAAATCGAAATCACCAGAAGGATGAGGAAAATCCACTGGGGGCGCGAGAGCACTACGCGCGGTTGGCCGGTCTGGGTTGTTGTCATGCGGTCTTAAAAAGCTTATCGCAGACTCACAACCGGCAAACCCGTAGCCGCGTTGGTAGATCTAAAGCTCGGCGCTGATCAGCCGCGCAAGGTTACTGCGGACCCGAAGTTCGTCATTTCTTCCCGCGAAATACTGCGCGTTCAGTTCCTCCCGCCCCAGGTCCACAATCCCCTCGAATCCCATTCCCTCCAGCCGTTCCACCAGTGCAGCAGGTTCGAAGAACAATTGCAGCGGCTCCCCCAAGCGGTCCACACGGGCCGCAAGCGCGTCGAAGGCCTTTTTCTGGACCGCATTCAGTCCTTCCCTGGGCACTGCGTAGTCGAAGACAATCCCGCTTGGCGACGGCCTCGACGCGACGAACCGCATCGTCTCCTCAAATGCCCGGTCGGTCAGGTATGCCACCACGCCCAGCCACGAGAAGAACGCCGGCTGGTCCATTTGGAAGCTCGATTCCCCCAACGCTTCGGCCAGCGTCTGCCGCTCGAAGTCGGCGGCAACCAGGGCCGTCTCCGCCGGTATCTCGATCTTCGCGGCCCGCAGTTTTTCCCGCTTCCAACCCTGCGTTGCCGGATGGTCCACCTCGAACACCCGCAGTCCCTCCGACCCGTAAGGATTCCGGTACGCGAACGTGTCCAGCCCGGCACCCAGAACCACATACTGCCGAACTCCCCGTGCTACCAGCCGCGCTAGTTCGTCCTCGGCGCAACGGCTCCGCGCCGCCATGTACGACCGGAACGACGGCGATAGCCTCTGGATCCGGCTCACCGACCCCGCCCGTATCCCTGCCGCCGCTTCCGGCCCGATGATCCGCAGCGCAATCGGGTCGTCCAAGACTTTGGGCTCGTCGAGGAGCTGGTGCTCCGCCCGGCGGATCGCCACGCGCAGGGCTGTATTGCTGGGGGAATGTTCCTTCATCGCTCTCGCAGTCGCTGTTCATTCGATTGTAGGGCCGGAATGGCCCCGCGCATGGCATAGGGACACCGGTATGTACCTGGTGCGGGTGTAACCGGGGAAGGGGATGCGGCGTATCGTGGCTATTCGGGGCGATTCGGTGATGGTTGGCCATGCGTTTCGCCATTCTGGTGGTGGAGTTCGGAGCTACTTGTTGCGTTTTGCTGTGCCGCGTGGCGCTTTTGCCACCTCCTGAGTCGGCGGGCTCCGCGTCCGGTGGGGCCGGGCTTGGGTTCGTTCC
>CAIYDY010000064.1 GCA_903925015.1 uncultured Acidobacteriia bacterium
CCCAACTTCCTCTTCCGGCTCGATAGTGCGTCCGACGCCAAACTCAAGCCCTTCGCCACCGCGAGCCGCCTGTCCTATGCCCTCTGGGACACCATGCCCGACGCCCAGCTCTTCGCCGAGGCCCAACGCGGCGACCTTTCCACTCCAGCCGGCCTCGAAAAGACGACCCGGCGCATGCTGGCCGACCCCCGCGCGAAAGACGCACTCGACGACTTCCTGAGCCAGTGGCTCCGTTTCGACCGCCTCAACGCCGCAGCCAAGGACCGACGCAAATTCCCCCTCTACACCCGTGAAACCACCCACGCCATGACCGAGGAGGCGCGTACCTTCTTCAACGACCTTGTTTGGAACAACCGCAATTTCATGGAGCTGTTCACTGCCGACTATGGCTACGTGAGCCCCGAACTGGCCCCGATCTACGGCGTAACCGCTCCGCCGAAGGACTTCGACCGCGTGGCCTTCCCCGCCGGATCCGAGCGCGCGGGCGTCCTCGGCCAGGGGCTCTTCCTCTCGCTTACGTCGAAGCCCGACGAGCCGTCGCTCACCTCGCGTGGCATCTTCATCCGCGAGCAGTTCCTCTGCCAGCACGTGCCCGACCCGCCCCCGGGAGTGAACACGAACCTCCCCGCTGTCACCGAGGCCCACCCGCAGACCAACCGCGACCGCATGACCGAACACGCCAACAATCCAACTTGCGCGACCTGCCACAAGCTGATCGACCCCATCGGGTTCGGCTTCGAGAAGTTCGACGCCATCGGGGCCCGGCGCGAAAAGTTTTCCTTGGAGTTCAAGGCCCCTCCCGCTCCGGGCAAGGGTCGCGGTCCGCAGACCAAAAAAGTGGACCTCGATATCGACACCAACGCCAATGTGGCGGGGCTCCCGGGCGGCACGTTCACCTCCCCCGCGCAGTTGGGCTCGGTGCTGGCCAAGACTTCCGAATGCCAGGAGTGCATGGTGAAGCAGTATTTCCGCTACACTTCCGGTCGTCTGGAGGCACCGGGCGACCGCGCCGTCATCTCGAAGGCGACCGAGGCGTTCCGCAACTCAGGTTTCAAGTATCAGGAGATGATCATTTCGTTGACCCTCCTGCGCGAATTTGCTTCAAACCTCGGGGCCGTTAGTTCAAAATAGGTTTAGGGAAGAAACGCTCATGTCGCAAGTGATCACGAACCGTGTCCGCACCTCGCGCCGCACCATGCTGAAGGGCCTGACGGCCGCCGGGGCCGGCATCACAGTCGGACTGCCGCCGCTGGTGTCCATGTTCAATTCGGTCGGCACCGCCTACGCAGCCGAGCCAGCCGCCGGCTTGGCCGCGAAGCCGATTGAGACCCGTTTCGTCCTGTGGTTCAACGGCAACGGCATCCCGGAGCGCTACTGGATTCCCACCGAAGAGGGTACCGATTACGAGATGACCCCGTGCCTCGCCCCCCTCGCAGCGTGGCGCAAGGACGTGCACGTGCTGAGCGGCGTGGACAACGCAAAGGCAAACGGCAAGGGCAACGGGCACACGAATTCGATGTCGGGCCTGATGACGGGTACCGATTTCACCGGACGCGGTCCGAGCGGTCCGTCGATCGACCAGATCATTGCCAACAAGATCGGGACGGAGTCGCGGTTCCGAAGTCTGCAGATCGGCGTGGCGCAGGAATCGTTCGGCGAGAGCATGCAGCGCAATATGAGCTGGGCCGGATTTGAGCGCGCGCTGCCGCCGGAGATGATTCCGCACAGGCTGTTCGACCGGTTGTTCGGCACGCAGGATGCGGGCTGGGTGAATCGGAAGAAGAGCGTCCTGGACGCCGTGATGGCCGACGCGAAGTCGTTGCAGCAGCGGTTGCCGGGCGACGACAAGGCGCGGGTGGACGAGCATTTGTCGGGGATTCGGGATCTGGAGCGGGCGATTGCCGGCCTGCCGCCGGAATACCAGCACGTCTCGGCACCGGATTTCGACGGCGACATGAAGGACTGGCCGCGAATCGCCAAGCTGCAGAGCGATTTGCTGGTGCAGGCGTTCGCGATCCGGCAGACGAGGGTTGCGTCGTACATGCTGACGAAGTGCCAGAGCATTTCCAGGTTCCCGTGGCTGGGATACACGGCGGCGCGGCACCACGACTACACGCACGCCGAAGGCAAGACGTCGGGCGCGGACGGGGCCGACGGACAGCGCGTGCTCCGCGACATCTGCCGCTGGCACGTGGAGGAGTTCGCGTATTTCGTGGCGAAGCTGGAGAGTGTGCCGGAGGGCGACGGGACGCTGTTCGACCACGTCACGACGATTTACACCCACGAGCACGCCGAGGCGAATTCGCATAAGAACAGCGGGTTGGCGATGATCGTGGCTGGCGGGAGCAAAAAGCTGGCCAAGGGCGCGCATACGAAGGTTCAGGGGACCGTCGGTGATGTGTATGTGACCGTGGCGGATGAGGTGGTGGGCGCGGGGATCGGGAAGTTCCCTACGGCGGGGAAGCGGTTGGGGGCTTTGTTGGTCTAGGGGAGGGGGGAGTAGTAGTATATTTGCAAACGCGACATTCCGTGACCGGTTCCTGAAGAAGCTTAGCGAGTCCCCAAACGGGAGTCTCACTAAAGCTAGGCACATGGCAG
>CAIYDY010000065.1 GCA_903925015.1 uncultured Acidobacteriia bacterium
ACCTGCCACGTGCCGTGGGCGCGCTCCTCCAAGTTCAGGACGCCATCGTAGATCCAGGCGTCGGAATTGCCGTTCACGGTGTTGTTGAGGCGGGCTCCCTTGTCGCTGGGGGCATCCATGGTGGGCAGGCCGGCGAGGACGGCACCGATGGGGCGGTCGTCCTGCATGGCGGGCATGTAGTGGTCGATCTCGTAGGCGGCGATTTTGCCATCCGCGCCGAGGCCGATCTTGACGTCGGAGTACCCGGCGGCTGACTGGGTGGACCACTGGAAGTCCTCGTCGCGCATCCATTGGACGCGAACGGGACGCCCGAGTTCCTTGGCGAGAATGACGGCTTCGTCCTCGGCACCGGCGTTGCCGCCGTTGGAGCGGCCATAGTGTCCGGGGCCGGAATAGGTTTTCACCACCACATTGTCCACGGGGAGGCCGAGCATAAGCGCCAATTGGCCACGCAACGCCTGGGGATTCTGGTTGTGGGTGTGGACGGTGATACTGCCGTCCGGGCGAATTTCGGCCATCGCCATGGTGGGTCCGAGCGGGGCATGCTTCATGTACGGCATTTCGTACGTGCCGGCATGCTTTTTGGGAGCCGACTCCATGGCGGAATTTACATTGCCCGCGCTTTTGGCGCTGCGGCTGGTAGTGGCGGACTTCCAATCGGCATCCTGGCGGAAGTAGCGGAACAGGTTTGCGGTGCCGGGGAGGCCCTTCCACGGAGACCATTTCGTGTCGCCCGCAACTTGGCGGGAGGCCTGGATTGCCTCCCACTCGGTGGGTGCAACAACACCCACCAGGTTGCCCTTGACGACGACCTGGGAGTTCTGGAAGCGCTTTTTGTCCAACTGTCCGACGGAGACCAGCTTGGAGCCGAGCGTGGCGGGGTGCACCATGCGTGCATGGAGCATGCCGGGGACGCGGACGTCGGTGACCCAGGTCTCCTTGGCCATCACCTTGGAGGGGATGACGCTGTTCTTGAACGACTTGCCGACGATGGAGTACTGGGCGACCGGTTTCATGGGCGGATTGCCGCTGACCACGAGGCCGAACATGCTGGTCAGGTCACCCGTAACCGGGATGGTCAGTTTGAGGCTTTGGTCCTTGACCAATTCGCCGTAGGTGCTGGACTTGCCGCCGCCGGAAACAACTCCGGCGCGGGTGGTGATTTGTTCCTTGGGGACGCCGAAACGTTGCGCGGCGAGTTCGAGAATCGCTTGGCGGGTATACGCCGCCGCTTTCCGGAGGTTGCCGACGCCGCGTCCGAGAAGGTCGAAGGTGCCGGACCCGTCCGGCGTGGTGTCGGTGTCGCCCGCTACGACGGTGGTGATGCTTTCGTAGGTGGCATCAAGCTCTTCGGCGACGATCTGGCGGTAGGCGGTGTAAACCGAGCTTTGGCCGAAATCGCATTTGCCGGTGCGGATGAGAATGGTGTTGTCGGCGTGGATCTCGATCCAGGACTCCGGCAGGCCGGCGTTCATGGAGTTGCCGGTGGTGGCGGCGGCGGCAAGATCCGCGTGGAGGAAACCGATTCCGGCAATCAGTGCTCCGCCGGTTTTCAGGAAGCCGCGACGGTTGAGTTCCGAACCTTGATTGAGCTCCAAACCTTGGATGTTTGTTTTGTTGCTCACTTCGCACCCCCTTTGGTCATGAGCGTTGAGGCCAGCCGCACGGCATCGACGATGGCGGAATAGCTGCCGCATCGGCAAAGGTGGGGCGACGGACCGGAGGTTGTGAACGCGGCCTTGATTTCGGGGACGGTGGGGTTCGGGGTCTTTTCGAGAAGTTCGGTGGCCTTGATCATCATGCCGCTCTGGCAGAAACCGCACAGGGGCGTCTGTTCCTCGATCCACGCCTGCTGGACCGGGTGGATGGTGCTTTCGGCATCGGATGCGGAGAGGTGTTGCTGTTTGGCCCAGCGGGCCGGGAGACCTTCCAGTGTGGTGATTTCCTTGCCTGCGGCAGCGGAAGCGGGGGTGATGCAGGCCCGGATTTCCTTGCCATCCAGCAGCACGGAACAGGCTCCGCATTGGGCCAGTCCGCAGCCGAACTGCGGGCTGGTCAGTCCGAGCTCATTCCTGAGGACATACAGCAGCGGGGTATCGACGGAAGACTCTATCTCGCGCTTTTTTCCATTTACAGTGACGGTCAGCATAAACCTCTCGTATTGAGCTTACGTCGGCGGGGTGCGGGGACGGTAGCCCGATCCTTCCAGGTTCTTGCCTATTTCTCTTGCTGGCTTATGATGGAGCAATGACGTCGGAATTGAGGGCCCAGTTGTGCCGGATGATCGCCAAGTTTGTGGGGACGGCTGAGCGACTACCGACCGCAGTGCCGAGACTCTCCCTGCACCGCCGGACCGGACCGACCGAGCCGTGTTCGGTCACCTACGAGCCGAGCGTCATTGTCATCCCGCAGGGGAGCAAGAGGGTGGACTTGGGACGGACGTCGTTCATTTACGACCAGTCGCGATACCTGCTGACTTCCGTGGATTTGCCGATTGTGAGCCGCGTGGTGGAGGCGAGCGAGTCCGAGCCTTGTTTGGCGATGATGCTGAAGCTGGATATCCCGCTGGTTCGGGAGTTGCTGGGCCAGGGGGAGGTCCAAGTTCCGTTGACGAGCACTTCCGATCGGCCTGCCATGGGAACGGCGGAATTGACACCGGAGATTCTGGATGCCTGTTGTCGACTGGTGGGGCTGCTGGAACGGCCCCTGGATATTCCGTTCATCGGGGGACTGATCGAGCGTGAAATTGTTTACCGGGTGCTGCAGGGGCCGGAGGGCGCGAGATTGCGTGCCATCGCCACTTTGGGCGACCAGAGCCACCGGACCGCCAAGGCGATCGCCTGGCTGCGGTCGAACTACGTAAAGCCTGTGAAAGTGGAGGAGCTGGCGGAGGTTGCGGGCATGGGGGTTTCGACGCTGCACCACCACTTCCGGGCCATGACATCGATGAGTCCGGTGCAGTATCAGAAGAACTTGCGGTTGCAGTCCGCACGGGCTCTGATGTTGGTGGACGGCCTGGATGCGGCCAGCGCCGCGTTCGAGGTCGGGTATGAAAGCGCGACCCAGTTCAGCCGGGAGTACAGCCGGTTTTTCGGTCAGCCACCAATGCGGGATGTCCGGACGCTGCGGGTGGCCAACGCGGCTTAGAGTGCCAAACGGGGCGGTTGACACGGCGGCAAATCCTTCACTACACTGCCTATGTGGCACCGAGTGCCAAACAAGCCTGAGGATCACCGATTTCATGAAAAGAATACTTGCGTCCCTGCTTTTGGCGGGCACGGCGATTGCGACGGCTGCGGATGCGCCTTCGATTGCGGGAAAATGGCTGCTGCATTTGTCTGTGGCTGACCGCGAGGTCAACATGACATGCACTTTCGCACGGGAAGGCGACGATCTCAAGGGCAGCTGCGGTTCCGACCGCGGGACGGCTGAGATCACCGGGAAGATCGACGGAAACAAGGTGACCTGGACCCAGAAGACTACCGGCGGCGAAAACGGCCCGATTACGCTTCAGTTCCGGGGCGCGCTCAACTCGGCCACTGATATGAAGGGGTTTGTGACCGTGGCCGAGTACGGAATCGAAGGCCAGTTCACGGCCACACCGGACGCGAGCTAAAAATCCCGGAAAAACTTTGAGAAAAATCCGCCGCCCACGCACTATCTAGTTAAGCAACACGAATGCTCCTCCCGGGGCCACATGCCTCTCCTCCGAGTAGGCCCCGGGCTTCCCCCCCTTACTTCAGCAGCTTTTCAATCTCGGCGGCCAAGCCTTCCGGCGTGATCAGCTTTTCCTCGTCAGCCTCGAAATCATTCCGGATAATCCCCATGCGGTCGATCAGGAACACGTGTGGAAAATGCACCTGCGGGTTCGAAGGTGTCACTTTCAGATACGACATGATCACCTGGCCGCTGTCGAAGAGTACGGGCCAAGTCAGCTTGTGGTCGCGGGCGAATTTTTCCGCCATGTCGCGGTTGTCGGGCATGGTGACGATCGAAAGTACTCCGATCTTGTCGCCGAATTTCGCTTTCGTCACAGCCAGGTTGTCTGCCAACTTGCCGCACGCGGGGCATGTTGTGGACATGATGTCCAGCACCAGCACCTTGCCGATGTAGTCTTCCCGGTCGTGCTGCTGGTAATGGTTGTCCGCCAGGGAGAAGCCGGGCGCGCGGCGGCGGGAATAGTCCCCCGCCGCCACCACCACGCCGGCCATCAGGATGGAAATCAGGATGGTTTTCATGGTTCTGTTTACTCGCTTTAACTGTTGGCGAGCGTGCGCAGTGATTCCTCGAACGGGGCACGCGCAACGCCCTTTTCCGTTATGATAGCCGTGACGTAGCGATTCGGGGTTACGTCAAACGCTGGATTCCGCACTTCGGTGCCGGTTGGAGCCACTTGGACGCCGAAGACTTGGGTCACTTCGGAAGCCCCGCGCTCCTCAATTGGAATCAAGTCGCCGGATGACAGCGTCAGGTCCAACGTGGAAATCGGAGCGGCCACGTAGAACGGCACGCCGTTTTCCTTGGCCAGAACCGCTACCGAATAGGTCCCGATCTTGTTCGCGACGTCGCCGTTGGCGGCTATGCGGTCCGCACCAACCACCACGCAGCCGATCCGGCCGGCCTTCATGAAGTGTCCGGCCATGTTGTCGGTGATCAGGGTGGTGGGAATGCCGTCGTGCTGCAATTCCCAGACCGTCAGCCGTGCGCCCTGTAGGAATGGACGGGTCTCGTCGGCAAACACATCTATGTTCTTGCCCGATTCGATTGCGGCCCGGATCACGCCCAGCGCAGTACCGTATCCGGCAGTCGCCAAGGCTCCGGCATTGCAATGGGTGAGAACGGTCTTGCCGTCCGGAACCAGCGGAGCACCGTGGCGGCCCATGGCGCGATTGATCTCGATGTCCTCCACCCGGACCAGCTTGCTCTCCTCGATCATCCGCGCACTGATTTCGGCATGGGGCAAGTGCCGGATTTCCTGATAGAGGCGGTTCATCCGGTCAATCGCCCAGAAGAGGTTGACGGCGGTTGGCCGCGTTCCGGCCAGTTCCTTGGAAATGGTCTCGACTTGGGAATCGAGGTCGGCCGGGTTGGCCTTTTCCACACCAATCGCCATGCCCATTGCGGCGGCGACGCCGATTGCCGGGGCGCCCCGGATGATCATCGTGCGGATGGCGTCGGCAACCTCCTTGTAGTCACGGCAGGTGACGTAGGTCTCCACGGATGGCAGGCGGGTCTGGTCGATCATGACCACGCCTTCGTCGGTCCAAAGAATGGTTTCTATCATTTTGAGCTTGTTTGAATGGCTTGGATCAATACAGCAAGGAATGGGAGCGCGTTGTAGGCAACGTGGCTGATGGCGGAGTCCCGGGTGGAGCCGGTGATGTGCCGGACAACGCCGAACCCGAAACCGGCGATCGTGATCAGGACCGCGCTCTGCCACATGTTGGCATTTTGTGCCAAATGCACGGCGCCGAAAAACGCCGAGGTGATCAGGATACCCGGGAAGACTCCAGCCAGCTGGATCATGGCGGGCTGCACCAAGCCCCGGAAGAACAGTTCCTCCACGACGGGACCGACTGTGACGCCGAAACCGATGATGGCCAGCCGACTGGCCCAGCCACTGTCCAGCAGCTTGTTGAACGGGGTTTCGACATCGGGAGTTCCCAGCAGCCCCTGCACCGCGAAACTGAGGAAGAAGAGGCCGAGTCCGATTCCGGCGAACGATTGCGCATGGAACGCTGTCCGGGTGAATGCCAGTGACCGTCTTAGCGGTTTCCGGGCTGCAAAACAAAATACTTTGATCACCGTGAACATGGCCGCATAGGCCACGAACTCCTCGGCAACTTGGACGTAGCCAGTCTTGGCTTTGTCCCCGATGGCACCCACAACGGCGTTCCCAACCAGCGCCAATGAAACAATAAAGACCGCAACTGCAACCAGAATCTCCCCGAACCCCCAGAAAGGAGTCTCCGGTTCGGCCAACACCAAAGGCTCGTTCACGGGAGGTCCCCTTCGATTAGAGCCGCAGCCAGTAGGGGGATCATGAGTTCATGGTGGCCGGTCAACGAGTATCCCCTGCCGCCAGACCCGGCGTGGGGCCGTTCCACGACATTCGCTCTTGGCCGGTAGTGCTGCAGAAAGTCCATGTTTACGGTGGTGAACCCGCGAACTTCGCACCCGAGATTCCGCACGCAGGACAACGCCTTGAGGAACACTTCCGGCATCACCACGGCCGAGCCCGCGTTGATATAGACACCGCCGCCGTTCAGTTCGGCCACGATCCCGCAGAATAGGCGGAAATCATGGTGCGCAGCAGCCCCAAGCACCGGGGCATTCACGGCAGGGTGGGTGTGGGGCGTATCGGTGCCGACGGCAACGTGGACCGTAACGGGCACATTCGAGCGCCAGGCCTGAACCAACAAGCTGGCGGGGGCATGTTCGGCTGGTGACAGGCGTTCCAAGGCTTCGCCCAAGGCCTCGCCGATGCCCCGGTCCGGCGACAGGGCAGAATTCCACTCCCGACCGGTCTCCTCGGCTGAGCCGAAGCGCCCATCCGGCAGCACCGCTTCCACGTCCTCGCTGGTGTGGCCAGCCAGTGCAATCTCAAAATCGTGGATGGAGGCCGACCCGTTCATCGCGAACGCCGTGGCATAGCCGCGCCGCATCAGATCGATCAATACGGGGGCTAGCCCGCATTTCACCACGTGGCCGCCCATGCCCCAAACCACCGGTTTTCCAGCCTCCTTCGCGTTGCGGATTGCCGAGACCACGTTTCGGAAGGAATCCCCCGCCAGAATGTGGGGAAGGCTGTCGAGTAGGCCTGCGACCCCGGACCCGGGTTGGTACACCTTCGCGAAATCGGCCTGTTTGACCTTGCCGCCCCGGGCCAACAAGGAAACGGTGCTCAAACCGGACAGATCGACCGGTTGTACCTTGTAGCCGCTCAAGCAGCGGTCTCCGGTTTCATGAGTTTGCGCAGCGCCTCGGCGGTAAAGCTTTTCTTTGACTTCATCACCGTTTCCGGCGTGCCGCAGGCAACAACACGGCCGCCGTCCTCGCCTCCGTCAGGGCCCATGTCGATAATCCAATCCGCCGTTTTCATCACGTCGAGGTTGTGCTCGATCACCAGTACAGTATTGCCCAAATCCACCAGCCGTTGCAGCACTTCCAGCAATTTCCGCACGTCCTCGAAGTGCAGGCCGGTGGTCGGCTCGTCCAGCACGTAGAGGGTCTTGCCCGTTTGCTTGCGGCTCAGTTCCTTGGCCAGCTTGATCCGTTGCGCCTCGCCGCCGGAAAGCGTGGTGGAGGACTGGCCAAGATGGATGTAGCCCAGACCCACGTCCAGCAGGGTCTGCAGCTTAGGCCGGATCTGCGGGTTGGTTTCCAGAACGGGCAGAGCTTCTTCCACAGTCAATGCCAGCAGTTCCGCAATCGACAGCCCCTTGAACCGCACCTGCAGGGTCTCAAAGTTGTACCTCTTGCCCCGGCAAACGTCGCATTCGACGTAGACATCGGGCAGAAAGTTCATCTCGATGCGCTTCATGCCGTCCCCGGTGCACGCCTCGCATCTGCCACCCTTTACGTTGAAGCTGAACCGGCCGGGCTTGTAGCCGCGTTCCCGCGATTCCGGCAGCAGGGCGTAGAAGTCCCGAATCGGGGCGAAGATGCCCGTGTACGTGGCCGGATTCGACCTCGGGGTCCTGCCGATCGCCGACTGGTCGATCCGGATCACCTTATCGATGTTGGCGACCCCTTCCATGCCAGTATGTGCACCGGGCGTCTCATGGGAGCCATAGACTTCCTTGGCCAGGGCCCGGTACAGGATGTCGTTCACGAGCGTCGACTTTCCGCTCCCCGATACCCCGGTCACACAGATTAGGCACCCCAGCGGGAACTCCACATCGACGGACTTCAGATTGTGCTCGGTCGCGCCTCGGACCTGAATTGAGGTGCCGTTGCCGGGCCGCCGGACTTTCGGTACCGCGATTCCCATTGTTCCGGCCAGGTACTGCCCTGTGAGGGAGCGGACGTTCGCCCGGATCTCGTCCGGAGTGCCCGCACCGACCAACTCGCCACCCAGCCGCCCCGCGCCAGGGCCGAGATCGATGACGTAATCCGCCCTCTCGATGGTCTCTTGGTCGTGCTCCACCACCAAGACGGTATTGCCCATGTCGCGCAGGGAGGTCAGGGTGTCCAGCAAACGGTCGTTGTCGCGGGGATGCAGCCCGATCGACGGCTCGTCCAAAACGTAGAGCACGCCGCGGAGCTTGGAGCCGATCTGGGTGGCGAGGCGAATCCGCTGGGCTTCCCCGCCGGAAATCGTTGAAGCTGAGCGGTCCAGACTTAGGTAGTGCAGTCCGACCGACTCCAGGAATTCGAGACGCCGGGTGATTTCCTCGGCCACGCGTCCGGCGATTTGCTTCTCGCGGTCCGTGAACTCCCAGGATTTCGCGGTCAGCAGAGCGCGAGACAGAGGCATGCCGGTAAATTCCGCGATTGAGACGCGCTTCACCCTGACAGCCAGGCTGCCGGGCCGCAGCCGCTTGCCGCCGCAGGTTCCACACGGAACGGGCGACATGTACTCGCTGACAGACTCGCGGTAGTCGGCCGACGCACCATTGTAGAGCTCCTGCAGGATTGCGAGTATTCCGGGAAAATCACCCGAGCCGGAAAGCAGCTTCTCCTGGGTGGCACGGGGAATCTGCTCCCACGGGGTCTTGAGTTTGACGCCGAGCTCCTTGGCTGCATCCTGAATCTTGAAAACCAGGACGCTTGAGCCCGCGGCGGGCCCCAGAGCCCCTTCCAGCAGAGGTTTCGATGGTTCCGCGATGATTTTGTCGGCGTTGAAGGCCCAAGTGCTGCCCAATCCCGAGCAGGTTTCGCATGCGCCGTAGGGGCTGTTGAACGAGAACGACCGTGGTTCCAGCTCGGGAACGCTCGACCCGCATTCCGTGCAAGCAAGCTTCCTGGAATACAGGCGTTCGTCGCCGTCCACGACCGAGATCAGCACCAAGCCATTGGCAAGCTTGGTGGACGTTTCAATCGAGGCCTCCAAGCGCTTTTCAATGCCGGGTTTTACCAGCAGGCGGTCCACAATGACTTCGATTGTGTGGTTGCGCCGCTTGTCGAGGTCGATCGTGTCCTCCAAGGACCGGATGACGCCGTCGATGCGGGCTTTTACGAAGCCTTGGCGGGCGAGTTTTTCAAGATCCTTCTTGAACTCGCCTTTGCGGCCGCGGACCACCGGTGCCAACACCAGGATTTTGTCCTCCGGGCGTAGCGAAAGCACGTGCTTCAAGATCTGTTCGGTGGTTTGCCGCGAGATCTCGTTTCCGCAAACAGGGCAGTGGGGGACGCCGATCGACGAGTAGAGCAGGCGCAAATAGTCGTAAATTTCGGTAATGGTTCCTACAGTACTTCGAGGGCTTTTCCCCGTAGTTTTCTGATCAATGGAAATGGATGGACTCAATCCTTCGATCGAATCCACGTCGGGCCGCTCCATTTGATCGAGGAACTGTCTGGCGTAGGTGGAAAGCGTTTCGACATAACGCCTCTGACCCTCGGCGTAGATCGTGTCGAAAGCGAGCGACGACTTCCCGGAGCCGCTCAAGCCGGTGATCACCGTCAGGCTGTTGCGCGGAATCCGGACGCTGACGTCCTTCAAATTGTGTTGCCGCGCACCCGAAACTGAAATTTCTTTCAACATCTTGTTACAATTTGCCCGCGGAGTTTGTCAAAATATATACAAATATCGCTGGAGGAGCGAAATGTCCAAGTGCGCCCGATGCAGCAATGAAACATCCAGAAGACGCCGCAACCCGTGGCAGCGGATCTTTTACCGGGCCGTCATTGGCTGCGACTTCTGTGGCGAACGTGTTTTCATCCCCCGTTCGACATTCGGCTTCCTTCAGCGCTACAGCCAGTGCCCGCAATGCGGAACCCGCGACCTTTCGAAATTGCGTTCGCGTGACCATGTGGAGAAGATGAACCGCAATCCGCTCCGGATGCTGCTCGGATTGGTTGGCGCTCCTCTCTACCACTGTACCTTTTGTCGATTGCAATTCCGGGATCCGCGCAAACGTTCCCCGGAGGTGGCAAAGTTCAAGTCGGGAAAGGGCGCACGGTCCAATGATGATAGCGGGTCCGTCCTGAATCTAGTGGCTTGATAGGGACGGGCGGGTTTACCGTTGTACCCGGCCGGACCCGTCGCCTTTCAACAAGGTCTTCACTTCGTCGAGCGGGAACCGGCTGAAATCCCCAGGCAGCGAATGCTTGAGGCAAGACGCCGCAACCGCGAACTCCAAGGCTTCCCTCTTCGTCCCCAAAGCGTTTAGCCCGTAGATCAATCCACCTGCGAAAGAATCGCCGCCCCCCACCCGGTCCACGATGTGTGTTATTTCGTAGTGCCTGCTGCGGATGAATTCCTGACCGTCATAAAGACATGCCGACCAGCCGTTGTGCGATGCGCTGTGGGATTCGCGCAGCGTGATCGCGATTGTTTTCACATTCGGGTGGGCGTCCAGAACCTTCGCCGCCAAGGCTCGGTAGACGTCCTCGTCCAACTTCCCGGAATGCACGTCGACATCGGCTTGAATGCCTAGGGCAGCCTGGCAATCCTCCTCGTTGGCGATCACGACATCGACATATTTTACGAGCTCACCCATCACTTCATGGGCGGCCTTACCCCACTTCCAGAGGTTCTTCCGGTAGTTCAGGTCGCAAGAAACCGTAATCCCCTTTTCCTTCGCTACGCGGACAGACTCCAGCGCGAGAGCGGCAGCGGACTCGCTGATGGCGGGCGTAATGCCCGTCGTGTGGTACCAGCCGGCACCCTCGAAGACCGCGTTCCAATCGATATCGCCGGGTTTGGCGAGCGCGATCGAGCTGTATTCCCGGTCGTAGACGACTTTGGAGGCGCGCTGGTTGGCACCGGGCTCCACAAAGTAGATGCCCATCCGTCCCTTGCCACGGACAATCTTCGAGGTGTCGACATTGAAGCGCCGCAATTCCCCAACCATGGCGTCAGCGATCGGGTTGGAAGGGATCACGGTGCAAAACGACGCGGGCCAGCCGAAACCAGCAACCGACACGGCGACATTCGCCTCGCCCCCGCCCCAGGTGGCGACGAAGGACGGACTCTGCAGGAACCGCTCGAATCCGGGAGGGGCGAGGCGCAGCATGATCTCGCCGAAAGTGACTACGGTTTTGTTGGGCATCCGAAATTACTGTTTACCACGGTCGACTACAACAACTCCGCGGCTACCAAGAACACGTCGTCCAGCATCCGCTGTGTCAGGCGTCCGGTCGAGGTGTTCTGCTGGCTGGGATGGTAGGAGCAGAGCAGCTTCGGGGTCAGTTGGTTGTGCAGCACGTTGTGCCCGAAGGCGTACCCTGCCATGCTTGGGATCGCTCCCCGGTCTTTCTGGATTCCCAACCATGCGTCCGTCGCGATCCGCCCCAGCGTCACCACGACGCGCACGTTTGTGAGCAGCTCCAACTCCCGGTAGAGGAATGGGCGGCAGTGCCGCAACTCCTCCGGCAATGGCTTGTTGTCCGGAGGAGCGCAATGTGCCGGTGCGGTGATCCATGCGTCCTTCAAGACCAGTCCGTCCCCCGCCGAAATACTTTCCGGTTGCGAGGCGAATCCGGCCCGGTAGAGTGCGCGGTAGAGGAAATCGCCCGACTTGTCGCCGGTGAACATGCGGCCCGTTCGATTCGCGCCGTGGGCACCGGGTGCCAGTCCCACGATCAGCAGCCGCGCCGCCGGATCGCCGAACGAGGGCACAGGCTTGCCCCAATACTGCTGGTCCTTATACGCCCTGCGTTTGACCCGCGCGACTTCGACGCAATGCGCGACCAGCCTCTGGCAGCGGTTGCAGCCCACAATCTCGCGGTTTAGCGCCGACAACCCATCCGGACCCGTGGCAACGGAATTGCTACAATTCACCCGATGAGTATACCTTTTCGACTCGACGGGCGCATCGCCCTCGTAACCGGCGGCGCCAGTGGAATTGGCGAGCAGACCAGCCGCATTCTCACAGCCGCAGGCGCCTCCGTCATCATCGTGGACATTGACCGTGCCAAGGCCGAGGCCTTGGCCGCCGAGCTGCCGGGCGCATCCGTGCGGATTTTCGACATCACCAGCGAAGCCGCCGTTCGCGACGGGATCGCCGGTATCGAGAGACTCGACATTCTCGTGAACAACGCCGGAATCGGGTTGGTCGGCGGGTGCGAGGAGACCGAACTCGATGACTTCGATCGCATCTTCCGCGTCAATGTGCGGGGTCTTTATCTCGTGACCAAGTTCTGTCTTCCCTTGCTCCGGGACGCCAGCCGTTCCATTCCGGGTTCGATCGTCAACATCGGGTCCGTGGCAGGCTTGGTCGGGGTGAAGAGGCGCTTCGCCTACTGCGGCACCAAAGGCGCGGTTGTCGCCATGACGAAGCAGTTGGCGGTGGACTACCCGGTGGGGCTGCGCGTGAACTGCATCGCGCCCGGCACGGTGGACACACCCTTCGTCGAAGGCTACATTGAGAAGTACCACAGCCACGAAAAGGACAAGGTGCGGGCCGAACTCAACCAGCGCCAACCCGTTGGACGCCTGGGCAAGCCCGACGAAATCGCCTACCTCGCGCTCTATCTCTGCTCGGACCAGGCCGCATTCGTCAATGGCGCAGTGGTTTCAATCGACGGCGGATGGACGGCAGCCTAGCAGCCCGGGCAGTCCCCGGAAAAATATCGGCAGGGGGTGTAAACTTCTTTCCGCAACCTGCCGATAATAATAGGGTTGAGAAAAGTGACGGTCCGGTGTCGGAAAGTGGGCTTGCAGTATTGACCCCGAACATCGAAACATGCAAAATTGAATAGTCTGGTTGCTCCCCGGACTCCCGCTGTACCGCTCCTGGTAACCTCCGCGCCGTTTGAGGTGTCTAAAAAGTGCATTTGTCTTATCAAAGTTGCGCTTCCGTAGTTCGCAGCGTTGCCTGCTTGGCCTTTAGCCTTGCGCTGGCCGGGGGGATCGCCTCCGCAGTGCAGGATTCGGCCAAGGATGGCGTTGCTGCGTCCCCGTCCAAGAAGGCCGGAACCAAAAAGGCCGCTCCGAAGTCCCGCAAGCCCGTCGCGAAAAAGGCGGCAACCGCCGCCAAGCCGGTCGTGGCCGCAAAGCCAGTCCAACCGAAACAGCCTGTTGTCACCAAAAATATTGTTCCTAAGGTCGCTGCTACGGCGGTTGTCGGCAAGACGAACGGCAAGACCTCTGTTCGCCGCCGTGGCTGGGTCCAAACTTGGGACGAGCCTGTTTACAAGGACTCGGTGGTGGGCGACCGCACCGATGGCGAGGATTTGGTGGTCCGTGCAGCTGCCGTCGAAGCACTGGGCCCGCTGAACGGTTCCGTGGTGGTGGTGGACTCTTCGACCGGTCGCGTCTTGACCATGGTCAACCAGCAACTGGCGTTGGGTGCGGGCTATATTCCCTGCTCCACCGTCAAAGTTTCCGTAGCACTTGCCAGCTTGAAGGAGAGCATGGTTCCCCGGATTGTCCCCGCGCGCTTCTTCAGCAAGCACTCGATGGATTTGACCGATGCGCTGGCCTTCTCCAACAACGCCTACTTTGCGAATTTGGGGGTCAAGCTGGGATACGACCGTTTCAGCCACTACGCCCGCATGTTCGGTTACGGCGAAAAAGCCGGTCTCAATATTGAGGGCGAACACGCCGGGTATTTTCCTCCTGCTCCGCCCAAGAACGGCGGCATGGGCATGCTGACCAGCTTTGGCGAAGAGATTTCCCAGACCCCCTTGGAATTGGCCGGTCTGATGACCGCCGTTGCCAATCGCGGCACCCTTTACTGGTTGCAGTATCCCCGCTCCGAGGAGGAAGTTCGCGATTTCCAGCCCCAGGTAAAGCGCCGTTTGGAGATCGGGGCTCTGGTTGACGACATGAAACCGGGCATGCGCGGAGCAGTTGAATTCGGAACGGCTCGGCGCGCCAAACAAGATCAGGAAATTTACGGCAAGACTGGTACTTGCAGCGAAGGCCGCACCAGGCTTGGATGGTTCGGCTCGTTCAACGAAGGCAGCCGGAAGTTGGTGGTCGTCGTCATGTTGACCGGTGGACGCCAGACAATCGGTCCGCTTGCCTCTGGGGTAGCAGGTGAGGTATATCGCATTCTGGACAACCAGAAGTATTTCCGGTCGCCGATGCCCGCCCTCACGCCCGCAACATTGTTGCCCTATCAGGTCTACCGCTAAATTCGGACTTAGACAATCCGTCGCAAACTCAGTCCGATCCTGCGGTCGGCACGCTCGCCGAGCAATTCAGCCACACCTGCGATTACGTGGGAGATATTCGCGGCACTCATCCGCACGATTCCCTCTTGCCACGCATTGGCATTGTCTTCGCCGATCCCGCTTACTTTGGAGTAGAGCAGGGCCGTGGCTGGATCGGACTCCCGCTGCCGGGCATATTTCAGCAGCGCGGGTCCATCCCCGCCAGGCAGATCCGCCATCACCAGTTCGTAGTCGCCGGTTTCCAGTCGCCGGGTTCCCTCATCCAGGGAATCCGCGAGGTCCACGTCATAGCCCGCAGCCTCAAGAATCGATTTCAGTGTCAGGCGGGACGCCGCATCGGCATCCGCCAGCAAGATTTTCGCGATACCCCGGGCGAAGAAGGGAAGGAATTGCCCCGCTGTAGAGCCTACAACTTCAATAGAATGAGCGTTCATCCGTTGCTTTCGATTTCCATGTTAAAGCAACTCGACAAGAATTGACAGGAAAAAGAAAGGGTACTAGTTCCGATTGGTCCTATAACCAAAGTACTTGAACCCGGCCTATTTGTGTAACCGCGTCTTGTCGAGCTTTGCCAAAACAGGCTCCAGGTACGTCATCGCGGTCTTGGCCACCAGTTCAGCCCCAACCACGTTGGGATGGATGCCATCCGGCTGCATCAACGCCGGGTTTCCCCCGACACCATCCAGCAGGAACGGAATCCGAACGAGGCGGAACTCCTTCGAGACATCCGAGTAGATATTGTCAAACGCCGCGATATATTCCGGTCCATAGTTGCGGGGCAGGGTCATGCCAGCCACCACGACCTCGGTGCCGGTGGCTCGCAATGCCTCCACCATCTTCCGCATATTCTTGGCCGATTCCGTCACAGGCTGACCACGCAGTCCGTCATTCCCGCCGAATTCCAAGATCACCACCGCCGGGTGGACCGCGATCACCGACTGGAGGCGTTCCACCCCGTCGGCCGTGGTATCGCCGCTGACACCCAGATTCACGATCCGGAACTGGTATCCGGCGGCATCAATCAGCCGTTGCAGGTCGTCCGGATAGCTCTTCCCCGGTTCCACGCCGAAACCGGCCGAGATGCTGTCACCAAACGCCGCGACCACGGGCCGGGAATCGCTCAGCAGCTGCTGAGGCTCCGAACTTGCCGTTACCGGTACCGCCGGGGCGGCCGTCTTTTTCGGCTCCGACCCGCCGCAGCCAGCCATCCACAAAGTGAAAGAAACCCCAAGGGCCGCGCGAAGCATCAATCGAGTGCACACTGCCATAATCATGACAGACGCAGTCCACATTTCGTCCCTAGGAGTTCCCATCCCGCCCTCCGCTTCCGCACCAGCCATCATCGAAATTGTCCATCTGACCAGGACCATCGATACCCCGTCCCACCGCGTCGAAATTCTGCGCGGCATCGATCTGGCGATCCCCAAAGGCCAGTTCGCCGCGATCATGGGGCCTTCGGGCAGCGGCAAGAGCACCCTACTGGGACTTCTCGCCGGGCTCGATACCGCCACCAGCGGCCAAGTCCTGTTGGATGGCGTGGACATCACCGGCCTCACGGAGGACCAGATGGCGGAGGTCCGTGGACGCAAGATCGGCTTCGTCTTCCAGTCCTTCCAGCTCATTCCAACGCTGACGGCTGAGGAAAATGTTCTGCTCCCTGCCGAACTGGCCGGCGTAGGGGCCGAAAATGAAAAGCGAGCCCGCGAACTGCTGGAGCGCGTCGGCTTGTCGGAACGCATGGACCACTATCCGGTTCAGCTGTCCGGAGGAGAACAGCAGCGTGTCGCCCTCGCCCGAGCCTTTGTCACGAAGCCTCCGATCCTCCTCGCAGACGAGCCCACTGGAAATCTCGACGGCAAGACCGGCCAGCAGGTGCTGGATTTGCTTCTCGAACTCAACCGGGTCGAGGGTACAACGCTCGTCCTGGTAACGCACGATCCGGGACTGGCCGCCCATGCCGACCGCATCATTACCCTCAAGGACGGCCTGGTCGCCAGCGACGTCTTGAAGGCCAAGGCCTAGTTCTCCATGGCCATGATCCATTCCTACTGGACAGCAGCCAAGATTGCCTGGAGGGAAACGCGCGCGTCGTCCGGTCGCTTCGCGTTTGTCATCTTGGCGGTTGCAGCGGGCGTTGGGTCTCTGACCGGCGTCCGGGGCTTTTCGCAGGCCTTCCACACCGTTCTCCAGCGCGACGCCCGCGGATTCATGGCCGCTGACATGACGGTTCGGACGTTCCAACTGCCGGACGAAAAGCAGACGGCCACCATGGACCGCCTGACCGGGCTCGGAATCCGGCGAACTCAGATCACGGAGACCCTGACGATGGCGTCCCCTGGACCGGATACAGCCCCGATGCTGGTCTCAGTGAAGGCGGTCGACCCGGAGGCCTACCCGTTTTACGGTGTCATCAGCCTCAATCCGCCCGGCAGTCTGCGAGCGGTGCTGCAACCCGACGCCGTAATCGTCTCGGACGGTGTCCTGCTCCGGCTGAACAAGAAGCTCGGCGATACGGTGCGAATCGGTGGCCAACCCTTCCGTCTCGCCGCCGAGATCGTCAATGAGCCCGACAAAATGACGGGGAGCCTGAACGTGGGCCTGCGCATCATGATGTCGCGGGTCGGGCTGGAGCGAACCGGCTTGATTATTCCGGGCAGCCGTGCGTCCGAACGATTCCTATTCAAGCTTCCACTGACGCAGTCGATCGGCGCGGTTCGGGCCGAGCTCAAGAAGGTGTTTGCCGAGGGCCTGATTGCGGACTACACCGAAGCTCATCCGCTGATCGAGCAGGGCCTAAGGCAATCCACAACGTTTCTTTCGTTGGTTAGTCTGGTAGCACTGGTCATCGGGGCATTGGGTGTCGCCACGGCGATTCAAGCGCATCTCCAACAGAAAATGGATTCGATTGCCGTGATGAAGTGCCTCGGCGCAAAGTCCTCGCAGATCCTGCGCATCTACTTGATCCAAACAGCCGGACTCGGTTTTGTCGGAGGCCTCATTGGGATTGCTGTTGGAAGCCTGATCCAGATGGCATTCCCCTATTTCCTGGAGCGCTATTTCCAGGTAGCCAACGTGCCGCGTTTCGACCCGCTCTCGGCCTTCCAAGGCATGCTGGTCGGACTGTTGACGGTGCTGCTTTTCACCGTGCCTCCGTTGCTGGGGATCCGCAAGATCCGTCCGGCGCTGATTTTCCGCCGTGAGATGGCTGCCCCGCGCCGTACCGCCCGCCAGTGGTTGCGGGACACGCTGGAGCCGGTGATCTCCGCCGTCGTCATTTTGGCGTTCGTGGGCCTGATTGCAGCTTGGTTGAGTGACAATGCCCAGACCGGCCGCTATTTCGCTTTCGCTATCGCTGCTGCCATGGTTGCTCTGGCGATCGTCGCGTGGGTTCTTCTCCGTTTGCTGCGCATTTTGGGTCGCAACCTCCCGCGTGCCAGCGGTCCAGTCCTGCGACAGGGCATCGCCAATTTGTACCGTCCGGGCAACCACGCAGGTGCAGCCGTGATGGCATTGGGGGTGGGCGTCATGTTTACCCTGACGATCTGGATCGTGCAGCGCGGATTGCTGAAAGACATCATCCGGACGGCCCCTCCGGGCATGCCGAATGTTTACCTGCTGGATATTACGGCCGCCTCCAAGGACGCAGTGTACTCCTTGTTGGAGAAACAGGCGGGACTTGAAGGGAAGCCCGAAATGATCGGGGCCGTTTCCGCCACCATCCAGTCGGTGGATGGCACCCCGCTGGTGCGCGAAAAATTGCAGGGGATGGCGCGGCGCTACGCGCGCACCGTCACTGTTTCCACAGCTTTGGTGGAACCGCCGTTTACCCAGATTCTCTCCGGAGCGTGGTGGGAGGCGAATGCCCACCCTGCGGAAGCCCAAGTCTCGGTTGGCGACCAAGCCGCGCGCCTGCTCAATGTACACGTCGGTTCCAAGATCGTCTGGACCACCCCCCAGCGCACCTTCCAATCCACTGTGGTGGCCGTTCACAAGAGCGAATCGGTGCGTCTTTCGGCGCGGATTGAGTTTTTCCTGACGGCGGGTGCGCTTGACGGCTTGCCCGCCATCTATTACGGCGGCGTCCGGGCCGCACCGAAGTTTGTGCCTGGCATCCAGAAGTCTCTGTACGAGACTTTTCCGACTGTCACTGTCATTAATATGGCCGAGGTTCTGGATACCATCCAAGGCATTGTCGATCAGATTTCGGTGGTCGTTCGCTTCATCTCGTTCTTCTCGATTCTGGCCGGTGCCGTGATCCTTGCGTCCAGCGTTGCCGGTACCCGGTTCCGTCGCATCCGGGAAGTCGTGATTCTGAAGACCCTGGGTGCGAGCCGCCGACGGATTGCCGAGATTTTCTCGGTGGAATTCTTCGTGATCGGTACCGTGGCCGGGCTGATGGGCGGCCTGTTGGCAGTCGGATTTGCCTGGGCCGTGCTCAACCGACTGCTGCGGGCGAATGCGCCGCCTGACTGGCTGGCATTGGGTGTCGCTGTTTTGGGCACCGCCGTCCTTGCTGTTGTGACCGGCTGGGCCGCCAGTTACCGCACCTTGGGTCAAAAACCGCTGGAGATTCTGCGGGACGAATGATTCCCTTTGCATTCCTTCTTTCGTTGGCGGTTCCGGCGCTGCATTTCGACATCACCGATGCGCGTGGAAAGAAGCCTGCAGGCGTCTCGGTCGAAGCGGGAAGTCCCGACCACGACGGCTGGGTTCCGTTGAGCCTTTCGGTAAAAGTAAAAGGAAAATCGAATCCGGTTTACGTTCTGATCTGGCCGTTGGAAGGTTTGGCGAAGGTCGCGGACGGACCCGGCGATACACCGGTAATGGTGATCCAGTCGGGCGACTCGGGGGTTCTGGCCAGTCCACGGGCGGTGACCGCTTTGGCAGTTGCCAAACTTTTCGGCCATCCGGTCGAAACTGGGCTTGATGGCGTCGCATTCGATAAGGCTGTCACTGCTCTGACATTATCGGAAGACCCCTTTGCGAAGGGGGTGGCGCTTCTTTCCGGGGGCAAGGCTGTTGAGGCTGCAGAGCCGTTGGCTCGGGCTCTCCGCGAGCGGGAGCGGCAGTTGACGCGGGTTCCATCGGAAATCTATCCCGCTGCTGTGCTTCTGGGGAAGGCGTTGCTGGCTGCTGGCAAGTTTGATCCAGCTGCTGTGGCATTCTTGAAGGCGCTGCAATTGAGACCGACCGATGAGGTTGCAGTACTTCGGAGGGAAGCACTGGCCAAGGCTGGTAAGGAACTGGCTCGGTAGGGCGGACGTATGATTCCACCGAGTGGCGATTCATTGGCCAAGGACCTAGACTGGAGGCTGGGGGGAGATGGATGTTTCCAAAATATAGCCGGGTCTTGAGCCTTTGCGTGCTCGTCACGCTGCCATTGGCTGCGCGCAAGCCTGGGGATTTGCCGAAACCGGGCCTGAACATGTTTAGCCGCGACCAGGACCAGCAGCTTGGTGCGGAGGCGGCAAAAGAGGTCCGGACGAAGTACAAGACGCTGGACAACAAGTTCCTGCAGGATTACGTCAAGCGCGTGGGCGACCGGTTGGCTGCCACCAAGGAAGCAGCGGAGAGCAAGTTCCCGTTCACCTTTACCTTCATCGTGGAGCCGACGGTCAACGCTTTCGCGCTGCCGGGCGGGCCAATGTTCATCCAGACGGGCCTGTTCCCCGCCCTCGACAACGAGGCTCAACTGGCCGGGGTGATGGCGCACGAGATGTCCCACGTGATCCTGCGGCATGGCACTCATGAGGCCACCAAGGCCAAGGGTGTCGGGCTGGTAGCTTCATTTATCGGCGCGGCAGCCGGAGACGGCATGATGGGCGGCATGATGAAGGAAGCTGTTTCCCTGGGCGCAAATACATGGATGCTGCACTATTCGCGCGAAGCGGAAAGCGAGGCGGATGCCCTGGGTGCATTTATGATGGCCGAGGCGGGTTGGGACCCCATGGAGCTCGGCATCTTTTTCACCAAGCTAAATCAGGCAGGTGCCCAAAGACCGATGGAGTTCCTTTCTGACCATCCCAATCCAGACCACCGGGAAGCCGCCATCGAGGCCGAAGTGAAAGCCATGCCAACACGCACTTACGGCTATGAAACCGGTGATTTTGGGAAGGTGAGGCAGTTCATCGTGCCTTCAGCGCAGGCACCAACACAAAAAGGCGCTCCTGTTAAGCAGGTAGCGCCGACAAAAAAGAAGGGAAAGTAGAGGCGGCTGATCCGTGGAACCGGGCTCAAAGCGCTGCCGGGTTCCACGGACGGGTAGCTTACGCGGCTTTTTGAGGAGCCACTGCGGCGAGTTCTGCTCTGAGGGCCCTGGACTTCAGCCTCTTCGCGAGCTTTTGCTTCCGCTGCCTGTTGTGCCGGGCTTTGTCGCCATTACGTACGGACATTCCCCTATTATCGCTTGTCCGGGCCTGCCGTGCACGTTTTTTTTCGCGCGAAGTTGTTAAAAAGCGCCCGGTGTAGGAACGACGAGGGGCGATGGGGGAAGATAGGTGCCTCTTAGGGTCACGCCATCACTGTTGGTTGCGGACCGGATCGCGATCCATTCGGCCGCGACAAAGGCTCCGAGAATTCCCACCACCGGGGCCAATTCCGGCTGTGCAACGGCGATTCCCCCCATGATCTGGAGTGCGGTGCCCGCGAGATCGTTCGCACCAGCCAGTTTTGCGATCCCTTGGGAGTTCAGGTGGACTTTGTAAACTGCGGGAAACACGCGGACCGAGCCACTGCCGTCAGGAAGATCGAAGGCTGAAAGCTGTGTGGCATTTTCCAGACCATGAACCGCTTGGCCCGCCACGCCACTGATTCCACTTGCGATACTGCTGAAGAAACTCATTGTGATGTCCTCTTTTTCTTGGGTTGGGCCCGTATGCCTTTCCCCACCTCAAAGGCGCTGGCGAGGAGAAAGCGCGCCAGCATTTTTCGCAATATTTTTCGGGCGGGTCCGGATTGAGCATCGACGGTTGTCTTCTCGGGGATGCTAAACTGCGGCGAGTGAAATCCACCCGGTTACAGACGGCGCTCCTGGTTGCGCTGCTGGCGATTGTCGGCGCGGCAATCGTCGCCTACTCGCAATTGAGAGCCTTCGCGTGGGACGAAGGTTTCCACATCGTCACCGCGCAGCTGATCCTGCGTGGAAAGCGTCCGTACTTGGATTTCTGCTTCTCCCAGACTCCGTTGAATGCCTACTGGAATGCCTTCTGGATGTCGATCTTCGGCGATTCGTGGCGGACGGTGCACGCGGCTGCGGCGGTGTCGGCATCCTTGGCGACGGCGGTTACCGGATGGTTCGTGCTACACCGGTTTCCCGAGCCCGAACGGCGGATACCGGGGGCTTTCCTTGTGGCCGTGCTGATGGGTCTGAACGTGGTGGTTTTCCGGTACGGCGGGATCTCGCAGGCCTATGGGCTGTGCCTAGTGCTGCTGGTTTCGGCCTACTGGTGCGCTGTGGTGGCCGTGGAAAGCGGTAAGGTGTCTGCCGCGATGCTGGCCGGTCTATTTTGCGCCGCGGCTGCGGGTTCCAGCCTGCTGACCGCTCCGGCCGTGCCGATCCTGTTTGCGTGGATCTTGGTGAACAGTGCTGGCGGCGCAAGGGTGCGGAAGCTTGGCGCATTTGTCGGTGGAGCCTTGGTTGCGCTCAGCCCCGTCCTTTGGCTGTTCGCGCAAAACCCGAAGCAGGTGTGGTTCGGCATTGTTGACTACAACCTGAAGTACCGGTTGGTGGACTGGCCTCCGCCCGACGCGAACCGGCAGAATCTGGAAGTAGCCATGGCGTGGATCGGATCGGGTCCGGCCCTTGTGCTGATCCTGCTGGGGATTGCCGGGTTCCGGGCCACCCGCCGAGCCGAATTGCGGCTTTGCGGCTGGCTGGCGGCGGGCTTGGGCCTGTACATCGGTGCCGCAGTCCGGCCCACATTCCCGCAGTATCTGGTTTTCACAGTACCGTTCCTCGCTATTCTGTCGGTGGCCGGTATTGCGGACCAGTGGCCGAACCGGAAGTGGGCACCGGTGCTGGTTGCGTCTTTCCTAGTGGTATTCGGGCTGGGCAAGAGCCTGTACGACGAGCGCGACGACTCAACCTGGCAGGATTTCGAGCGCGTGGCTCTGAAGGTTGACGAGGTAACTCCAAAGGGTGCCATGCTGATGGCCGACGAGGTTGTGTACTTCCTGACCAAACGCACGCCTCCGGAAGGCAACGAGGAGCGCAATTCCCATAAGCTGGAATTCGGCAAGGCGGATGCCAAGCTGTACCACATCCGCCCGCAATCGCAACTGGACCGGGAGGCCCTGTCAGGCGTATTCGCCACCCTGGAGACCTGCGAGGACGAGGACTACATCGCCGAAAAAGGCTTCGCCAAGGTCTTCGCCAAGAAGGCCGAGGTGGAAGGCTGCACGGTTTTCTGGGACTACAAGGGTCGCAAGTAGGCTACTTGCGCGGCGTCCCAGGCAGCGGTTGGATGGTCGCGTTGGCGAGTTGGCCGCCAAACTCGGTCATTTCGCCGGCCTTGCGACCGGGCGCGGGCAGCAGGCGGGTGGCGAGCGGCTTGTTCCATCGGTACGCAAGGGTCGCGACGTCACCCACAATCCGGGCGATTGCCGCCTCGCTGGTGTCGCCGGCCAACGGCACGGTATCGACGCCACCGGCGCAGACGGCCGAGTAGGCGAGGATCGAGTCCAGCCCGTACGTACCCTCGGTCCAGCGGCGGGTGAGGGTGGTTTCCTCCAGAACCGGAATCATCAGGCCGGAGTAACCTGTCTGCTTCACAGGGACGGCCTTCACTGCGCGCGTGATGATCGCCGAGGCCGTCTCGGTGCCTGGAGAGCCGAACGGGCCGCCCACGAAGGATTCCACGGCTGTGCCGATGGAGATGGCTCCGCCTGGCGCAGGGGTGGGATCGATACCCGCGTAGGTCCAACCGGAACCGGTGGACGCCTTCATTGCCGCCGCTTCGACGGCCTTGGCGTGGACCGACAGCGCCTCGGTGAGCGCCTTTTCGGCGGTGCGGGGATCTTGGTTCGAGGCGAAGACGTCCATGACGACATTCGCGGATTCCAGGCCGATCGCGAACTGGCGGGGTCCGGCCGGATGCCAGGCGCCGGGGTAGAAGGGGCCGTAGGGTTTCAACATCGATATGGCACCGAAGTTGAAATTGCCCTGGCCGTGCGGGCTTCGTTCGCCCACGGACTTGATGACACGGGCGGCTTGGCGGACGGCGTTCCAGTAGATGCCGTCCTCGCCGGCCGTGACCAGGTTCGAGACGAGGCGGTTGCCGGGGGTGGAAAGAACGTCGATGAGCAGGTCGACGGGCTCGGTCGGGTCGGTATCCTTGCGCATGGCGGGACCGATGTTCGGGTTGAAACCCAGTTTGGTGGACAGGTCGTTGATGTCACGCAGGAGCTTGAGGGCGTCGGCACGGGACAGACCCTTGGTGTATTCGGGAAACGGCTGGGTGGAGATGCGGATGCCGGCGACGTCGTACCCGGCGGCTTTGACGGCCTCGCGAACCTTGGAGAGGAACTGGACGGTTTCCGCGAGCTGGGCGGGATAGTTTTTGGCGTCAATGGTGACGAAACCGGTGATGGCCCGGACTTTGGGCTTGGCAGCGGGAGCGGCAGAGAGGACGGTGCCTGTAGGTAGAAGCGCCGCAAGAAAGAGGGCTGAGAGGGAGCGGGCCGAAAGGAAACGGAGGATCGGTGGCATTTGTATTAGGGTAGCGCCACCGGTGGTTTTGGCAACTTGGAGCTTGGCTGAATTCTTTACATTTCTCCTGGTTCCGTGGCCTAGAGGAAAGGCACAATCGGGCCGATGAGTCTTATGTAGGAACCAACCATGAGCATTTCGATTGGACGCGCACAAGGCGGACCCGACCCGGCCGCCCTCCAACAACTACGGTCGCAGGTCGCGGCGAAGCTGTTCCAGGAAGCCGATACGAACAAGGACGGCAAGATTACCCAGGATGAGTTGACGAACGCAGTTCAGGCGCACGGAGGTGCGAAAGGACAGGATGTCGCTTCATTGTTCAAGAAACTCGATTCGGGTGGAAAGGGCTACATCACCAAGCAGGATATTGAGGACGGTTTGTCGAAGCTCGGCCCGCCGCCGGGTGGCGGTCCGGGGGGGCCTGGTGGGCCCGGTGGGGACTCGGGTGATGGGGACGGCAAAGCTGCGGGTGCAGCGGCGAAAACCACCACATCCTATGATCCGGCTGATACCAACCAGGACGGTACTGTCAGTGCCCAGGAACAGCTTCAGTATGCGTTGAAGCACTATAGCGCCCAAAATCAAGCGGGGACCGGAGGCGGCGCAACTATTGCCGCAGCCGGGGCCGCAGCCGGGGCCGCAGCCGGGGCCGGAACAATCACGTACGCGTAGTGCTGCGAGTATGGGCAATTGCGCCAAACTTCGCTCGGGATGGGCTGGTTTTTCGGAGGCACAGGGCAACTGCAGAAGCGGCAAGGGAGGCGCCACTCCTCGCGTGGCCCTGTATTCACTTGGCTGGTACGACGACTTACTTCCAATCCCACTGGAGGGGGAAATCCTGGGAAGCCGCTCTTTGGCCATGCATCGCCCCCAAGCATTTTCGTCATCCGGTCTCGAAAGTTGGCCAATTCGCCCGGCGCAATTCCGCGTCGGCACGTACACGCTGCTAGAGCATCGCCTCAATCAGGAACGGCCCCCTCCGGCCCAGCGCTTCTCGGGCGAGTTTAGCGAATTCCCGTGCCGTGGTGGCTCGGGCCGATTCCATGCCCATGCCTGTGGCCAGCTTCACGAAATCCAAATCGGGACGGCTGATGTCGATCATCGATTCGGCCAAGCTGCCGAATCCGTTGGCTCCGGTGCGGCGCATTTCGATGTCCAGAATCCGGTAGCGCCGGTTGGCCAGGATCACCACCGTCACATCCAAGTTCTCCCGCACCATGGTCCACAACGATTGCAGGGTGTACATGGCTGAACCATCGGCGTCCAAGGCAACGACTTTCCGGTCCGGGCACGCCACGGCCGCACCGACGGCCAAAGGAAGGCCCTGGCCGATGGAACCGCCGGTTACGGGCATGGAGTCGTGCGGGGGGGCGGAACGCAACGCGGTGAGAATCGGAACCGCGGAGGAAACGCATTCGTCGGAAACCAGCGCGTTTTCGGGGAGCAGTGCGGCGACGGTCCGCCCGAGTGCTTCTAGGGTTAGGGGTGCGTCGTCGTCGGCAACTTCGAGGGGTGGGGTGTGGGACAACTGCGCGGGACCCGCGCCGCAAAGATCCGCCAACGCCTCCAGCGCCAACGTTCCATTGTCCTCCCTGCGAGCCAAGACCGTGGTCAGGCTCGAATCCGGCACCATGTAGCTTGGAATACCGGGGTAGGCGAAGAACGATACCGGAACCTCCGATTCCACCAACACCAGGTTCAGAGTGTCGGCGAAAAACGGCAGCGCGCCCTCGGGGAAATAGGGCACGACTCCCGGCTGGAAGCGGCCGCGACCGGTCGACATCTTCCCGGCATTGCGAGCGATTCCGAACTTGGCGCCGGTCTTCACGGAAATCCGGTGTGCGGCATCAAGGGCACGGGGGTTGACCGCCATACCGCCCAGCAGGATCATGGTCCCGGCCAGCGGCAGCAGTTCGGCGACCCGACGAAGGACGGCGTCGTCCACCGGCGCGGGTGCGGTCAGGGAGGCCTGTACGCCCGGCAATCCGCCCTCGGTCCAGGAATGGTCCGCAGGCACAATCAGCGTCGCCACGGAGCCAGGAGGCCCCCAAGCGGCTGCGATAGTTTCGGAAACTCCCACACCGACATCGGCTGGCCCAGTGCTGGTACGCACATAGGAGGAAACCGTGCGCGCGAAAGTCGCGATGTCCGAACTGAGCGGGGCGTCCACCCGCAAATGCGGTGTCGCATGTTCGCCGACGATGTTCACCACCGCCGACCGGGCCTTCCGCGCATTGTGGAAGTTGGCCAGGCTGTTTCCCAGACCGGGCCCCAAATGCAGCAGCGTCGAGGCAGGACGGCCGAGCGCGCGGGCATACCCGTCCGCCGCTCCCGAACAAACGCCCTCGAAAAGGCACAAAATTCCGCGCAGACCCGGCACGCGGTCCAAGGCCGCGACGAAGTGCATTTCCGAGGTCCCCGGATTCATGAAACACGTATCTACGCCGTTCAACAAAAGCGTCCGCAAAAGACTTTCCGCTCCGGTCACTGCTGGCAGCATACTATGTGGTTGTGAACGAACTGGTAAAGCTGTCCCGTAGGGACGAGATTGCGATTGTCACGATTGACAATCCGCCCGTGAACGCGTTGAGTCCGGGAGTGCCCGAGGGCATCCTGTCATGCATCGAGGAAGCCGCCGCGAACGGGTCAGTAAAGGCGATTGTCGTGATCGGGGCGGGTACGACCTTCATCGCGGGCGCGGACATACGGGAGTTTGGAAAGATCGTGGCGGGAGAGGCTGCGGCATCGAACCTGCCCGAAATCATCTGCAAGATTGAGGACTGCCCCAAGCCGGTCGTGATGGCGCTGCACGGGACCGCGTTTGGCGGCGGGTTGGAGGTCGCCATGGGCGGCCACTTCCGCGTGATGGCGGCGGACGGACTGGTTGGCCAGCCGGAAGTCAAAATCGGGCTGATCCCCGGCGCTGGCGGCACACAACGGCTGCCGAGGCTGGCCGGGATCGAATTGGCGCTGGAAATGTGCGTCTTCGGGGAACCGATCGGCGCGAAGGCTGCGTTTGAGTCCGGGTTGGTGAACCGCATCATCGATTGCAACGGGCGGGAGGGCGACCTCTTGGAAGGTGCCATCGCCTTCGCGCGCGAGGCTATCCACAAGCCGATGTCGAAAACCCGCGACCGGCGGGGGAAGTTGAAGGATGTCGATCCCCGGTATTTCTCCGCCGCCATCGATAAGGCCAACGCCACCCGGAGGGGCCAAGTCGCGCCACTGGAAGCCGTGGATGCTGTCGAAGCGTCGATCCGGCTGTTCGATCGCGGTATGGAGATGGAGCGCGAGGCTTTCGTGCGCTGCCTGCACTCGCCGCAATCGAAAGCCATGATCCACGCATTCTTCGGCGAGCGCACCGTGGCCAAGATTCCCGACATCGGCAAGGATGTTCAGACCTACAAGATCAGGAAGGCTGCGGTAGTGGGGGCGGGGACCATGGGCGGCGGTATCGCGATGAACTACGCGAACGCCGGAATACCCGTGATTTTGAAGGAGACGGACCAGAAGGCGCTCGACAAGGGGATTAACACGATCCGGTCCAACTACGCCAATTCCGTGCGCAAGGGGCGCTTCGACTGGGCCGAGATGGAGCGCCGGATGGCCTTCATTACGCCGCAGACCACCTACGACGGGTTTGAGGACGTCGACGTGGTCACGGAAGCCGTGTTCGAGGGCATGGAGCTAAAGAAGCAAGTCTTCGCCGAACTGGACGCCATCGCGAAGCCCACCTGCATTCTGGCCTCGAACACATCGACGCTCGACATCGACGAGATTGCTTCGGCAACGAAACGACCCCAGATGGTGGTTGGACACCACTTTTTCAGCCCGGCGAATGTGATGCGGCTTCTAGAAGTGGTGCGCGGCAAGGCGACCAGCAAGGAGGTCATCGCGACGTCGATGGCGCTCGGCAAGAAGCTCAAGAAGGTGGCGGTGCTGGCGGGCAATAGCCGGGGCTTTATCGGCAACCGAATGGTGCACGTCTACCTGCGGGAAGCGCAGTTCCTGTTGGAGGAGGGCGCAACGGTGGAGGAAATCAATTCCACGCTGTACGACTTTGGTTTCGCCATGGGGCCGCTCGCTATGACGGACTTGGCCGGAATCGATGTAGGCTGGCGGATCCGGCAGGAGTCCAAACACTTGGAGAAACCGGGTGTGCGGCGGCCGATGATTGCCGACAAGCTGTATGAGATGGGCCGGTACGGGCAGAAGACGTTCCGAGGGTTTTCGCGATACGACACCCATCGCGTGGCCACCGCCGACCCGGAAATTCCGCACGTTGTGGCGGAAGCGACTGCGGGGATGGGAATCGAACAGCGGAAGATTGATCGGTCAGAGATTCTGGACCGCTGTTTGTATGCCCTGGTCAACGAGGCGGCCAAGTTGCTGGAAGAGGGTGTGGCGCTGCGGGCGGTCGACATCGACATTGTCTACCTGAACGGCTATGCATTCCCGGCGTGGCGGGGCGGGCCTATGTTCTACGCCGATTCGGTCGGGCTGCCGCAGGTCCTGGCACGCATCGAGGAGTTTGAAAAGCAGCATGGGTCCGATCTTTGGGCTCCGGCACCGTTGTTGAAGCGTCTGGCGGAATCCGGGGGCAAGTTCAGCGCATCATGATTCGGGTGCGATTCATCGTCTTTGCCTTTGTCTTGTCATGCGCCCTGTTGGACCATGCGGCAGCTGCGACTCCCACGCCCATGGTGGTCTACCAAGCGAGGGTGGCTTCGATGTCGGGCGATACGGCCGGCGCGCGCAAGGTATTGAAGCAGTACCGCGACGCCGTCGGCGTGACCGCGGAGTACATCGAAGGACTCTCCTGGGTGGCGCGCGGAGAATTGGGTGCGAACCATTATGCGGCGGCGGAGGCGACGGCCGGAGAGGTGCGAACGCTGGTTCTCGCCAAGTTGACCGGGCGCAAACTGGACGCCGAGCCGAGCCTGCCGATGGCGTTGGGGGCTTCCATCGAGGTTCAGGCGCAGGCCGCAAAGGCGACCGGACGCCGCGACCAGGCTGTGGGATTCCTGCGGGCGGAAGCGGAGAAGTGGCGGGGCACGTCGATTGTGGCCCGCATCCGCAAGAACTTGAACCTGCTGACGCTGGAGGGGAAGCCCGCCCCGGCACTGGAGACTTCGAAGGTCGTCACGGGTCCGGCTGCGAAACCCTTGGAGCAACACCGGGGCCATCCGGTGCTGCTCTTTTTCTGGGCGCATTGGTGTTCGGACTGCAAGAACCAGCTCGCGGTGATCCGGCAGTTGCAGGCCAAGTACGGCCCCAAGGGGTTGGAGGTGATCGCTCCGACACAGCATTACGGCTATGTGGCGGGCGGCGAGGATGCGCCTCTGGACATGGAGACGCGGTATATCCAAGCCGTCTACCAGCAGTTCTACGCCAGTTTGGGCAAGGTGGAAACGCCGCTCAGCGAGAAGAATTTCGAGAACTACGGGGTTAGTTCGACTCCGACACTGGCGTTGGTAGATGGACGGGGTATCGTCCGCATGTACAACCCGGGCAACGTGTCGTATGAGGTTCTGGCGGCGAAGGTCGAGGCTGCGCTGAAAGTTGTGGCTCGGTAGGTAGACCCAAGGAGGCCTGTGCCTGTGGGCTCGGGTCTACCCATTTGCGTCGGACTACTTGGCCGTCATGATCGGGTAGAACTGTACCCAGGTCAGGTCCGTCTTGGACGCCCCGGCAATGTGGCAACTAGCGCATTCCTCCTTGGACGCTTCCTTGGCAGCGGCGGAATACGGCTGGGCATGGTGTCCAAAGTTGAAAAAGCCCCAGTTTCCCGTCTTCGAGTAGCGCTTGCTGTCTTTCACGGTCACATCCAGGCCGTTGAAGGCGCCTTCGAAGAAGCCGCGGCCCGAGGCCTCGTCGGCGGACCCGTCGGGATGCGTGGAATTCCGCAATAGCGCCAATTCCTTCACCAGAATCGTCCCTTCCGGAAACACTCCGGTCTTCTTGTAAGCCGCCAGTTTCGCCGCCTCCACATACACGTTATGGAATTCCGGGAATCCGGCCTTGCCACCGTTCAAGGCGTTGGGAGTGACCGTCGCGCCGATGAAAACCCAGTCACGGTAGTTCTTTGGAATTTCGAGCTTCCCGTCCGACGTGTATGTCGGACCGTTCCCGGCCGCGCTGACTGGAGCCGCCGAAGTGGCCGAGTAGATCACAGCGCTGGTTGCCGCCAGAAGCACACCAGCCAATATTCTCTTTTGCAATGTCATGTTTTTCGTCTCCGTTCAACTGGGAGACGCTGTGGCGGGCGGATGTCTTACCCCGCGTTTTGCATTCATTCGGATTTCATGGCTTGCACCAGAATCCGCATTTCCTCCAGACAGGCTGGGCAGCGATCCAGATGCTCGGAGACGGGACGAAGGGATTCCGGTATGGCGGTACCGTTCAAATGGTAGTCTGCGAAGGCCGCGAAGAACTCCAAGCAGTCGTCGCACCCCAATTCGTGCGGCAGCACGGACATGGCCATCCCGACAATCCGGTTGAGTTGGGACCAGCGGTCCGAATGTGAATCTGCGTCCATCGTCCTTACCTCCCGCCCAACACTTCCAGAACATGCGCCTCGGACCACCCCGTCCGCAAGATCGCTTGCCGCAGCCTGACCCGCCCGTCGTAAACCACCTTGTAGAGCGCGTTCCGGTTGGTGCCAAGTCGTATGGCGATCTCCTCGGGCGGCACGTCGGCAAGCTCCGCCAGAATCGCGTCCCTCTGGCGCGGCGTCAGGCTGTCGGCAATCGCTGTTCGGACCACCGCCATCAACTGTTCCCGCTCGTAGCCTTGGCTGGCCGGGATCTCAGTGCTGGTGGGCAAGGAGGATCGCCCCGCAGCCGACATTTCGTCCAGGGAAACGTCCTTCCAACGCGCCCTCCGCAGCTCGCTGAGGGCCAGTCTTGTGGCGATGGACATCGCCCACGTGGTGAAACGGCTGTCGCCGCGAAAGGTTTCGAGCCGCTTCAGAATCAGAACCAGCGCCTCCTGGACTGAATCCTGCACGAGAATCGAATCGGGACCGGATTCATGGAACGCCCGCGCCAGTCCCGCGACCAAGATGCTCCGTAAATCGGTGAGCGCCTGTTCGCGGAACGGACCCTCACTGCCGAGGTCGTCGACCCACTGACTTTCCGTTCGCTGCATTCTGGAGACGCAATCTGGTGGTCGGGATACGGAAGAAATGATCTTCCATATCCAGCATGGAGGTTTGAGGCTGGGCCTAGTGGGCTGCGTCTTCCCCAAACACTCCGAAGGGGAGGTTGCCGTCGGAGTCGAACGGGAGGTCGTGGGATTCGGCCAGGATCTCCAGCAGGGGATTAGCCTCGATTTCGGCGCGCATGTTGTCGCTCATGGCGATCGGGCTCAGCTCCAAGGTGTTCTTGATCCAGCAGAGGCGCGTCTCGGCGATGTCGTGCTTGCCCACCGTGCGGGCGATCCGCTCGATGCACTCGCGGTCGGAATTCCAGTGGATCGGGATCTTGGCTGCGGAGGGGGTGGAGGCCGTCAGGGCGTTGATCCAAGTGGGGTTGGTGTCGAGCTTGGCGAGGAGGCGGTCATGCACCACGTCGGCAAGTCCCAAACCCACGCCGTTGCCGTAGCTCTTGTTGCTCAGGTCCCGGAGGAAGATCCGCTCGATTTTCGGGGTATTCGGCCACGGGTTGTATTCGCCCTGGGTGCCTCGGTTGGAGACCTTGGTGTCCATGCCGGCACCGCTGATGTGCTTCCCGATTTCGTCGATCATGAGCACGTCGATGTCGCAAGGCAGGCCGGGGGCCCAGCTCTTGCAGATTTCGAGGAGTTCCTCCTCCATCTGGAGCATCTTGTCGACAGGCAGTGCCGCTAGGCGGGCGGTGTTGTGGTACGCGTCTTCCAGGATTGCGATGCCGCCGAGGATCTTGCCGGAACCCAGAACCTGCTTGCCGACGGAGCGGATGACGGCCTCCATGCCCAGTTTGTAGGCGTGGGTGTGGTAATTCTTGGCACCGGACCACTTGCCGAGGCCGATGCCCATCATCTTGAACAAACCGCTCTCGATCTTTCCGGCGAAGTCCGTGTGCTGCTTCACGCGGCCGACCAGCATGATGCCGTCAGCTTCGGAGGCGTACTTGTCGAGGAAGGCTTCGATGCCCTCGGGGGTGCGTCCGAGCGAGATCACTTCGAGCGAGCTTTTCACGGGGCAACCCATGGTGCCTTCGTGGATGCCGTAATGGGCGAGGACGTCGGCCTGGCCTTCTGCCGTTGCCGCGCCGTGGCTGCCCATGGCTGGGAAGATGAAGGGGTTCATGCCCTTGGACTTCCAGTAATTGACGACCGCGCCGACAATCTTGTCGATGTTGCTGATGCCCCGGCTACCAACACCGATGGCGACCGATGCGCCCGGCTGCAGGTTGTTGCCAAACCCGGCACTTCCAAGCTCGTTCTGGACAGTGCGAGGAATATCCGAGAGGCTGCGGTCCGGAAAGTTCTGCTTGACAAGGAGCATGCGGGGGAGGGACATAAGGACCGATTATATCAATTGGATATTCAAGCAGTGGGTTTTCAAGGAGCTTGCTAACTGGCGGTGGGCTGAGGCGTCGAAAGGCACATGAGAGTTCCACAGAGCATCGTATTTATCCCACTCGCCCTCGCCGCATGCAGTTTGCACGGGCAGTCCCAGACCATGACCTGCAAGGACCAATGGCGGGGCAAGGGCAGCAACTTCTGCGAAGTGCGCGAGAGCACGATTGCGTCCATTGCCACGCTGAATGTGAATGGACGCACCAATGGAGGGATCAGCATCAAGGGCGCGAACCGCTCGGACATTCTGGTACGGGCAATGGTGCAGGCGGGCGGGGACACGGAGGCGGAGGCGAAATCGACGGGGGCACAAGTGATCGTAAACACGTCGGCGGGGTCCGTGGAGGCGAATGGGCCGGTGAAGGGCAACTGGTCGGTGTCCTATGAGATTTTCGTGCCGTCGAAGACGAACTTGATGCTGAAGGCCAATAACGGAGGGGTGGCGGTGTCGGGCGTCGAAAGCACGATCGAATTCCACGCGGTCAACGGCGGAGTGAGCCTGAAGGATGTCGGCGGCTACGTGCACGGGGAGACGGTGAATGGCGGGCTGAGTGTGTCAGTGGCGGGCGACAGATGGGTCGGACAGGGTCTGGATGTGGCGACGAAGAACGGCGGCGTATCGGTGAATGTGCCCGAGAAGTTCTCGGCGCTGTTGGATCTTGCGACGGTCAACGGCGGGGTCAGCGTGCGGTTGCCGAATGCGCCGAAGGCGGTGGGAGGGCGGTTGAACGGGACGCTGGGGTCGGGCGGTCCGCAACTCCGGATCCGGACGCAGAACGGCGGGGTTAGTGTGGGGGGAGCGGGGGCCCGGAAGGTCTAGGCCCACGCCAATCCCATGCGACTACCCAGCGTAGGCCCTCCAAGATGAATCCTCCACTTCGGCTTCCGGCAGGACGCGGACGGGAACGGTCATCGTGCCTTCCACTCCCACCAGCGTGAGGTAGGGGACGTAGGACGAAGGGAAGCGGTGGTGGGCTGTGAATCCGGCCAGCTTTTGCGAGTGCTGGCCGGTCCACGCCCGGACCGCGATGACCAAGTCGGGGGCCTTGGACAGCTCGTCGAGTTGGAATCCGTAGTTGAATTCCGGGGCGAAGCCCTTCACGGTCAGGACGATTGTTCCGTGGTCGGCGGGTCCACGGAAGATCGCCTTCGCGGACTGGAACGGTTGCAGGACGTAGGTCGCCATCAATAGGCATAGCGTAAAACACCGGCCAAAACAGCCACGTCCTGCAATCTTTCTTGCAAACTACTGGTTTGGCTTCAGTTCAAATTCGCCGGTCTTGGCCGCACCTTCGAAGAACTCGATCACCTTGGCAACGTCGTGGGGGCCGTATTCGGCGCTGAGGGCGTTACGGATGTCGAGAATGCTGCGCTTGCCGTCGGCGAAACCGCGCATTTCCATGGCATCGTATTGGCGGCGGGAGGCTTCGGCCGGATCCGGGGCCGGGGCGGTTGGATCGGGGGCTGCTCCCTGGGCACCGCCTCCACCACCTCCGCCGCCGCCTTGCGGGGCGGGCTTGAGACGGACGGGGACGAGTTTGGCGGCCTTGGCCTCGTCGGCGGTTGAGGCCTTGGCCGAGACGTCGGCTCCAACGAACGACGCGTACTGCTGGAGCCGCGCCAGATCGGAGGCTTCGCCGCTCTGCGCGAACGCCTTGGCCAATGCCTCGATCTTCATCTTGCCGGGGGCGTCGGCCAGGGTGGCAGCGGAACGGATTGCCTCGGCTTCACGAATGTATGCTTGGCGGACCAGGTTGACGGCTTCGGCGTAGGAGCCACCGTCACCCAGCATCTGGAGGGCAAGGCCGAGTTGGACGCCAGTGCGCTGGGCGGCCTGGCCCATGGTGACTTCGGCGATGCGCATGGCACCGGCATCGGTTGCACCGGCCATGGTGCTCATGGAGGCGACACCGATGAATGCGGCTCGCTTGAGCTGGGTGGGGTCGGCGTTGTAGATGCGGTCCTCGCTGGTGTGATAACCGACGTCGGGCCAGTTGTTGAGCAGGATGGCGGGGACGCCGAAGCGCAGGAACGCGGAGTGGTCGCTGGAGCCGTAATGCTTGTCGATGTTGAAGTAGAAGGGGTCGTGGGTGCCCTGGGGGTCGATGATGGGGTAGCGGAAGCTGTAAGCGATGCGGCGGTTCTGGACCTTTTCGCGGTTGGTGTCGCCGACGTATTCGAAGAACTGCTGGGGAACCTCATTGATGAAGTGGTTGAGGGAGTAGGGCGTGCGGAAGAGGTGGAGGCTGTTGTGGTTCTTGGTGACGTCCTCGCCGACCATGTCCATGGAGATGGCGGCGACGATGCGCTTGGTCTCCTCGGGGTAGCGCTGGAGGTATGCTGTGGTGCCTTGGATTTCCGGCACCCAGAGGAAACGCACGGTGCGTTTCGGGCGGGGCAGGACTCCGTCGTCGATCAGCTTCTTCCACGCGCGGGCGACTTCGAGGGCGGTGGCGCAACCGGAGGCGTCGTCGAGGGCCCCCTGCTTGGCGATGCCTTCGAAGAGGTGGCCGGTCATGGCGATTTCCTGGTCGGACTCGCCAGTTCCCTTAATGATGGCGGTCGGGACCTGCATGTCGGCGTCGTACTCGGTGGCCTTGACCACGATTTTGACGTTCATGGACTCGTGGGCTTCGAGACGGTCGGCCAGTTCGGTGCCGATCCGGTGGGAGAGGATGAGGCCGAAGGTGGTTTTCTGGCCTGCTCCACCGCCGCGTCCGCCGCCGCCGAGATTGCTCCAACCGACTTCGTCGGGATGGTCGATCGGCTTGCCGGTTTCATTGGCGAAGGAGACCACACCCGCGGCACCGAATTCGCGAACGGCGAGATTGTGGACCCTGCCGACGGCTCCGCTGGCGAGGACGACCTTGCCCGCGACGTTCTTATCCACGTAGTCGCGCTTGTCGGTGCCCTTGCCGACCCAAACGAGTTCGGCGGTGACGTCGGTCGACTTGCTGCCGGGGGCAAGCGAGGCGGCGATGTCGCGGTAGCTGCTGACGAGGCGCTTGGAACCGTCCTTGGAGAGGAGCCACATGTCGCCCTGCTCGCCGTCCCAAGTCTTGGTGGGGAGCTTGAAACGCTCGATGTGGACGTCCTCGAGACCGTACTGCCTGGCCATCTTCTCGATGTAGGCCGCTTCGCGGTAGGTGGTTTTGTATTCCTCGGCAAGGCGGTCGCGCTCGTAGCCGGCCAGTTCGATGATGTGCTGGAACGCGAGGGTTCCGCTGACTTCGTTGGCGATGGCTTCGAGGGTCGACTGCGGGATGAGGGTTTTCGGGTTCGGCTCATCCTGTGCGATGGCAGTGCCCATGGTGCCGACAGCGATAGCGAGCAGGAGACAAGTTATGCGGGACTTCATTGCATGCCAGTATCGCATGGATTACTCGGTGCCGTAGCCGATTTCGAGGCGGCGCGCGCGGATGGCGGCCCAGACAACGACGAACGCGGCCAGAAGAACCAAGTTGGAGATCGCCATTGCTGCGGGGGCGGGGTCAATGTCGAATAGAAGCAGGTTCCAGACCCCTCCACCGTTGGCTCGGGGTGGGGGAAGCGCGATGGGACAGATCGATTTCAGCCAATAGATAATGCTGAGTTTCTTCAGCATGGCGGGGAGGATGCCGTTGAGGCTTTCCCAAACCAGGATGACGGCGGCTGGAACCAGCGGATTCTTGTAGCGCACACCGGCCCAGAGGAAGACGGCACCATACCCGACGCAGGCGAGCGCGGCAGCAGTGAGGTAGGAGATCAGATGCGAGGTGCCGTTTCCAGCACCCATGTAACCCGCCAGAAGTTCGGGGGAGTAGTGCGCGAACATTCCCACCCACTGGACCACGACCGCGCCGCAGAAGATGGCGATGGAGGCGACCAGCCCGGAGACGAATTTGCCCGCAACCAGGACTTCGCGGCGGACCGGGGCCAGCATGTAGTAGTGGAGGCTCTTGTCGAGCATTTCGCCCCGGATCAGGTTCATGAAGATGCCGACGCAGCCGAAGAAGATGGCGATGCGGAGGTAGAAGAACTGGAAGATATTGGCGAAGACGTTGATGTCGTCGCCAAGTTGGTGGTTGTTGTCGCCGCGCGCAAACAGCCAATGGCCGACCATGGGGAGCGCCGGGCTCAGGGCGAGGAGGTAGATCCAGAGGCCGCGGCGGGAGAAGAAAGTCTTCGCGAGGTCGATGCGAACGATGGCCAGGATTTGGCGGTTCCGATTGGTGGTTGCTGGGCTCATTTCGTACTTTCTTCCGACCCGATCAGGTACTCGTAGACGGACTGGGCGTCGTCGTCGGCAGGGGCGACGGATTCGATGGTGATTCCGGTCAAGGCGATATGATTCAACAACTTGTAGAAGCCTTCGGCGTGCCGGGTACGGACGAGGAGTCCGGCACCATCGGCGTGGACCTTGGCTTCGACAACCTGTTCGTGGTCGAAGAGGCGGGAGGCGAGGTACTTGGGCCGGTCGCAGCGGATCAGGACCTGCATGGGCTGGTCGAGAATTTCGTCGCGGACGCCCTTGATCTGGCCCTCGGCGACGACATAGCCTTGGCTCATCATGATCACGTGGTCGGAGATCAGGTCCACCTCATGGAGGATGTGGCTGGAGATGATGACGTGGCTGCCCTCGGCTCCAAGTTGGCGGAAAAGGGCGATGGTTTCGGCGCGCGCGAGGGGGTCGAGGCCGTTCAGGGGCTCGTCGAGGATCAGCACCTGAGGGCGGTGGGCGATTGCCTGGGCGAGCTTGATGCGCTGGCGCATGCCCTTGCTGTAGCCCGCGATTTTGCGTTCGGCGGCTTCGCGGAGGCCGGTGCGTTCGATGGCCTCCCAGGCGAGGCGCTCGGTGTCGGCGGGACTGTAGCCGAACAGGCGCAGGTAGCAATGGACGAACTGCCAGCCGGTGAGGCCGGACGGAAACCCGTCGTACTGGGTGGCGTAGCCGACGGTCCGGAAGTAGCGTTCGGGGTCCTTGGGGGAGAGGCCATGGACGACGATGCTGCCCCGCGTGGGCTGGAGCAGGCCCGCGAGCATGTTCATCAGCGTGGTCTTGCCGGAGCCGTTGGGGCCTACGAGGCTGGTGATGCCGGGCGGGATGACGAGGTTGACCTTGTTGACACCGAGGACCTCGCCGTAGAATTTGCTGACGTTTTCGATGGCAACCATTACGCGACCTCGCAGACCCGCAGCTTGCGGTTGATCAAAGCCAGCAACATGGCGCAGAAGACGACGAGGGCGACGCCGGCGGCAGGCCCCGAAATGGGATCGTTCTCTTTCGATTGGCGGAGAAGGTCTCCGGCGACGGTGGAGATCAGGTGTTGGAGGTCGAGATAGAGGCCGTTGTCGGTCCGCATGACGTTGTTGATGACGGCACCGAAGCCTTTTCCGGCGGCGAAGACGGCCAGGACGAGGGCTCCGGCGACGATGCGCCAGCGGACGAAGGCGGACATGGCGAGGCCGAGGAGGACGAAGACCGCGATCAGCACGAGGCCGGTGATGAGAACACCGGTTCCGAGGTACAGGTTGTCCTCGAACCACTTGTAGCCGACGAGTTCGGACTGGACGCCGAAGAGGATGAGGCCGGGAATCAAGGTGATAGAGGCGATGAGCGAGCCGAGCACCATGCCTTTGCCGAGGATGTACTCGGCGCGGGAGAAGGGGCGGCTGAGGTAGACCGAGAGTGCGCCGTTGGTGAGGTCGGGGGCTACCAGGCCGGGTCCGACAAAGGCTGTCATAAGGCCCGCGAGGACGCCCTGAACACTCAGGAAGTTCATGAAGAAGCTGCCGTTGACCTTGACGAAGCCGACCTTTTGGCCAACCATGGCGAGCACGGTGGCGTTCTGGTTTAGGTACAGGAAGAGCAGCAGGATCAGCGGCACGAAGAAGCAGCCGACATAGCCGATCAACAGGAAGCGGGACTTGAAGATCGACCGGAAAGCGTACCGTTGGAGGACGAGGAACCGGAAGGCGGGGTGGGTGAGGGTACCCGCGTAACCTTTATAAGTGCGTTTATAGACGGCCAATTATTTTTCCATCGCTTTCAGGAAGATGTCCTCAAGGCTGTCGCGGCGGTAGTTGAGACGGCGGAGTTGGACGTCGCGGTCTGCGGCGAGGCGGTAGATGTCGCGGATTTCGATGCCCTCGGGGAGTACCGTCTTGATTTTGCCGAGCGCATTGACTGAGCAGGCGCAGCCGAGGCGCTCGATGGCGTCGGCGAAGGTGCCGTCGTCGCCTTCGGTTTCAATTTCGACAAAGCGCCGGTTGGAGGAGCGTTCCTCCTCCAGATTGGAGTGGTGGACGACCTGACCGGCCTTGAGGATGACGGCTTCCTCGCAAGTCTCCTCAATGTCGCGCAGGAGGTGGGAGCAGATGACGAGGTGCATGGTGCCGAGAGCTCGGATCTCCTGGATGATTTTGATCATGCGGAGGCGGGCCTGGGGGTCGAGGCCGTTGGTGGGCTCGTCGAGGATCACCAGTTTTGGACCGTGGACGATGGCTTGGGCCAGTTTCGCCATTTGCTTCATGCCGAGCGAGTAAGCCCCGAGGGGGCGGTAGCGGGCTTCGCCGAGACCGACGTAGAAGAGGGCCTCGTGGGCGCGTTCGAGTGCCGCATCGGAGGGAAGTCCGGAAAGTTCGGCGGCCATGCGGACGAAGGAGATGGCCGGCATGTCGGAGATAAAGCAGTCGTTTTCCGCCATGTAGCCGATGTCGGCGCGGATTTGGCGGGCGTGGGTCTTGACGTCGAGGCCGAAGACCTTGGCTGTGCCGGATACGGGCTTCCAAAATCCGAGCAGGGTGTTGATGAGCGTGCTCTTCCCCGCCCCGTTGGGACCGAGGAGGCCGACGGTGCGTCCCCTCAGTTCCAGGTTCAGGCCGCGGAGGATTTCGCGCTTGCCCAAGGTGACGCGGAGGTTGTCCAAGGCGATTACGGGTGTGGTCATTTGGTTCCCCCGGTATTCCTAACGACGCCAGTGGCGTTGCCGAGCAGTTGGAAGGGGCCGGAGCCGCTCATGGCCAGCATGGATTCGATGCTCATCCCGAAGAGGCTGCCGGTTGCGGCCATGTCGATCTTGTCGGAACCGGCCCAGAAGCAGATGGCACCGGGGGCGTCTGTGGTTTTCATGGCGTTCAGCGCTCCGGCCGGCGCGCCCTTCAGGGTTGTGCTGAAGAGTAGGTCGGCGATCGGTGCTAGCGTATCCCCCAGGTGGTGGTAGACGACGGCCGAGAAGTCGGTGGAGGCGGACCGGGGCAGCTTGGCCCGGAAGGCTGCCGATTTCGGCAGGGTGAAGCCGGTCTGGCGGTTCTGGATGGCCCGGGAGAGCAGTTCGCGGTTGGCGGCGGCCACCCAGTAGCCATCAACGTAGGTCCAATCGGCTTCCCATGGGAGCTTTTCGAACTTCAGTTGGTAGAAGATGCGGCCTTCGGTTTCGGTCTGGGTGAGCAGCATTTTGCCGGTGCGTTCCTTGTCCCCTGTTTCGTTGAAGCGCTGCACGAGCTTGGAGACAGCCGATTGCAGGCGTTCGGGGTAGTAGACCTCGGCTGCGATCTTCCAACTGGGCATGGGGAAGATGGGGCCGTCGAGGGCGACGGTGACTTCGCCACCGAAGGCCGAGGCCATTTCGCGGTCGAGGTCGCTGTTTTCGCCGGAGGGCTTCTGTCCGGGCTCCTTCTGTCCGGTGAGCCGCCCAGCCATTGCAACGATGTCATCGACGATGGTGGAGGCGTTCTTGAGCAGCATCGATACCGAGAACTGGGCATCGGGGGATACGAAATCGAGCGAGCCCATCGGTCCGGGTGCGGAGAGCCAGGCCGCGACTCCCTTGCGGTTTTGGGCAAAGGTGACCGATGCGCGGTTTTCGGTTTCGCCGCCCACGGAGCGGCTTTCGGCCACCAGGAAGCGGACGTCGGAGAGGCCAGCCACGCCGGTTCCAAAAGCGGGCATCCGGGCGAGATCGGCACCGGCCAGCCAGCTGGCACCTTGTTTATAGGACGGAACGAGGCGCTGGTAAAGCTGGGTTTGGGCGAAACCGGCGTTGTTGCCGATCAGGGCCAATTCCGCAGGATCGCCAGCGGCGGCGAACAGGCCGTTTTCGAAGGTCATGTGTCCGTCAAAGACCTCCTTGGGGAGCTTTTGCTGCAGGTATGTGTCGAGGCCGGGCTTGGTCAGCTGGGCGAGGATGATCGGGGAGCCCTTGCGCCCGCGGGTGGCGATCACAATCTCGTTGCCGATGAAGGCGCTGGCGGTGGCGAGACCCTGGACCGTCGCTTCGAGGCCGTCGCGGTCCTTCGCCTTGAGACTGTTCCACCATGCGGCCATAGGCTCGCTGGTTTGCAGGCGCTGGTGGAAGATGGAGCTGGCCTGGGAGACGGCTCCGCCGAGGTTGGGAATCGTGGCGACGGCGGTCACGTCGGCCGGGAGCAGCGGCAGCAGGTCGGAACCGTAGCGGGCCGGAGCGGCTGGAATCGCAGCGATTTCCTTGCGGACATCGGCGAAATCTTTTAGGAGCGCGAGGTAGCTGTCGGACTTGCGGCTCCACTCGAACGCTTCTCGGACGGGCGCGGCGGCCATTTCGGAGTTGGTGGCGGTTGTGTCGCCCCGGTGCAGCACGTCGTGCTTCTTGCCGTGGTCCACCCAGACGGTGCCCTCGACCACGGCGACACGGGACCCCTGGGTACCGGTATCGACCGCGAAGACGGTGCCCTTCACCTGGACGTCGCAATCGGAGGTAGCGACCCGGAGCGATCCGGAGCGCTGCTTGGCAGCTTCGACAATGATTTTGCCCATCGCGAGATGGACGGTGGATCCGGCCCAAGTTCTGGTAACGGAAATTTGACTGCGTTGGTTCAACTCAACACGCGAGCCGTCGTTCAGCCGGAGGACGGCGGAGGAGCTGCGGGAGGTGCGGACGATGTCGTTTTCGCCGAGGGTGGCACCGGGGGCGAGCGGGGAGAGGCTGGCTCCGGCAACCTTGTAGATCTCACCGTCGACCACTTCGACGGTGGCTCGCGGGCCGCCGCCCATGGCCGGGAACTGCATCAGGCCGAAGTAGGAGACGGTGCCGGTGGTGAGAAGCGCGGCGGCGGCGATGGCCCAGCCCGCGTACTTGGGCATGGTGGCCTTGCGGGGACGGAATTCGAGGACGTTGCCGTTACCTCGGGCGTTGGCCAGTGCTTTCCGGCAGGCGACGCATTCGCGGGTGTGGACTTCGAAGAGCAGCTTGCGGCCGGGGTCGAGAGACCCGGCGATGTAGGCCGGGATCAGGGCGACGAAATCGGCGCAGGAGCGTAGGGCACCTTGGGGTGCACCGGGGTGGGGGGCACCATTCGCGGACAAATCAGCTACTGGAAACAGGCGGGCACGAACGCGGGATGCGGCCAGTTCCACTTCGGCGGCCGTGGGTTCGGCACCCGAGATTTCCTTCATCAGTTTGTCGATACTCATTTGACACCTCCGAGACGTTCCAATTCCTTCTGCAGTTGTTTTCTGGCGCGGTGCAGGGTGACGGCCACGACGAGCGTGGAGACGCCGAATTCCTGCGCGATTTCGCCGTTCGAGTAGCCCTCGATGAAGCGGAGGGCGAACATTTCCGCCGTACGGGCTCCAAGTGTGGCCATGGCGAGGCGGAGGACTTCGCGGAGGTCCGCGTTGTCACCGACCGCATGGGGCTCGGGAGCCTTGTCGAGGGGCACGTTGGCCCGTGAGCGGAGCTCCAACAGGTTGATCGACGCGTTCACGGCCGCACGGCGCAGGTAGGCTTCGGCGTTTTCCATGAGTTCGACGGCGAGGTCGCGGCCGGCCAGACGGAGAAAAACCGTCTGGAGGACATCCTCGGCGTCGGCGGCGTTGCCGGTCACCTTGTAGGCGGCACGGAACACCATGGCATGGTGGGCGTCGAAAGCGCGTTCGAGCGCGGTGATGGGCACGGAGCGGATTTGTTCTCCAATCGCCAGTTGCATTCACACGGGTAGACCGGTGGGGGTGGCTGGAATTACAGGGGTCGTAATAATTATCGCGGGTGTGGGGGAGGAGGCCGGTGGAGCGCCTGTCCGCTGTCAAGCCGGTTGCAAGGGCACCCTTATGTCGCCGAGTGGTGCGGTCTGTCGGCTACCAGATGGTTTCGACATTGGACGCCCGTATCCTGCCGTCACGGGTGACGAGCGGGAAGCCGAGAACGAGGGCCGTGGCGGCGATGACGCGGTCGGGGAGGTCGGGGACGGCGGTGCGGGCGATCTCCTTCAGGCGGAAGGCGATGTCGACCGTGAGTGGTGCGACGCGAAAGGCGGACTGCGGGGCGCTCAGGGCGAAATCCAGCCGAACCATCGACAGTGGCTCTATCCTACCCTTCTCCAATCAAGTACGTGGCTTCGGCGATGCATATAGTCGGGATGAAGATGGGGCGACCGGAAGCCGTTGCTTGGTCCAAAGCTTGAGAGGCTCGCGGAGAAAGCCTCGGATCGTCGGCCAAGTACCACAGAACCGCGTGGGTATCGACGACCAAGCCGGTCACTTGAAGAACTCTTCGCGGGGAAAGTTGCCCCACATCTCCTTGCGGGCTTCGGCGATATCCTCCTCGGAGATCGAGATGCCCAAGTCTTTCCAGAGACCTCGCATGTTCGTCAACGGCCTGCGTGGCTTGGAGGCGAGGAAGTCGGCGAAGTCGACCACCTCCTGCTGCTTGTCGAGAGGCAGTTCACGGAGTTTCGCGACCAAGGATTCTTCCAGTGTGGAAACGACCATACAGGTAGTGTAGCGCGGAAAACGGCCCTTGCCTTGCATCACCCGCGGGCGGGGTGACGTCCGGCGTGGGGGATAATCAAGGTTCGCGCCAGAAGGTCCAGTCGATGGAAAGCCCCCAGGAGATTTTGCCACTTGTCCGGCCTTCCGGACCGCCTCTCTACTACAGTCGGGAGAGCTTTGCGGAGATTCCTCTGCCGGGCCGGATGGCAGATTACCCGGAACTGCGGTACATGGGCTCCAAACACAGGCTCCTGCCGTGGATCCACGGAGTGCTGCGAACGTTGGATTTCGAGACGGCGGCGGACCCTTTCGTCGGGAGTGGTTGCGTGGCCTATCTGTTGAAAGCCATGGGCAAGCAGGTAGCTGCATCCGATTTCCTCAATTTCCCGGCGGTGATCGCCGAGGCGACGGTTGCCAACAGCAGTTGGCGGCTTGACGAAGCGGCGGTGCAAACCCTGCTGCGGCAACGACCGGGCGGGCCAACCTTCATTGAGGATACGTTCGGCGGGATTTTCTACGGGCTGGACGACCTGCGGTTCCTGGACCGGGTTTCGGGCAATCTCCACGAACTGGACCACGAGCACCAGCGGGCGCTGGCCAAGGCCGCACTGATCCGGTCGTGCCTCAAGAAGCAGCCCCGCGGCGTGTTTACCGTGTCCGGGGATCTGTCCCACTATGACGACGGGCGGCGCGATCTGCGATTGACGCTTGAGGAACATTTCCGAGAACAGATCCAAGCGTTCAACCGTGTGGTTTTCGACAACGGCAAGAACAGCACGGCAAAGAGGGCGGATGTGTTTGGAACCGTTCCGGACGGGGCCGCGGCGGAGGTTGATCTGGTGTATCTGGACCCGCCGTACGTGCCCCGCGCCGACGACAACTGCTACATGAAGCGGTACCACTTTCTGGAAGGGCTCTCCTGCTACTGGAAGGACCGTCGGATCATGGAGACAACCAAGGTCAAGAAGATTGAGAAGCCGTTTACGCCGTTCAGCTACCGCAAGACGGCAGTAGCGGCGTTCGACCAACTCTTCCGCAGGTATCGCAATAGCATCATTGTTCTTTCGTACAGCTCGAATGGATTCCCTGACCGGGAGGAACTAGAAATCCTGCTGCGCCGGTACAAATCGACGGTGACTGCATATGAAAAGCCACACCGGTACCACTTTGGAACCCATACAGGGGTTGCGAGGGCATCGGTCGATGAGTATCTGATCGTGGGCAGCTAGCCGGGAGGAGGGGCGGAGGATCCATGCAGATCGTCGAGCAGAAACTGGAGGACATTGCCGGAGCGCTGAGCACGCTTGAGGCCCCATGGCAGGACGAGCATGCAGTCGAGGTGATCACGCGGATTTGTGCCGTTCCAGCCAAGCTCGAATACTCGGACGAGGATGTTGCGGCGCTGTTCGAAGGGAATTTCAGGGCGGGCTTTACGATTGCCCAGTTGTTTCTCGGAATCTCCAAGGATGAATTGCAGGACAGGCTGGGAGCCATCCTTGGCCCGGGCCGTATTGGATCAAAAAGCTTTCAGGCGAACCCAGCCGAGTTCATCGCGGCACTGGGCGAGTTGGAATTGCCAGCCGCCATGGCGGCTGCGGTAAATTTCAGACCGGCGTGGAGCGATATTTTGGTTGAGCGGTTACGGAGCGGCCGGGGCAAGGCGATCCAGGGTCAAAAACGGGGTCGCGGGTTGGAGGATTTTACAGAGGCCTTGGTTCGAGGCGTGTTTGGCGACAAGTTCGAATCCCGCTGCCAATTTACCGGGCTTGGGAACGCCACCGAGAAGTGCGATTTCGCGATTCCCGACCGCCATAAGCCCCTGATTTTGATCGAAGCGAAGGGCTACGGGGCGACGGGGTCGAAAATGACCGATGTCGTCGGGGATGCCAACAAGATCATCCGGGTAAAGCGGCCCGACATTCCATTCATTTTGGTGACGGACGGCATCACGTGGATGCGGCGCATGAGCGACTTGAAGAAGCTGGTCAAGTTGCAGAACGAAGGCAGCATCATGCGGATCTATACGACGAAGATGGCCGGACAGTTTGAATCCGACCTGCTGCAATTGAAACGGGAATACGGAATTTAGACAATCCAATAGCGCTCAACTGTTACGATGGCCGGTGTTACCCATGACGCCCGTTCAAGACCAAGCCCTGACTCCCGTGATGCGCCAGTACAACGCCGCCAAGGAGCAGGTGCCGGGGGCGCTGCTGATGTTCCGGCTGGGTGACTTCTACGAACTCTTCTTCGAGGACGCCATAACGGCTGCCCGTGAACTGGAAATCACGCTCACCGCCCGCAACAAGGACAAGGGCACGCCGGTTCCGATGTGCGGGGTTCCGTACCACTCGTCGGAAGGCTATGTCGCCCGGCTCATCGGCAAGGGCTACCGGGTGGCCATTTGCGAACAAATGGAGGAGGCCGGACCCGGAAAAAAGCTCGTCCGGCGCGAAGTCACGCGGATCTTCACCCCCGGCAC
>CAIYDY010000066.1 GCA_903925015.1 uncultured Acidobacteriia bacterium
CGAGGGTGCGCAGCGTTGGATCGTCGTCGACGATAAATACCAGCTTTTCGGGCTCACCGGTCATGCGCACTCGATTCCAGTCCCCAAGGTTTCCCCATTCCATTTCATTATTGCGCCGAAGCCCATGAAAACGATCAGGAGTCATGGGGACCCGGGCGCTTTCCTACAGTACGGGGGGCGGTTCGTGCAAGCCAGCGATCACCGGGGCGTCGCCCGACGACGAACCGGGGGTGGTGACCTCGATCATTGCTGCGATGACGTCGTCTGGCGCACCGGACTCCTTCAATGCGATCAGTGATTTCGGGTCGACACGGAAGTTGTGGGGCGTGGTCCGGATCAGCCGGGTGATTACGTCGGCCCGGAGCTTGGCCTTGTTCAGATCGACGATGTCTTGGTTGCTGAGAATGTTGTCCAAGCGGATCGTCAGTTTCGGACCTTGGGCGGCATCGCCGGCGACGGTGCCGTCGGGGAGTCTCGCCTCAAAACCAACGGGCCGGGCTGCACGGGCTTGGGATTGTGCCTTGTGATTCAGAACATAGAGTCCACCGCCGGTAGCCAAGACGAGGAACAGGGCGGCAAGAACACTGTAGAAGGCGGTGGCCTGTTCCCAATGGATCTTGTTCACCTGCTGCTTGCAGTACTTGCAGCGATATGGAAACACGCACAAACATCCCCGCCAGTAGCTGATTAGCGACGAGCGTTGGGACCGGCGCATTTCACCGCCGCATTTCGCGCAGGTCATCGTGTCCTTCCCCAACTGCCTGTCCGGCTGGATTCACACTGTGTGTTCATGGCTCTCGTGCACTGACGATTGCAGTCGCAATGCCAATGTGCTATTCCAATGTCTTCAACAGTTTAGGAAAGGAGAAACAAGCCGCCATGTTTCGAAACGATACATCACCGAACGCCGCCCTGTAGCGATACGAACAGCGCTAAGTCTGGACCAAGCCTCGGCTCAATGCCGCCACGGCCGCTTGGGTACGGTCACTGACGTTCATCCGGCCCAGGATCGCGTTGACGTGCCACTTGACAGTGCCTTCGGTAATTCCCAGCCTGTCGGCGATCCCCTTGTTGCTCAAGCCCTTCACAATCAGCTCCAGAATCTGCTGCTCGCGCGGACTGAGTTCGGAGCAGGCCGAGCGCTTGGCAAGGGCTTCGCGGACAGCGGGCGGCATGTACTGGCTGCCGGATGAAACCCGCCGAATCGCGTTCAGCAGATCGTCATGCGGCATGCCCTTCAGCAAATAGCCCTGCGCCCCCGCCGTCATCGCCTTGTGGATATCCTCGTCGCCCTGGTAGGTGGTCAGAACAATGATGCAGGCAGCCGGATACTTCGCGCGAATGGCACGGATGGCGTCCACGCCGCCCAAAACCGGCATGCGCAGGTCAATCAAGGCCACATCGGGACGATGTGTCGCGTACATCTCAATTGCCTGGCGGCCGTTGTTGGCCTGTCCCACCACCGTCATGTCCGGCTGGGCATCGATCATTGTGGCGAGGCCGAGACAGACGATCGGATGGTCGTCCGCAAGCAGTACACGAATGACGTCTGGGTTATTCATGCTGGGGTATCCTCAATGTCGGTCAAGATGGGATAGGCGAGCGACGACCCTCGTTCCGTTACCGGGTGTGCTGATCAATTCCAAGGTGCCGCCCGATTGTTTCATCCGCTCGCGCATTCCCATGATTCCATAGTGGCCGTCCTCCGGGATCAAGGAAGGCACAAAACCTTGGCCGTTATCCACGACCTCGAGCAGCACATGATCGTCGGAGAAGCCCAGCTTGGCCGTTACCAGCGTGGGGCGGGCGTGCGCCACGGCATTCCGGATCGCCTCCCTTGCCACAAGCAATAGATTGCGGCTGGCTCTCTCGCCCAGCAGTACCGCAGTACCGGCAAGCTCGGCGCGAACTTGGATGCCCGACGAACTCTCAGCCTGCCGGGAAAACTTTTCCAACGTCTGGAAGAGCGCGGCGGGACTCCTTTCAGCGGAGGGATCGCAGTTGCGGAGGTCCCAGACGGCCTCCCGAGCCTCGTTCACCGTGACCCGAACCTGCTCGGCAGCCCGCTCCAGCAGTTCCTTTGACTGTCCCGAGGCCGACGGCGGCAAGCTTCGGGCGGCCTCCAGCAGAGACGAGACGCCGACGCAGCCTTGGATCACCGTATCATGCATTTCGCGGGCCAATCGTGTCCGCTCCTCAAGCACGAGGGAAAACCGGGCCCGCGTGACACGGGCGTAAAAACGCAGTGCACCGAACAGCATCAGGCCAGCAAGTCCCGCCAGACAGGCGTAGAACCACCCGGTTTCATAGAAATGCGGCAGCCACACCACCGGCAGGATTGCTTCCGCCACGTCTCCCGGTGCGGTGCCGCTCTTGGCGATTACGTGGAAACGGTACTTGGCGGGGGGAATGTTGGTGTAATAGGCGGTCCGGGACCGGGTAGCGGGGTTCCACGTTTCCTCGAAGCCCTCCAACCTGTATTGGAATGAGACACGGTCCGGGGAGGAAAGGTTCGGGGAAGTGAAATCGATCTGCAGCTTGCCGCGACCGGGCGGAATCACGATTTCGCCGGTTACAGGGAGTGGATTGTCGGCGGCCACCACGGACTCGATCAAGACGGGTCGAGGTCGCACCGGCCTTCGCAGGGACGGCGAGATGCGGACCGCGCCCTTCACTCCGGGGAACCAGTAATCTCCGTCAGCGGACCGGAAACCGGCGCCGGACATTCCACCATTCATCTGCGTCGAGGGAACGCCCTCGTCCAGTCCCCACGGAACCGGCGCGACACTCCCCACACGTCCAGCAGCAGCGGCATCCAATTCCGCCCGGTTGACGGAAAAAACTCCGGTGGACCCGCTCATCCAGAGCGTGCCATCCCCGCCGTCCAAGATCTGGTAGATGGAATTTCCCGGCAAACCTTGCTTGGTGGTGAGGCGCGACACACGACCCTTCCTGATGCGGATGACACCACTGCCGCGCGTTCCCAGCCACAACCCATCCTTGTCCGGAAGAATTGCCCAGATTCGATCATTCTTGAGCTGGGCCAAGACCGGGTCCTTAACGAACACGCTGTCGCGCACGCGGTTCATCCCGCCGTCGGTGCCCACCAGAAGGTCCCCGCTCGCATCTTCGGCGAGACTGCGGACCCCGCCGTACGACAGTCCGTCCTCCAGGTAAAACGTGCGGATGGAGCGGCCGTCCCAGCGGCTCAATCCGCTTCCCGTCGCAATCCATGCCATGCCGCTCCGGTCCCGCAGGACCTTGCGGACATTGTTGGACCGTAGGCCGTCGGACATGCGGAAGTGCCGGACGACCCCGTGCTCAATCTGAAGCAGCCCCTGCCCGGCACTGCCGAACCACTGGGTGCCGAGCGAATCGACATACAAGTTGCGCGGACGGAAATCGCCAGCGGATGTTGGGGGATGGTAGCTATTGGCGCGGTCGCCGGTCAAAGTATGAAGACCACCGGCAGCGGTCCCCATCCAGATTTTTCCACCCGGATCCTGGTACACCGAAACCACGTCGTCATCGTCCAGCCCGTTGGCGCGGGTGATGGTTTTCACGGCGGTCGCCGAAAGGCGGAGCAGCCCGTTCTGCGTGCCAACCCAGATGTTCCGCTCCTGGTCTTCGAACACGCACCAAACAGTATCGTGCGGGAGCGGATCGGGAGCCCGGAAACGACGCTCTCCCGTTTTGCCGATCCTTATCAGCCCCTGTCCGGTGGTTCCCAGCCAAATGGTGCCATCGGCATCGAAGAGCGGCGTCCGGACCGGCCCCTGGACGCCGATGCCCGCAGCGACCGGCTTGTCGACCGCCAAGCGCAGAAGGCCGGATTGACTGGCAAGCCAGAGATTGCCGTCGGGACCCGCCGCGACGCCGCCAAGGTCGGTATTCCGGCTACCCAGACGGGCCAAACGATCCGGCGTCGCCACGAACAAACCCTGGCTGGTGCTGACGACGATCCTGCCGTCGGCCTCTTCGGCGATTCCGCGCCCGGAAAGAATCGGAACATCGTCCTTTCCGTCCAAGCGCTGGATTTTGCCTTTTTCCAAGACGAAGAAGCCGCGGTCCGTGCCGATCCACAGTCGCCCCGCACGGTCTTCGCGAAGTGCGCGCACAAATCCGTTCGTCAGTCCCTGGTCCGGGCCGAAGGTTGAAAAGCTCCGTCCGTTCATCCGGACCACGCCGCCGCCTTCCGTCCCGACCCACATGCCACCGCCGCGCGCCGGGTAGAGTGCCAGAATGCTGTCGTCCAGTAGCGCGGGCGTGTTCGAGCGGTCGAAGTTGGTGAAGCGAACGCCGTCGAAACGCACCAAGCCTCCCGAAGTACCGATCCAGAGATAGCCGTCGGGCGTTTGGGATATTGCCTGGACCCGGTTCTGTGGAAGGCCGTCCTCGGTCCCCCATACCCGGGCGCTGTAGGGGGAGGGTTCGACTGCAGCCGCAGGTCCGCCCATGATCCAGACGGCCAGCAGGATCACCCTGCCCAGATTTGGCATCCCCATGGAGAGCGCCTACGGCTTGAACGTGGCCGCCAGGTAGTCCAGCAGGGCTGCCCGGTCTTCGGCTTTCACTTCGGCCCCCCATCCGGTCATTTTGGTCACTTCCCGATCCCACTGGGCACGGGTGAGGCGTTGCTGGGAGACGAAGTGGTCGTCATGGCACCCAGTGCAGGCGGCTTTGTACACCCCGGGTGCGGATGCCGCGCTCGGGTCGGAAACACTTGCAAGCGCTTGGGGCGACTTGGAAACGGTGATCGGACGGGGCTGCGCGGCATTGTACAAGTAGCCGTTCGGATTCCACTCCGGCTCCACCGGCTGCACCTGCCCGGCGGCATTGGTCGCGCGCGCCATCAGGACATGGCTCCCCTCCGGTGCCTTCCAAACATGGTTGAAGGCTCGGAAACCGTACTTGGTGGGTTTCGCGCCAAGCTTGGCGGCGTTCCAGGTCTTACCGCCATCCACCGAGACATCCACCTTGGTGACCGGCGAAGCGTTCGACCACGCCACACCCTTGATCGTGACAGTCCCCGGCGCAGCCCACTCGTTGGGGGTGGCGATGAGCGACTTCACGTTCAGGTCCGTGACCGGAACCATGTCCTTCGGATCCACGGCCGTACCCGGAGGCACATGCTGCGCAGGGTGGCGGTAGGCCGTCTTCATCCAGAAGCCGTCAAATTCATGGTCGAGTACATCGATTTTCCGCAGCCATTTCACCCAGGAGTCGCTGGCCCAACCGGGTGCGACCACGCGCAACGGGAAGCCGTGTTCCGCCGTCAGGGGCTTGCCGTTCATCTCGTAGGCGAGGATCGTGTCGGGGTCCAGCCCCTTTTCCACCGGGATCGTCCGCTGGAAATCCTGCATCTTGCCGATTGGAACATCCGCCCCATCGAAAAGCAGGTGTTTTCCGCCCGACTTCAGATTGAACTTGGCGAGGACGTCGCGCAACCGCACCCCGGTCCAAACCGCGTTCCCGACGCTGCCGAATTTCCACTGCGCACCGGGCATCCGGGGCTGGTAGAAGCTTCTCCCGTTACCTGCGCATTCCAGAACAGCCTGCATCGACACGCGGGGCAGCTTCTTCAGGTCCGCCATGGTGAGGGAGCCGGGGCGGTCCACCAAACCGGTGACCTCCAGCTTCCAATCCGCCAGCTTTACCTCCGGCGTCATCGTGTGGCAACGGACGAAGAAGTGTTCCGTCGGGGTAATCACGTTGACGAAATCGCCGACCGGGGTCTCCAAGTCCTTCGGACTGGGCGAAATCGTAATCATGCCGGAGCCGGAATCGGCGGCTCCCAAGGAACTGCGGGAAATCAGGGCTGCACCGCCGGCCAGGAACAGGTCGCGTCGAGAAATTGCCATTAACTGTACGGTACTACTTTCGGGAACCCGAAGACCAGTTCCGCCCTAAGCGGACAGCGTCCGGGCAATCAGCTTGAGTAGTTCCGAGGACTCCGCAAGTTCCTCCGCCATCAGCAGGAAGCCGTGGATCATCCCCGGCCAGCGGACAATTTCCGTCGGAACACCGGCGGCGGTCAAGGCTTCCCCATATGCCTCGCCCTCGTCGCGCAGCGCATCGTACTCCGCTGTCACCACCAGCGCCGGAGGGAGGCCCGTGAAATCCGGGGCACGCAAAGGCGATGCCTCCGGGTGCCCGCGCCGCGCGGGATCCGGGACATACCGGTCCCACGCGGCGACGCCGCGTTCCACTGTGATTACCGGGCCGTTGGCAAATTCCCGCCACGAAGGGGTATCGTAACTGTGGTTCGCAATGGGGTAGACAAGAATCTGCCTTGCCAGCGGGGGTAGGCCCGCATCGCGCCATCGGTGAGTGACAACTGCGGCTAGGTTGCCACCGGCGCTGTCGCCGCCCACAGAGAGTCGGGCCGGGTCCACGTCCAGTTCGCCGGCCTGCTCCAGAACCGCCCGGGTCGCCGCGAAACAGTCGTCGGGGGCGGCGGGAAACGGGTGTTCGGGCGCCAAACGGTAATCGACTGCAACCACAACGCAATTTGCGTCCACCGCAATCTGCCGCAGGGCCGAATCGTGGGTTTCGAGATCGCCGAAGGTGAACCAACCCCCGTGGTAGTAAACGAAAACCGGCAGTGTCCCCGGTGCCGGACGATAAATGCGGACGGGAACGCCGCCCAACTCCCGGTCCTGCAAGGCAAATACGGGGATACCCGGACCCGCCATCCGGGTCACCTTCCAGAGATACCTGCGGGCCAGCTCAAGCGAGCCGTCCCGGTCGTCCATGGCCGCCATTCGGGCAAAGACGCGCTGGACGGCCTCGGAAAATTCAGGCATCGAGGAACCGGGCTAAACCAAAACCGTGAATGCCGATTCGGTCCGCTGGACCGGGCGGTACAACGTATCGCGCTCAAACGGCTCCCGCCCGGCCAACCGGATCAACCGCAGCAGGTCCGTCCGCCGCAGCGACTGCGAAACTGTCGAGCCCGCTTCGTGGTAGATCTTCTCCTCAACCACCGTGCCGTCGATGTCGTCCGCGCCGAAACGCAGCGCAACCTGAGCCACCGCCGGCGTCATCATCACCCAGTAGGCCTTGATGTGCGGGATGTTGTCCAGCATCAGGCGCGCGACCGCGATGTTCTTCAGATCGTCGAAGCCCGTCGTTTTCGGGATATGCGAAAGCGCCGTGTTTTCCGGGTGGAAGGCGAGCGGGATGAAGGTCTGGAAGCCCTTGGTGTCATCCTGCAAGGCGCGAAGGCGGACCATGTGGTCGACGCGGTCCTCCTCGTTTTCGATGTGCCCGTACAGCATCGTGCAGTTGGAGTGCAGGCCGAGCTCGTGGGCGGTCCGTGCCGTTTCCAGCCACTCGTCGCCGGTCAGCTTGTGGTCGCAGATAATGCGCCGCACGCGTTCGGAGAAAACCTCGGCGCCGCCGCCCGGGAGCGAGTCCATCCCGGCGTCCCGAAGGCGGATCAGCACTTCGGAAATGCTCAGCTTTTCACGGCGCGCGAAATAGCCGATTTCCACCATCGTGAAGGCCTTCAGGTGGATCTGCGGGTAGCGCTCCTTCAGGCCGCGCAGCATCTGGCAGAACCAATCCAAGTTCAGTTCCGGATGCAGACCGCCCACGATGTGGAATTCGGTAATCGCCTCTTTCCAGCCCTTGCCCGCGGTTTCCCAGACCTGCTCCAAGGACATCGTGTAGGAGTTGGGGTCGCGGCGCTGCTTGCCGAAGGCGCACAGGCGGCAACTGGCAACGCAAACGTCGGTCGGGTTGATGTGCCGGTTGACGTTGAAGTAGGTGGTGTTGCCATGCATCCGCTCGCGGACAATGTTGGCAAGGTAGCCGACGCCCAGGATGTCTCCCGACCGGTACAGCGCCAAGCCGTCATCGTAGGATAGCCGTTCGCCGTCGAGAACTTTGTCGTGCAGGGAGGCCAGCCGACGGTCTTCAAATTTGGGAAGTAGTGCGCTCATGGCGTTAGATTCGGTTCAAAGCTTTTGGGAATTCACGAAGATGTCAGCCGCCCAGAAGACGAAGAATAGCACGCTGACCCAGCCATTCATGGTGAAAAATGCCGCGTTGACCTTGGAGAGGTCGGTCGGTTTCACGAGGCCGTGCTCGTAGACCAGCAGCGCTGTAACGGCCACCACACCGACCACAGCCAGTACACCCAACTGGAGTTGGACCACCAACACCAGCAGCGAAACAATCATAAGGACATGCAGGAGCTTGGCCACCAGCAGCGCACGGGCTATGCCGAGCGCCTTCGGGATGCTGAACAGGCCGTTTTCAAGGTCGAATTCGTAGTCCTGGCAGGAATAAATGATGTCGAAGCCGGCCGTCCAAAACATCACGGCGGCGGTGAGAAGCAGAATCCGCGCATCGAGCGAGCCCCGGACCGCAATCCAAGCAGCAGCGGGCGCAATGCCAAGCGCGAAACCGAGCACAAGGTGCGACATCCTTGTAAAGCGCTTCGTGAAGGAGTACGAGAAGACGATTGCCAGCGCGAGGGGCGCCAACTGGAAGCAGAGCGGGTTCAACAGCCACGCCGCGAGCAGAAAAATTCCGGAGGAAGCGACAGTGAAACCCCACCCAAAGGTTTTTGAAAGCAGGCCAGCGGGAATGTGCCGCGTCTTCGTGCGCGGGTTGCGCCCGTCGATATCGGAATCCACCAGGCGGTTGAAGGCCATCGCGGCCGAGCGCGCCCCCACCATCGCCAGCACAATCAGGCACAGAACGCGGAATCCCCCAGATACGAAGGTGCCGCTTTCCCGGAACGCCAGCAATGCGCCCGTCAGCGCGAACGGCAGCGCGAACACGGAGTGCTCGAACCGGATCATTTCCAAGGTGAGTCGTAGGCGCTTCAGGAACATTCGTGGTAGGACGATACCATTTTATCGGATGCGCAGAGTGTGGGTTCCGGTGCTGATCGTTTTGTTGCTGTCCGGGTGCGGTGCCGACCAGTCGCCGAAGGGTGACAGCGCCGGTGGCGAGGCTCTTTCGCGCCTCCGCCTGCCAGACGGATTCGAAATCCATGCCGAATTGCTGACAACGCCCGTGCAGCAGCAAATCGGCATGATGTACCGCACCAAGTTGGACCACGACGCCGGCATGCTGTTCGTCTATCCCGTGCCCCAAGCCATGCCTTTCTGGATGCACAACGTAAACCTGCCCCTCGACATCGTTTTCATCGGCAGCGACCGGAAGGTGGTCGAGTTGGTGGAGAACGCCGAGCCCTGCCTGGGCGAGTCCGGCAAGTGCCCCACCTACGGCGGCCGTGTTGGTGCCCAGTTCGTGTTGGAGATCAACGGGGGCGACGCGGCAAAGCACGGTGTCCGCCTGGGAACCACGATTTCTTTTTAGGAACAAGATGAACGAAGAGCAGTTGCGTAGTTTGCTGGAGGATGTGCGGAGCGGTGCCACCGGCGTCGATGCCGCGTTGGAACGCGTGCGGCATATGCCGTTCGAGGACCTGGGATTCGCCAAGGTGGACCACCACCGCGCCCTGCGCCACGGCATGCCGGAGGTGGTCTTCGGCCTCGGCAAGACGGCGGACCAAGTGGTGGCGATTGCCGGAAAGCTACTGGAGCGTTCGGAGAACGTCCTGATCACCCGGACCAACCCGGCGATGGCGGAGCGGGTAGTCCGGGAACTGCCCGAGGCCGAGTATTTCCCCATGTCCGGGGCGATCCGCTTTTGGCGCAACCGCACCATCACGGGAAAGGGCAAGATCGCCGTCGTTTGTGCGGGCACCAGTGACATCCCCGTGGCCGAGGAGGCGCAAGTTACGGCCGAGACCATGGGCAACGAGGTGATTTCGATCCAAGACGTGGGCGTTGCGGGCATCCACCGCCTGCTCCAGAACCGTACCCTCCTGATGGAAGCCAGGGTCGTGATTTGCTGCGCGGGCATGGAGGGCGCACTGCCCAGCGCTGTCGGCGGCATGGTCTCCGCACCCGTGATCGCCGTGCCCACCAGTGTCGGATACGGGGCCAGCTTCCACGGTTTGGCGGCTTTGCTGGGGATGTTGAACAGCTGCGCAAGCAACGTGACCGTGGTCAACATCGACAACGGTTTCGGTGCGGGTTATGTGGCGGCGATCATCAACCGGCTGTAGGCTCTGGTGATTGCATTGCTATCATTGCCACGCTATCATTGCCACGCTATCATTGCCACGCTATCATTGCCACGCTATCATTGCCACGCTATCATTGCCACGCTATCATTGGTGCGTGGCAGCGATCACAATTCGTCGCTTGGACGACGCACTGAAGCAATCCCTTCGGGTCCAGGCCGCGAAGAACGGTCGCTCGATGGAGGAGGAGGCCCGTGAAATCTTGCGCTCCAGCTTGAACCGGCCAGCCCCCCCTCTCCTGAATCTGGGTGAAAGAATTCGACGCCACATCCTGCCGCTCGGCGGGGTGGAGCTCGAACTGCCGTTGCGAGAGCCGGTTCCAGAGCCGCCGGTTTTCGAATGACCATTCTGGACACCAACGTGGTCTCGGAGGTTCTAAAACCGGCGCCGTCCCCCGAGGTAATGGATTGGCTTTCGGGCCTGCCCCGGGAAGCCGCATACATTACCAGCATTACGCAAGCGGAACTTCTGCTCGGCGTAGAATTCCTGCCGGCGGGCAGGCGCCGGTCGGAGTTGGCCTACACTATTGGCCGGATTCTGGAAGATGAGTTCAAAGGGCACATACTTCCGTTCGATGATCGCGCAGCGGGAGCCTACGCGAAAATAGTGAGCCAACGGAGAGCGCAGGGTCGACCGATTGGCCAGTCCGATGCCATGATCGCATCTATAAGCCAAACTTGGCTGGCCTCCCTCGCCACTCGAAACGAGGCGGACTTTGAGGGATGCGGCGTGACGATCATAAATCCGTGGTTTCTACAACCTTGACACTTTACATACGAATAACATCGTAGTAAGATCTTCGTAGATGCTGCCGCGCCCCACCGACGCCGAACTGGACCTGCTGACAATCCTCTGGAGCCGGGGCCCTTCCACTGTCCGCGAGATCCACGACATCGCCACGGCCCGCAGGCCGACCCAATACACCACAGTCTTGAAAACCCTGCAAATCATGGCCGAAAAAGGCCTAGTGGTGCGGAACGAGGAACAGCGCGCACACGTTTACGCCCCCGCCTCACCCCAGGCTGCCACTGAAAGGCAGCTTGCGGGAGACCTCCTGGAACGCGCATTCCAAGGCTCCGCCGCTCGCTTCGTGCAGGGTGCGCTTTCGGCGCGGCGCGTCTCCCCGGAGGAACTTGCCGAAATTCGGGAGATGCTGAACCGATACGAAAACGACGGGCCAACGAAATGAGCGCATTTCAAAGTCTTCTGGAAACTCCGCTGACGAACGCCCTCGCGTGGACACTTCTCCACTCGCTTTGGCAATGCTCACTCATTGCCTTGTGCCTAATGGTGGTTCTGTTACCGATCCGCGAGGCGCGATCCCACTACCTGGCCGCCTACATTGCGCTACTGGCAGCTGTTCTTGCTTTTGCCGCCACTCTGGCAATCCAGATGCGGCCGACGAGCCACAGCGCGGACCCCTCCCCACTGCGCCTATCCCTCCGGCCACCGGCGGAAGCAGGGGATCTCAACATCTCCCCAAGCCCGCTCGACATCCTCGCCCCCTGGATATCCCCCCTTTGGATCCTCGGCGCGCTCGGCTACTACCTCTTCCAAGCGGCGTCGTGGCTTGCAACGCGCCGAATGATGAAACGGGGCACCTGCCTCCCCAGCGGTGTTTGGGTCCGCCGACTGGAGGCCCTGCGGGCACTCATTGGTATGTCGACGCCGGTGGGACTCCTCGAGTCGGCCCTGGCCCGGGTTCCCGTCGTGATCGGATGGGCTCGTCCGGTAATCCTTCTGCCCGTAGGGATGCTGGCGTCCATGCCGGTGGGCCAGGTCGAGGCAATCGTCTTGCACGAACTGGCCCATGTCGCCCGCCGGGACTATCTGGCCAATCTCTTACAAACCTTGGCGGAGGGTTTGCTCTTCCACCACCCAGCTGTTTGGTGGATCTCTTCCGTGATCCGCCAGGAACGCGAAAACTGCTGCGACGACGCCGTCATCGCGGCACGGGGCGACCGCTTGGAGTACGCCAAAGCGCTCGCCGCTCTCGAACAATCCCGCTGGACACCACCCACGGTACCTGCGGCTACAGGAGGATTACTCATGCAACGAATCAGCAGACTGCTCTACCCCAACTCGACCCGCTCGGTCCCTTCGGTTCTCCCGGCTGCGGTACTCACCCTAACCATTGCGTTCGCCGTAATCGCGTTGCCCGCCCCCCAGCAGCCAACCCCGAACGGGGTAACAGCCGGCCAGGATTCACCCTGGCTCAAATGGATCAACGAGGACGTGGCCTATATTGTCCGCAGCGACGAGCGCGCGGCGTTCCTCAAGCTGGCCTCCGACGAGGAGCGTGAAAAATTCATCGAGCAGTTCTGGCTGCGTCGCGACCCCACGCCCGGCACCGCCGCCAACGAGATGAAGGAGGAGCACTACCGCCGGATCGCCGCCGCCAACCAACGCTTCAGAACCGGTCCAGGCCTCGCTGGATGGAAGACCGACCGCGGTCGAATTTACATCACCTACGGCCCGCCCGATCAGATTGAGTCCCATGCCGCGACCACGGGTAAAGCGGCCAGCCACCTGTGGCGCTACAAATTCATCTCGGGAGTCGGCAACGATGTCCTCATAGAGTTTGTCGACACCAAGGGGACCGGCGATTTCGCCATGACCACCGACCCGTCGGCCCCGCTCCCGCGCTAGCGGCAACGGGACGGTCATGAACCCGTAATCGTGCTGTTTTGGACGTATGGTCTAATGAAAGCTTGCCGTCTATGTCCAGTTTTGGAACACTGGTGCGAAGAAACGCCCTTGCCGCCACCCGTCGTGTCCGGGAATGGGGTATGGTGGCCAGCGGTGTCGCATCCACCAGCCACCCGGTTCTGGCGCACATTATCCCCACCCGGCGCTGCAACCTTTCGTGCACCTATTGCAACGAGTACGATGATTTCTCCAAGCCGGTGCCGACCGACGAGATGGTCCGCCGCATCGATTTGCTGGGAAAGTTGGGCACCAGCGTCATATCCTTCAGCGGTGGCGAACCACTGTTGCACCCGGATCTTGACGATCTGATCCGCCGCATCCGCAAAACGGGTGCCATTGCGGGCATGATCACGAACGGCTATCTGCTGAACGTGGACCGCATCCAGCGCCTGAACCGCGCCGGACTCGACCACATGCAGATTTCGATCGACAATGTCACGCCCGACGACGTTTCGAAAAAAAGTCTGAAAACGCTCGACCTGCGCCTGCAATGGCTGGCCGAGCATGCCGAATTCCATGTGAACATCAATTCCGTGGTCGGCGGCGGCATCCACAACCCCCACGACGCGATCGTGGTGGCCAAGCGCGCGGTCGAACTGGGCTTTACCTCCACGGTTGGCATCATCCACGATGGCGATGGCCAGCTCCAGCCGCTTTCCGAGGACGAGCAGCACATCTACCTGCAAGTGCGCGACATGGGCAAGAAGAACTACGCCCGGTTGAACTACTTCCAGGACAACATCGCCCACGGCAAGGAAAACAAGTGGAAGTGCCGGGCCGGTGCCCGCTACCTGTATATCTGCGAGGATGGGCTGGTGCATTACTGCTCGCAGCAGCGCGGATATCCGGGCAAGCCGTTGGCCGAGTACACCACGGCGGACATTAACCGCGAATTCATCACGGAAAAAGGCTGCGCCCCGCGATGCACGGTGGCGTGCGTGCACTACACGTCCTACATGGATTTCTGGCGTTCGCCGCAAACCATTCCTCCTGTCCCGCCGCCATCGGCATCCGGCAAGGACAAGTTGATCCAGCTCGAAGTTCGCTAACGTTTCCCGTGGTCGGCGGCGGCCACCACCGCTGCCGCCATCGCAACGCGGTGATCCTTGTCCCACGGTGCGCCAACCGACGCCTTGAGCCCGAGGAAGTAGCCATCGCCATCGGCAACGCCCAGCACCTCACCAGCGGCGGTGAAAACCGTTTTCGCGTCGTACCAGTGGACGGCCCACCCCCGGTCTTCGGCAGCGCCGGCGATTGCGTTCCGGTACATCACCCAATCGGCGACGTTGCTGGCCCTGTAATCCGTGATCCGCTCGGCGATTGTCGGCGGCAGCGGCTGGCAACGGCGCAGGGCAACTCCCGCGATCCGCACGGGGACGTCCAGAGCAACAGCATCCAAGGCCAGCCGCGAGTGCCGTTGCGCCGACTCCCGGACAAGCTCGACCAGTGCAACCGCTTCGTCGATCGGAAGCACTTTCCCCTCGCTGTGGTGTGGAATCTTCGGCAGCTCGCCGTCCACCAGTTCGACGCGCCGACGGTCGAGCAGCTTGCCGTCACGTGACGCCGTCACAAACACGGCCCAGCCGCCGTGGTCCCACACACCTATGAATCCATCCGTCGTCATCGCATTCCTCGTGTCTTAGGCAGACCCCCGGGCCGAATCCGTGCAAGGTTAACTTAGATTGGTCGGTTGACCCGGGGGATCTGGCTTCCCGGACGAGCCGGGAACTTGTGGCTAAACCGGAACGTACTGCTTCAGGAACCGCAGTCCGACCCGGAAGCCGGTCTTGTACCCATCATTGATATCGTCGCCCACATAGCCGGGACGGTACGTGTCATCCTCGTGCTCGATGTTCATCGCGCCCGCGTAGCCCACATCCTGCAGTACGGTGAAGAACTTCGGCCAGTCGATCTGCCCCTGCCCCGGAATCCGGTAGCGGAACCAGCTCGCCGGCGCGGGCGGATTGATGCCGGTTTTCGCCAGCACCTGGTACTTGATCTCGGTGTCCTTCAAATGGACGTCGTAAATCTTCGATACCCAGTCGCGCGCCGCCTGGTACGGGTCCATCCACTGGCGGATGTAATGCGAAGGATCGAACTGAATCCCAACATGATTGGTATCGCCCAGCGCCTTGAACAGTGCCTCATACCCGACCGGCCCCGTCGCCACGTTCGGACCCTCCGGCCATGGCTCCCAGACCAGCTTCACGTTGTGCTTCTCGCACAGTGGGAAATACTTTTCCTCGTAGACCCGCTTGATCTCGTCGGCCTGTGCCGCCAGATTCTTGGCCGGATCCTTGCCCGACATCGTCCCGATATGCGGCACGCCCAGCCGACCCGCGATTTCGATCACCCCCGCCGTGTGGTCGTTGACCGCCTTGCGCTTGGCCGGATCCGGGTCGATGTGGTTCGCGGTCACCCCCAGCACGGAGCAGTGCAGGTTTACAGCTTTCAGGTCCGCCTTGATCTTGTCCAGCTGCGCATCCGTCATCTTCCCCGGTGCCAAGTTGGTGTTGTTCTGCGCCCAGAAGCCGATGCTGGTGAATCCCTCCTCCTTCGCGAACGCGACGTTCGCAGGGGAGTAATTCACCAAAATGCCCACCTTGGGCCGCCACATCGGCGGGCGGGGAGTGCGCTGCGCCAACGCCGACGGGGCGGAAGCAAACTGGGCGGCCGCCCCAGCGAGGGTGGCCGCTCCGGCGATGGATCTACGGGCGAAGGATCTACGGGTGGAAAGCATGGGGAAACTGCGATTCTATCAGGTCCGGGCAAGCCCGAAGTGTCATTCCAGGCTCGGCAGCAGCTCGTCGAGAGCATCCAGCTGTTCGGGCAGCCCGCCCGTCGATCCGGAGGCGACGGCGGCGTCCAGCGCTTCCGTCGATGGATACAGATCGTGCACGACCAACCGCGTCCTCCCGTCACTTTCATCGAAGGTGACCGTGGTGACCGTGGTGCCGCCATCACCTTCCTCATTGGTCCAAACGAGGCGCGAGTTCGGCGTCACTTCCAGATACGTGCCGAAGAACTCCATGGTCGAGCCCTCGTGGCTAAAAACCAAACGATACCCGCCTCCAACCCGCACATCCAGATCGCAGGAGAGCAGGTTCACTGCGAACGACTTCGGTACCCACCACCTCCTGAATAGTTCCGCCTTGGTCCACGCCTCGAATACGAGATGCGCGGGACCGTTGACGCTGCGAGTAACTACGAGTTCGCGCCCCGACTTCCGCTCCACTGCAGTAGGATTCTTCATTTGTGTGGCCTCACTTGCGTTTATTTCGTCCATTGACTTTCTCCTTCTGTTTCAATTCCTCGACCACAACGTCCAGCCCGTCGAACCGCGCGGCCCAGAGCTGGCGCTGCCTCTCGATCCACGCGGCCTCTTCCTGCAATCCTCGGACACCGAGCCTGCACGTCCGCACGCGCCCGACCTTCTCCGTGGTGACAAGCCCCGCCTGCTCCAGCACGCCCACATGCTTCTTCATGCCCGTGAGGGTCATCTGGAACCTCTCGGCAAGGACCGTGATCGAAGCGTCGGCACGCCCGAGTTGCTCCAAGACGCCACGTCTGGTTGCGTCCGAGAGCGCACCGAACGCGGCATCCAAGTTGGGCCGGCAATACTGAACCATGTGGTTCAGTATACAGGTCGGAGTCGCGGGATGCAATGGTTGCCGGGAGCCTGCGGCGTTGGTGCTAGATCCACAGAAACAAGCGAAACGGGGGTGTCCGAATCCAAACTGCCTTAGCTGAGTCTGATGACTTGACCGGGCTCTATTGAATCCAAGGCGTCTAGCGCAGCTGCCACCAGAAGCGTCAAGTCCGCAAGGCGGTTGGTGGCGGCGCAGAGAATTAGGATCGAAATCCGACGGCCGTCAAGATTCTGCTGGTACGGAATCTCCTGGTCAACGGTAATTAAGACCTCGAAATTGGCAGCTTCAGCCGCAGCGAGCAACGCGCCATTCTTGAGGCCTGCCAGCCTTGCGTACATCGCGGTTTGACAGTCATGTTTGCCAAACGCGAGACGCAACTTTTGGTCAACGCACTCATCCAGAAGGATTTTCATTGGGCGGATGGTGCCTCAAACTCGGGCCAGGCGAAGTTCCTTGCATTCCTCCAGAACTTGGACGGCAAGCTCTCGGCTGATTGTCGGGAAACCTTCCAAAAAGTCGCCGAGCGATTCACCGTTTTCGATGTAGTCGAACAGGGTCTGCACTGGGACGCGGGTCCCGCGAAATACAGGCTTCCCGTGCATCACTTCAGGATCGCGTGTAATGACTTCCTGCATAATCCATTGTCGCTCAGCTCGGCGCGGCCCCGCCAATTCCGCCGAGCGCCATGGTGTTGGCTGGCACTGGGATCGCGCTCGATCCCATGCAGATCCTATCGCAGTTTCACGATGTTGGCGTGCAGGTCGCAAGATGCGTGCCGACTGCTCATCGACGGCACCACGGATGGTGCCGTAGGCATTCTTCGCCAATGTTGCCGACCCCAATGCATCCACGGCGAATCCAACTGCCGATCCCCTTCCGGCGGACGCACCATGCACCTCGGAAATCGGTGTTGCTTGGGGCGGCTTGCCGTGGTGGCGTGGAAGCGGGGCGTGGCTAAAAGGCCAGTGATTGAGGCGGCCTTCCGAAGCCCTCCCGTGCGAATGCAGTGACATACTGACTGGGCATCTCGGACAGCGCAAAGACTCTTCAGTCGTCTCCAAGCATCCCGCAGCGCATACAGCGAGCACCGTGCCAGATCCCCGTCTGGCCGCAGGTTCCGCAAAACCAGCTGGAATCCGGACGTGGCTCGCTTGTCGTGTACCCGAATCGACCGCTTTCGTGTTGGACGAAGGTAACATGGCCGTTTGAGCTACGCACGCTCCATCCAGGGGTCAGCGAGTCGGTCAGGGTCATCAGCGCGAAGGCCTGAGACCTATCGTCTGCAAGTGGCAGCTCATAGACTTCCCCTGTAGTGCTTTCGGCAAACGTTGGCTGTGAGTACTGAGCCATAATTGCGAGGATCCTTTCTCGATTCTCGGAGATAGCTAGCACGTCGTGACCGAACGTCTCGAGCTCCGCAATGACCTTCTCGAATTTTGGTGCCTTCTTGAATGCGGCAGCTTTCTTGCGGCCCAGTGGCGCGGCCTTCCGAGCTTCTTCGAGAAATACTAAAAACATCGGTGCGCTATAGTTTCTACTACGCTTTCGATTATTGCAAGCGCGGTGCGCGGGGACCCAGTTTTCAAAGCTATTCAGTTCAAAATCGGCTGGGAGCGCCAGCGACCTGCTCAGCTTGGCAAGTTCGTCTGCGGTCGTACTCTCGGCAATAAGGTGATCGACCTCCCAATCGCGATAGTCTCCAAAAGGTAGCCGGCACAAGAAGCAGATGTGTCCGTGCGCGTCCCTTACTGCAAACCGCTCTGCGGGAGTGAACCTATACTTGGCAGGCATAAGGAGATCCGGATAAAGTGCGCTCGTGGCCCAAAGTTCGATTGTAACGAAACGTTGCCCCAAGTCCAGTTGGGGGAAGCGCAGGACAGTTCACTGGCCGAATCGCATACCACGGAGGGAGCAGGAGGTCAGGTACAGCGGCGCAACCAGCATCCCACCCACTCAACGCGCAACCGGCAATCCAACC
>CAIYDY010000067.1 GCA_903925015.1 uncultured Acidobacteriia bacterium
CAATACGAGTTCAGCGTGAACATGTAGACCAGTTGGCCATGCTGGTTCTGGCGCTCCTTGGTCTGTTGGCGGTTGAGCTTCTCGCCCGTGTATTCAATCACTTTGCGCTTCGCCGGAATGTCCTCCAGCGCGTAGACGCCGTAGCGGTGGATCCCCGATTCCTTGATCTCCAGCCGGAATGCGGCGTGCCGGGGATTGATCTCGGGCGTCTCTGGTGTGATGGTGGAGTACCCAAGTCTGGCCATGAATTATAAATTGTACATTTACGTCAAGCGCTCTACCGCTCAGGGGCGCGACGCGATATCCTTATGCCATGCGTCAAATCTCAATTTTCATTTCCGTTGCTCTTTTTTGCGCCGCCGGACTGGTCGCCCAGGATGAGCTCGCCTCGTACCAGACCATGATGAAGGCCGGTGCCGGTGCCAATGGCGCCCTCCGCAAGGCCGTGACCGAAAAGGACGCCGCCGCGATCAAGGCAAACTCCGAAAAGATGGCCAGCGCCTTTGATGACATGGCCAAGTTCTGGGCCGGCAAGCACAATGCCGATGCGCAGAAGTTCGCCGAAACCGCCCGTGACGCCGCCAAGGCTGTTGGTGGTGGCGACGAAACCGCCATGGCGAAGGTCGGACCGACCTGCCAGGGCTGCCACGCGATCACCCGCGCCGGCAACGACTTCAAGAAGTAGTTTTCCCGCAGGGCAAAAGGAAGGGGCGGCCGTTGGTCCACGGTCGCCCCTATTTTGCGTCTTGTCGCCGTACTGTGGCGTCGGATCGAGAATCCAGAACAATCTGCATCCTGAACACAGGGGCACCGCTGGTGGAAGCCCTCGAAGTGATTGCCCAGTTTGTCCCGAACCTTCAGCTACTCCCCGTCGGTGCCCCCTGTCAACATCCCCATCGACCCGCCACTTCCCGGCCCGATCAATCCCGACTTCATGTAAATCATCAACTTCTCGCGCGTGTCCACGATATCCAGATTCCGCATCGTCAACTGCCCGATCCGGTCCTGCGGCGAGAATGTCGACGCGCCTTTTTCCATCGTCAGCCGCTCCGGCTTGTAAGTGAGGTTCGGGCTCACGGTGTCCAGAAGCGAATAGTCGTTGCCGCGCCGCAGTTCCACGGTCACCTCTCCGGTGATCGCACGTGCCACCCACCGCTGGGCGGTCTCCCGCAGCATCATCGACTGCGAGTCAAACCACCGACCCTGGTACAGCAACCGGCCCAGCTTCATGCCGTTGATCCGGTACTGCTCCAGCGTGTCCTCGTTGTGGATGCCCGTCACCAGCCGTTCATACGCGATGAACAGCAGCGCCATACCGGGTGCCTCGTAGATCCCGCGGCTCTTCGCCTCGATGATCCGGTTCTCGATCTGGTCGGACATGCCCAGCCCGTGCCGTCCGCCAATGGCGTTGGCCTCGTACACGAGAGCGACGGGGTCTGGATACTCGATTCCGTTCAGTGCAACCGGCTGGCCTTCCTCAAACCGCACCGTCACGGTTTCCGGCTGGATATCCACTTCCGGACGCCAGAACGCCTTGCCCATGATCGGTTCGACGATCTTCACGCCCCGGTTGAGGTACTCCAGATCCTTGGCCTCATGCGTCGCACCCCAGATGTTGGAGTCAGTCGAGTACGCCTTCTCCGTGCTCATCTTGTAGTGGAGCTTGCGGCTGACCATGTACTCCGACATTTCCTTGCGGCCGCCCAGTTCATCGATAAAGGTCTGGTCGAGCCAAGGCTTGTAGATGCGGAGGGCGGGATTCGCCAGAAGCCCGTACCGGTAGAAACGCTCGATGTCGTTGCCCTTGAATGTGCTGCCGTCACCCCAGATGTGGACGTCGTCCTCTTTCATCGCCACCACCAGCATGGTGCCCGTAACGGCGCGCCCGATGGGGGTGGTATTGAAATAGTGCACGCCGCCGGTGGAGATGTGGAACGCCCCGGCTTGGAGAGCCGCGATGCCCTCGGCCACCAACTGCGAGCGGCAGTCGATCAGCCTTGCCTTCTCAGCGCCGTATTCCAACGCCCGGCGCGGAATGTCGTCGTAGTCGGGCTCGTCGGGCTGGCCCAGATTCGCCGTGTACGAATACGGGATTGCGCCCTTCTCGCGCATCCAGTGAATAGCGGCGCTGGTGTCAAGACCGCCGGAAAAAGCAAGGCCGACGCGCTCGCCGGAGGGGAGGTTTTGGAGTATGTTGCCCAAGTATTTATGGTACCGTGGCAGGTCGAAAGTAGACAGTTACGGCGTCGCGGACCTTGCGGCGGCCTTTCGCGCCTTGCGCCGCTCCATGAAGGCTTTGACGTCCGGCCAGTATTCCTTCAGGCACTGCGAAAGCGAATCCGTCAGGATCTGCGAAAACATCCGCTGCATCGTGGGACTGAAGCCGCGGTCGTCCTTGTAGTACAGGTTGCCCAGCGATGCCACCATCCCGTTGCCCAGAAATTCCGACGCATTGAACGTCCAGTTGCCCTTGTCGCTCTTGGCGACCACGGAACGCGAGGCCGCATAGAGCAGCCGCGATGCCGTGGAGCCCTTGCCTTTGCGGAAATAGCGCGGGTCCTGGTGCAGCAGACTGGGCATGACCGCTTCTGTGAGAAAATTCCCCGTGACCTGATCCAGCGCCGAGCTTCCATACCGTTTTCCGAAACCCGCCATCCCTTGCCCAAACGAGGGATTGCTGTTGTTCAGTTGCGAAATGCCGGCGAACATACTGGCGGTGAAGTAGGATGGCCAGTCGAGGGAGTCCTTCCTCGCAATCGTGAATTTCTGTTTCACCGTAATGGGTGTGTACACTGCGCCCAGTTCGGCAGTACGGTAGTTGGGCAACACGCCGTAGGCGCGCTTATCCGGTTCGACAGTGGCTGGTGCTGCTGCCTGTGCGTTCGCCGCCTGGGGTTCGGGAGCTTCTGCGACATCCGACAGTTGGACGTCCGACTGCCCGTGCAAGGCTTGGGCAAGACACAGCGCTCCAAGCGCCAACAATTGGTATTTTTTCATTCTGGAATCGGGACCCGTTTCATAATGGATGCCGCGCGGAACCCCGAAGTTACCCCGGAATCGATGAAGCCGACGTAAAGAAACGCCAACGGTATTGTAATGCAGCACTCACCGGCACCAAAATACGCCCTCGGCCACCAACTCTGCCGGGCCCGTCAGGAACACCCCCTCCGCTTCCATACGCAACGCCAACGGACCTGCGGGTGTCAGCACGGTCACGGGGCTCTCGACGAGTCCGCGCGCAACCGCAGCCACCGCAGCGCCGGTAGAGCCCGTCCCCGAACTCTTCGTCTCGCCAGCCCCGCGCTCCCAGAACCGGACATCAATCGTGTGCCGGTCAACTTTCCGGATGAACGACACGTTCGTCCTCTTCGGGAACCTCTGGTCCCACTCCACCGCTTTGCCAACTGCGCGCCATTCGAAGTCGAAATCACCTTCGGACTCCGCAATCGGCATCGCGCACTGTGGATTTCCGGCATCCACCAGCACGGCGTCGCGACCTTGCACCGTCGCCGATAGCTCCAGCACCCGGATGCTCCCCATATTCATTTCGAACATGACTTCCAATCCGCTGCGGCCCACAACGCGCAGGTGCTTCACGCCGGCTGCGGTACGAATCCGAATCCCGGCGGCATCGGGAATGTCCCGCAAAAGCAGCGCCGCCGCACACCTGGTACCGTTGCCGGAGATTTCGGGCTCGCTGCCGTCGGAGTTGAACAACCGGATGGACGCGTCGTAGTCGGGTCCCGCCGTCCGGTCCACCAGCATCCAGCCGTCACCGCCGACCCCGGTGAGCCTGTCGCAAATCGCCACGGCAATTTCAGGAAGACCCTCGGATGGCGCATCGGCCAGATCCGTCAGCAGGAAATCGTTCTTGGCACCGTGCAGCTTGGCGAATGGGATTTTCATTGTGTGTCCGGTAATGGTGTTGGGTTGGGAAAGCGTTGTCTGCGGAAAATTTCAATCGACGGCTGGCCCTTGACGGTGATCCTCTGGACCAAATCGTACTTCGGGCCCTTCAAATAAGTATTTTCCACGATCCCCTGCACCGTGTCCCCGCCCATTGCGACCGCGAACTCCTCCCAAAGGAACATTTCCGGCCGGTTTTGCGCCATGAAGAACTGGGGATTGTTGTCGCCGGTGAGTGTGTTCCGCAACGGGACCCCCAAGGTGCGGTAGATCGCTGTCAGATCGTTGAAACTGGTGAAAAACGTGTCACCCGGCCCGGACTGCGCCCGGAGCACAGCTACGGCTTTCGCAGTCCACTCCCGGCGGCCTTCGGAATTGTGTGCGGCTTCCTCCAGCACAATCGGAGGCTTGCGCCAGTACCAGGCAAACGGCGCGAACACGGTCACAAGGACTGCGGCGGCGGCAAGGCGTCCAAAACGCGAAACAGCCGCCGCGCCCACTGCCGCCAAAGGCACAAACGCCGTGGCGTACCGGATGTTGTACCAGCCATGGGGTTCCAAATGCGGGACGAAAACAGGAGTCCCGGAGGAATGGATGCTCCAGACGTAAAACGCGGGCTGCAGCACCACCATGGCGACGGGCCACACCGCCCGTCGGCTGGAACACGCCACCGCCGCGCCGACAGCTCCTATCAGCAAGGCGGGCAACCCGGCCACCAATTTCCCCGCCTCGTAAAAATACAGCGCGGCCAAGCGCCAATCGCCGCGACCCGGATATGGATGCGCACCCTGGATCGCCTTGGCCGACCACGGACCACGATAGAAATAGAGTGGGTCGCCGAAATACCACCAGTTGTGGACAAACCACGACACAGGGCCGGCACCAGCGATTGCAGTAAAAATTGCCGCCGCAGCCCAACGCCGTTCACGGCCCATGACCAAGATATACATTCCCGCGAAGGGCAGCAGGAACCAGGTTTCGTATCTGGACCAGGAGCCCGCAAACGCCGCGAGTCCCGCGCCGACTACCGAAATCCAGCTCTGCGTCTCCCCGAAAACCGTGGTGCAATAAAGCAAGGCCATCATGGAGGCGAACGAGGAGGCCTCTGTCATCGGGATGGACCCGAGGTACAGAATGTTGGGATTCAGCAGGAAAACCGCACTGGCGACCATTGCCGGCAGCGTTCCATCCAGCACGCGGCGCACCGTGGCGAAAAGAAAAGCGGCGGCGAGGGACATCAAAATCGCCGACGGAATCGCCCCGGCCAAACCCGTCATCCACAGTGAATCGTAGCGGACAAACGGCAACATCAGCAGATGCGGCAGCGGAAGCCAGGTAGTCCCCAGCTGCGCCCAGCCCGGCGTGCGGGAATCCACCACGCGCCGGGCGATGTTCAGATGCGCCTCGGCGTCGCCCGAATACAGCGTCGCCCCGGTGGCTTGGAAATAATAGACCGCAACCACCATTACGGCGCAGCAAACGGCAAAGCAGGCCAACACTTGGCCCGCCCCGCCGACTGACGCCTTGAATTTAGAAGGACGTGAACGCTTTGAATTCTTCGAACCGGCCATCGATTTCCTCGCGGGTAAGCGTGCGGAAGCGGTCGACGCCGAAGCGTTCGCAGCAGAAGCTGCCCATCACGGACCCGTAGATCACGGCCCGGCGGATTTCGTTGTGGTCGGCGTCCGGGCTGCTGATATCAACGCCCTGGCCCGCCAAGTACCCCATGAAGCCGCCCGCGAAACAATCGCCTGCACCCGTGGGATCGAAGACGTCCTCCAGCAGGTAGCCCGGGACCATGAAATGCCCTTCTGGACGCCACAGGATCGCGCCGTATTCGCCGCGCTTGATCACCAGCGTCTTCGGACCCATTTCCATGATCTTGGCGGCAGCCTTCTTCAAGTTGGTCTCGCCGGACAGCATGCGCGCTTCGCCATCGTTGATGAGCAGGAAATCCCAGCCCGCGATCGTCTTCAACAGCTCTTCCCGGAACGCACCAATCCAGTAATTCATGGTGTCGCCGCCAACCAGCTTGAGCGAGGTACCGTCCATCTGGTCCTGCACCACTTTCTGCAATGCGGGCTGGATGTTGCCCAGCAGCAGGTAGGGGGTCGTCTTGTAGGCGTCCGGCAACTTCGGGCTGAAGTCCGCGAAAACGTTCAGGTCCGTGACCAGCGTCTCGCGGTCGTTCATGTCGGGGGAATATTTCCCAGCCCAGAAGAAGCATTTGCCCGGAACCCGCTCCAGACCTTCCAGATCGATGCCGCGCGAGGCGAGCAGATCCGTGTCTTCCTGGGCGAAATCGTCGCCAACCACCGCGACGATCTTCGGCTTGGTGAAAAAGCTCGCGGAGAGCGCGATATAGGTGGCAGCGCCGCCAAGCATGCGGTCAACTTTACCGTGAGGGGTTTCGACGCCGTCGTATGCGACGGAGCCAACTACGACCATGGACATTTCTTCCATTGTACCGACCCGGTGCGAATGCCCGCACAGGTGAAACTGAAGACATGCCACTGCGCCTCGGAGTCCTCGACCAATCGCCCATCCCCGAGGGCCGCAGCAATGGCGACGCACTGCGAAACACCCTCGACCTCGCCCGACTCACCGATGAACTTGGCTACCACCGCTACTGGCTAGCCGAGCACCACCCGCCCCGAACACTGGGCACCGCCTCGCTGGCTTGCACCAGCCCGGAGGTGATGGTGGGCCCGGTTGCGGCGGCCACCAAACGGATACGCGTGGGCACCGGCGGCATCATGTTGCCGCATTACAGCCCGTTGAAAGTTGCGGAAACGTTCCAGATGCTGGCGGCGCTCTTCCCCGACCGCATCGATTTGGGCATCGGACGCGCCGCCGGAACCAGCCCAACCATTGCCCATGCCCTGCGCCGGGACAAGCGACTGGCACCGTTGGACGATTTCCCCGAGCAACTCCACGAGCTGATGGGCTACCTGGATTCAAGCCCCTTTGAGGCACCCGATTTGTGGCTCCTCGGCTCCTCCCCCCAATCCGCCGAATGGGCCGCCGCCGCCGGACTCCCCTACGCCTTCGCCGACTTCATCAACCCCTACGGCTCCACCTGCGCCTTCGACTACACCGACCAATTCCAGCCCTGCCGCCGTCTACCCCAGCCCAAACAGATCGTGGCCGTATCCGCGATCTGCGCCGATACGGATGACGAGGCCATTGGCCTCTCCGCCAGCATCCGCATGATGCTGCTGATGTTGTTCCGGGGCCGCCCGATACCGGTGCCGCCGGTGGACCGCGCCTTGGCGTTTCTGGCTGGCGAGGGAATGCCGATGGAGCTGCTCCCGGTCGGGCGACGCTTTATCCTCGGCTCACCATCGAAGGTCCGCGAGGGGATCGAGGCTGTGGCAAGGGAGTACCACGCGGAAGAGGTCCTGATCGTGACAAACACCTTCGACCATCAAGCCCGCCGAAGGTCCTATGGGTTGGTCGCCCGCGAATTCGGACTCTAGCCGTCGGCCAAGACCTGCCGCACCTTGGCGACAAGATCGGCAGGCTGGAAAGGCTTCGCGATGAAGGACAATTCGCCGGGAGTCACCCCGTTGCTGCCAACAACATCCTCCGGGTAGCCCGACATGTATAGGATCCGCAATTGCGGCCGAAGCCTCAGGACGCGCTCCGACAACTCCCGACCGCCCATTGTCGGCATCACCACATCGGTCAGCAGAAGATCGATCGGGATTTCGCCCTTTTCAATGACTGCCAAAGCTTCCAGTCCGCTGCTGCTGGACAATACCTCAAAGCCAGTGTCGGACAGAATCTCGACCGTTAGTTCCCGGACCGCCTTCTGGTCCTCAACCACGAGAATTATTGCCGCCGCGACAGTGGGCGGTCGTGCAGGATCCGTTGGGCGGACCACAATATCCGGCCCATTGGAAGTGTTCAGCGGCAGCCAAAGGGTAAAAACCGAGCCCTCGCCCAGCCGACTTTGCACATCCACCCAGCCACCGTTCTGTTTGGCGATTCCGTAAACGGTTGACAAACCCAGGCCCGTACCCAGCCCCTCGGGCTTGGTAGTGAAAAAGGGTTCAAACACCAGCGGGACTGTCTTCTCATCAATCCCGGTCCCGGTGTCGGTGACCGACAATTGCGCGTAGCTGCCAGGACGGGCCCCGTTGAGCTCCACTGCCTCGGCAAGCGGCTCCGTAGTCTGCAGAGCAAGGACCAAATCGCCGCCGTTCGGCATCGCGTCGCGGGCGTTCACCGCAAGATTGAGCAGCACCTGCTCGATCTGCCCCGGCCCGGCATCGACAAGGACATGGCCATCCGGCAAGCGCGTTGTCATGTTGATGTTCTCGGGCAGCACCCGCCGCAGCATTGCAAGCGTGTTCGTCAAGGTTTGGCGCAAGTCAATGGTCCGGGTCTTGACCACCTCCCGGCGGCTGAGGGTCAACAACTGTTGTGTGAGCCTGGCTGCTTGTTCGCCGGCAACCCGAACCTGTTCCAAATGAGCCCGCAACGGGCTCGATTCCCCCGCTTTGCGAAGAGCCAAGCCCGCGAATCCGTTGATGACGGTCAGAAGGTTGTTGAAGTCGTGCGCAACGCCGCCCGCGACACGGCCAACGGCCTCCATTTTTTGGGACTGCCAAAACTGCTCGCGCACCGTCCGGAGGGTTTCCTCCGTCCGTTGCCGGTGCCCAATCTCCTCCTGCAGGGACTTGTTCAGGCTCTTCAGAGCCTCATTCCCAGCGGCCAAGCTGATCTGGGCCACGCGGCGCCGGTACACATTGCTCACCAGCAGCCCAATCACGGCCGACTGGGCCAGCAGGAAGATTAGGACGCCCAGAATCTCTGTCCGATATCGGTCGAACAACGTTGTGGGGCGATTGGCGATGGTGCTCCCCGGCGGCACCCAATTTTCCGGAATTCCAAGCGCCTTCAGCCTTCCGTAGTCGAATACAAAGGTTGTCCCGGAGTCGACGGCCAATGGTATCTGTGATGGAGGTTTGCCCCCGAGGACTTGGAGCAGCAGCTTTGCAGCCGCAATTCCATGAACCGCTCCGCCCTGCGTCCCGCCCGCTACGATTCCCTGGTCCACATTGCTGATGGACGGGCTGTATACCGGGGCTGCGCTAGCTGCGGTAATCCGTTTCTCCGCATCCTTGGAATCAATGTAACCACCGGAACTGTCGCGTGCAAACCCGGTGAGGATGACAATGTCCTCGCCGCGGACCTGTCGCATCTGGTCCAAAATGGTATCCAAGGGTATCTTTGCACCATCAAGGAAGGTAAACTTCTTGTCCGGCCTGGCTGCGGCCATCCCCGCAAACGTTTGGCGTTGGTTGTCGCCGAGGGCCGTAGCATCGCTGACCACCCAAATGTGTTGCGCCTTGGGATGCCACTGCATCGCAATGTCGAGGATCCGGCTGCTGCCCAGAACCTCCATGAGGCCGGTCATCCGGTCGCGAGGGACGCTTCTGGCCAAATCCTGGTCGTTGACGCCGCAAAACACAACCGGCACATTGCCGAAAAGTTCGGTGCCCGGACCCAACATGAACTTCAGAGCGTCGTCGTCCGAGGTGAAAACCACGTCGAACTTATGCCCGGAATACTTGGATGCGAGGTAATCCCGGAAGCGTTGGTCTTCCTTGGGACCGGAAAACCGCTTTACATCCATGTATTCCACCCAGAGGCGCGTGTTCCACTTGCTCGAATCCATTTCCCGCTTTACGGAATCGTAAATCGAGTCGCTCCAAGCATAGCCGGGGTGGTACGAATTCAGGTACAAAATATCGCGAAATTGGGGCGTCGGAGGCGTTTGGGGGAACGCGGCCCAAGGCGCGAAGCAGAGTGCTCCGGCTAGGAATGCCGCACCGGTCAACATGGATCGGAATCGCGCCACTTTTTGCAATGCTGAAGATCCTAAATCCTACGATACATCCGGAACGTTTGCGGGTTGCGCAACGGGAGCCCAGTGGGTGGGGCAGCGCTACACTATACGCAATATGCGCCGCCCCGCACTGCTCCTGATCCTAGCTGTCTCCGCATTTGCCAAACGAGGGCTAACTCCAGAGGACTACTTCGCCTTCGAGAACATCTCCGATCCGCATCTCTCGCCCGACGGCCGGCAAGTCGCGTATGTCTACAGCACGGTCGACCGCGCCAGAAACCGGCGGGTGACATCGATTTGGACCATTGGCACGGATGGCCAGTCCGCCCCCCGTCGGCTAACCGTCGAAGGATTCAACGCGAATTCCCCGCGATGGTCGCCCGACGGCTCAAAGCTAGCATTCCTCTCCAGCCGCGGCACCGAGGAGGGAGCCAAACCGCAGATTTTCGTACTCCCCATGGCTGGAGGGGAGGCGATGCAGCTGACCCACAACAGGAACGGAGCCAGCGCCATCCAGTGGTCGCCAGACGGCACGCGATTCGCCGCGCTCAGCCAAACCGGCCCGAGCGATACCACCCCACGCACCAGTGACGTCCGCCACTACAGCCACCTGGGCTACAAATTCAACGACACCGGCTGGTTCGACGACAAGCGCAGTCATATTTTCGTGGTCGACGCGCGCACCGGGGAGGCCAAACAGATCACACAGGGAGACGACTGGAACGATCTGGACCCGCAATGGTCCCCCGACAGCACCCGGATTGCATTCGTGTCGGACCGGACAGGCAAGGAGTTTGATGGCGGGCACAACAAGGACGTTTGGGTGATTGCGGCAACCGGCGGAGCTCCGACCAAGATTTCCGACCACGCATTCGACGACACGCAGCCCCGCTGGTCCCCGGACGGCACGCAGATCGCTTACACCGGCGAAACGAGGCGACGCGAATTGCCCAAGATTTACATGGCGCCGGCTGGCGGGGGTCAGTCAAAACTGGCGGCTGATGGTCTGGATCTGATTCCAACTGCTCTAGGTTGGGTCGGGAACGAGCTTCGCTTCGAAACCGGCGTAAAGGGACAGAACCACGTGTTCCGCGTGGACCCTGGCACGCGCCGGGTGCTGCCCGTCACGTCTGGTGAGCGGGCCGTCCGTGCGGCGGAGGTGCGCTCCGGAAAAATGGTCTACCTCGCCAATGATTTCCGACATCTCGACGACCTTTACGTGGCCAACCCGGACGGCTCCAGCGAACGGCAGCTCACACATTTGAACACCAAACTATGGGCCGACTTGGACCTCGCGTCCGTGGAGCGCGTGCCCTACAAGAGCACCGACGGGTGGCAAGTCGACGGCTTTCTGGTGAAGCCGCTGGGTGGGAGCCGGGCAAGAAATATCCCATGGTTCTGAGTATCCACGGCGGTCCCGCAGGCCAGTATGGAGTCGATTGGTACCACGAATTCCAAGTCTACGCCGCGAAAGGCTGGGCTGTATTCTTCTGCAATCCGCGCGGCTCCACGGGCTATGGCGCGGAATTTGAGCGGGGCATTGTGAACAACTGGGGCAAAATGGACTACGCCGACGTGATGGCCGGCGTTGACACGGTGCTCAAAGCCAACAGCTGGATCGACACGGAGCGCTTGGGGGTTACGGGCGGGAGCTACGGCGGCTACATGACGAATTGGATCGTCGGACACACGAACCGCTTCAAAGCTGCCGTAACCCTCCGCAGCATCTCGAATTTCATCAGCGACGACGGCACGCGCGACGGGGCCTATGGCCATGAGGACGACTTCCAAGGATTCCTCTTCGACCACTTCGACCAGTATTGGGAGGCCTCACCGCTCAAGTACGTGAAAAACGTGAAGACTCCGACCTTGGTGCTGCATTCCGACAACGACTTCCGCGTTCCACTGGAACAGGGCGAGCAGTGGTTCCGGGCTCTGCAGCATTACGGGGTACCGTCTGAACTGGTGATCTTCCCCAGGGAAAACCACAATTTGACCAGAACCGGCGAGCCCAAGCACTTGGTGGAGAGCCTGAATTGGCAGTTGTACTGGTTTTCCAAGTACCTGATGGCGGATGCGACGGCCAAACCGCCGGATGTTGCCGGGCGGTAGCTCGACGGCCGGTGATTAGGCGGGCGCTGACTAAGCTAACGCCGCTTCGGCGTCCAAAACAGCCGCTGCACCGTGGATGACACTGGCGATGCGGATGGCGGCCGTGATGGTCTCCTCCGTCATACCTTTGCCCCGAAGAACATTCTCATGCGACGCGACGCACGTCCCGCAACCGTTGATCGCCGAGACCGCCGTACACCACAATTCGAAATCGACCGGGTCGGACCCGTGCGAACGGATCACCTGCATCCGGAGCCGGGCGGGAATCTGGGAGTACTTCTCATTCCCGCTCAAGTGCTGGAACCGGTAGTAGATATTGTTCATCCCCATGATGGCCGCGGCGGCCTTGGCGGCGGACAGCGCTTCGGGGGCGAGCTTGGTGGCGGCCTCAGCCAGAATCACCGAAGTCAGCTGCGGACACCGGGAGGCGATGGCCGAAGCCACCGCCGTTCCCCAGGTCTGCTGATCGGTCAATTCCGTCTGTTTCAACACGTTCTGAAGGTTGAGCTTCAGGTCGCGGGCGTAATCGGGCCAGGAAACATCCGCAAGTGACTGGAGTGCCATCTTAGAGGACCGCGTCACCCTTCTGCCAGTTGCAGGGGCAGAGCTCGTCGGTCTGAAGGGCGTCCAGAACGCGGAGAACTTCCTGCGGATTGCGACCGACCGAGAGATCGTTCACGGAAACGAAACGGATCATGCCTTGCGGATCCACAATGTAGGTGGCGCGCTGGGCGACACCGGCGTTCGGATCGATGATCCCGAGCGCGTTGCACAGTTCGTGCTTGAGGTCGGCGAGCATCGGGAAGGGGAGGTCCTTCAGGTCCGCGTGGTGGGTCCGCCATGCGAGGTGGACGAATTCGGAATCGGTGCTGCCACCCAAAACTTGGGCGTCACGGTCGGCGAAGTCGCCGTTCACCTTGCCGAAGGCGGCGATTTCGGTGGGGCAGACAAAGGTGAAATCCTTCGGCCAGAAGAAGTACACCTTCCACTTGCCTTCGAAGCTCTTCTCGGTGATCGTCGTGAAGGCGGTCTTCAGATCGGTCGAAACGGTCGCGAGGACCGAAAATTCTGGAAACTTCTGTCCAACTCCAAGCATGTCTAGTATTGTTCTCCTGTGGATTTTTGCGTATCCAAGCCGTCGATCGCGGCCGCCAGAACCAAGTCCTTGTCCGTAATTCCGCCTTCGCTGTGGGTGAAAGTAGTTACTTCCACCTTGCCCCAGCCCAAAAGGATGTCCGGGTGGTGGTTCTGCCCCTCGGCCAGCGCGCCAACAAGGTTCACAAACGCGAGCGCTTGCGCGAAATCGGGGAAGCGGAAGATCCGTCGGAGGTGGTGTCCATCAATGACCTCCCAGTTGACGAGTTGCTGACTCATGGATTGACTTTGATCTAAAATTAGATACAAGTCCAATTTACCATGTCCGGCCAACCTCATGCAAGTGACGATCCCGTAAACTTGTACCTAGGACCAATTGCCCGTACCCCCCCGCACCCAAACACCGAAACTGGCGGACGCCCGCCAAGCCGCCTTCGCAACACTGCTGGCAGTGGACAGGGGAGCTTGGTCGGCTGAATCGCTGGCCACCAAATCCCAGTACCTAGACCCCCGCGATGCGGCCCTTGCGTCCGATATCGTTTTCGGGACCCTCAGACGCCGAGGGGAGCTGGACGCGGTGATGTCGAAGTGCTCCAACCGTCCGGTTGCGGAATTGGACGTAAATGTCCGCATCAGTTTGGAGATGGCGCTCTACCAGCTGATGTTCCTCGACCGCGTTCCGGACCACGCCGTGGTCAATGATGCTGTCGAACTGACCAAGCGCGCCGGCGAGGCATCGGCCGCGCCGTTCGTAAACGCGGTCCTGCGGCGGGCACTGAGGGAACACCCCGAGGCGTCGGAGCTGAACTCCACACCCGATTGGATCCTACGCAGCTGGACAAGGAAATTCGGCCCGGTCATCGCCAAGGGGATCGCGCGGGCCAGCCTCGTCCAGCCGAGACGATATATCCGCGTGGGCGTCGGCGTACCCCCCGAGGGTGCCATCCCCACCGACGTGCCCGGGTGCTACGAACTGCCCACGGGATCTCCCGGCCAATACCGGTTCCAGGACATCGGATCGCAAGCGGTTGTACCCATGCTGGACCTGCAACCGGGACAGAAATTTCTGGATCTCTGCGCCGCCCCCGGCAACAAGACGGCCCAGGCGCTGGAATCCGGTGTCGACGCCGTGGCCTGCGAGCTGCATCCCAGTCGGGCCCGGGGTCTGAAGTCACTGGGAATTCCCGTCGTGGTGGCCGATGCGCGCGCCGCTTTGCCGTTCTCCCGGAAGTTCGACCGCATTCTGGTGGATGCCCCGTGCACCGGTACCGGCACACTGTCGCGGAATCCTGAAATCAAGTGGCGACTGACGCCGGACGACCTGCCGGATCTCCACGCCCGCCAAGTGGCCATTCTCAAGAGCGCACTGGGGCAGTTGGCACCCGGGGGTCTGGTTGTCTACTCCACCTGTTCCCTGGAACGGGAGGAGAACGAGGATGTTGTGGCTGCATCGGGAGCCAGGGTTCTTCGGACCGTTTACCGGTTGCCCGGCCGCGACCCGGGAGACGGATTCTTCGCAGCTGTCCTGACAAGGTAGCGGACGTGACGCCCTCGGTATAGACTGTAAAGCGCTGGACGACCAAAAGCAGTCCGGCACGCCGAGGACCACCCCATGACCCGCAGAGAGCTTTTTGCCGCAGCCGGCACGACCGCAATTGCCGCGCAACTGACAACGCACGCACGCGCAGAGGCTGTGCCCAATCCCAAGGGTCGCCTCGGCATGGGCGGCTCCCCCACCGCCTTGAGCCACCGCCGCGCACCAGGCGGCGGTGGACGCGGGGCCCAAATGGCTCCCGACGAACTCATCGACTACTGCCACAGCATCGGCCTGGGTGGGGCCGAGGTGGGGGCACCGCCAACCGACCCCGCTGCTGTCTCCAAAATGCGCGACAAGCTCCAAACGTGGGACATGCACGTCATTTTCAATATCCCCCTGCCCCGGACCGAGGCCGATCTGCCCGCTTTCGAGGCCGGAGTCAAGGCCGCGAAGGAAATAGGGGCCTTCGGCCTGCACGCCGCCATGACCCAGCGCCGGTACGAGGAATTCAAGACGCTGGAGGCGTTCCAACAGAGCTTTGCGAACAACCAACGCATTGTTGCGCTCGCCGAACCGGTGCTGCGCAAGCACAAAGTCCGCCTGGCACTGGAAAACCACAAGGGTTGGACCGCACTCGAACAGGCCGCATGGCTCAAACGACTCTCCAGCGAATACGTCGGCGTCCACTTGGACTTCGGCAACAACGTTTCCTTCATGGAGGACCCCATGTTCACGTTGGAGACATTGAAACCATACATCTTCTCGGGCCACATCAAGGACATGGCCGTCAAACCCTACGAGGACGGATTCCTGCTGTCCGAAGTGCCATTCGGCGAGGGCTTCCTCGATCTGAAGAAGATGGTGGACATCCTCCGCGCGAAGGATCCGAACATGGTCCTGGATCTGGAGATGATCACCCGTGACCCGTTGAAGGTCCCGATCTACACCGATTCCTACTGGATCACGTTTAAGGATATGCCCGGACGCCAGGTGGCGTGGATGGCGGAAACGCTGCAGAAACGGTCCGCGAAAAAAGCGCTGCCAACGCTGGCCGGACTCGGCGCCCCCGCGCGCCGCCAGTTGGAGGAGGACTACAACCTCGCCTGCATCCGCTACGCCCGCCAGAATCTGGGATTGTAGTTCACACTACGGCCCGCCCCTCCATCCAATGCGGGCGGGCAACCCCGAATAGTTTCAGGGCCGTCGCCGCCATGTCCTCGATACCTGGATCGGTGGCTACCAAAGCGCGGTTCGCGAAGAGCACGCCCGGCACCAAGCGGGGGTCCACGCAATGGTCGCCGCACCATGGCTTGGAATTATCCTCGAAAACGTCGGGGGAGACCATCCCCACGGCGGCCGCCCAGGAAGTCCGGTATCCCTCGGCATAGCCGACAATCAGATCCGGTGCAGCTTCCAAGTACGCCCCTGAATAGAGGTTCCGCGACTGCCAAACTTCGTTGATCGCCGTGTCGGTGCCGTCCTGGAGGCCGGAAAGCCGGGAACAAAGCTCGGACCGCAATCGGTCGGCGTCCGTCGGATCCACAATTCCCAACGCTTCCCGGCCCTTCAGATTCAAATACAACCCTCCCAGCCCGAAGGTGTAGGCCCGCGTGCGAGACCAGTCCACTCCGGCGAAATAGTCGCCCGACTCCCCGTCAAGAACCAAATACCCCTCGCGAAGCAGCCACGTATTCAAGTTCACCCCGCGGCGGAATCCGCAGAACCCATGGTCGGAGAGCACAAAGATCGCCGTACCCGGATCGATCTGCGCCAGAGTTCGCCCGACAATCCGGTCCATGTCTCGGTAGAGATTTTCAATTACGTCCGTCTGCCCGAAACACATGTGCTGCACGCGGTCGGTGGTATCGAACACACAAGCGAGCACTCCATGGCGAAGCTTCCGAAGCGCATCGAAAAACATGGCCTCGCGCTCCTTTTGGATGTCGGCGGCCTGCAGCAAGAAAGCGGCCTGGTCGATGGCCCCCTCGTTCAACGCGTGCGTATCCTCGGCCATGCCGAGTGTGGAAAACGTGCCGAGCAGTTTGGCCAAGTACATCGCATAGTAACCCGGGTGGCTGATCGGAAGTGCCGGATTTTCCGGGTCGATCTGGACGGGCGTCGCATACAACGAACCGTCGGAGCGTTGCAGGAAACGGACAATCCCGCGTGCCGATCGAAACTTCAAACGGATCCACGGAGTGTAGCCGCCGACCGGCAACGTATGCCGCTGCCCCTGGATTTCGAGCACTCCGCCGACTGCCTGAAACGGGAGCGATTCATCGGCCGGGCCAACCAGGCGCCCCTCGGAAGCCTGAAAATGCGAGTGGTCGCCTTGTGATCCACGGAGGTCCGGCGTGCACATGGCCGAGAGCAAACGTCCGTTGAACTTTTCCGGCGGGAAGGTAATGGGCACCCGAAGGATCGTGCTGGAGATTCCGTACCGCCCCAAAATCTTCCAAAACGTCTCGCTCTTGCGCCGCATCTCGACCGATGTCCGTGTCACTTTTGCCGACGACAACTCCGGCAGATAGGTGCGGAGGTCGCGGTTCAGGAAGTCGAAGATGTTGTGCCGGCCCGGATTCACACCGGTCGCAAATGTCGACCACGCAACGGGCGAAAGTGCGGGAAAAGTGGTGCGGAGGCGTGAATACCCACCCATCGCCCGCAGCTTCGCGAAGTTGGGCAGTTTGCCCTCGGCCATCATCCGTTCAGTCACTGCGGGGTCCAACCCGTCGAAGCCCAGGAAAATAGCCTTCTTGACCAATCCCCGGGGGCGCTTGAGTTTATTTCGGAACGCGCGGAACGGCCAAGCGAGAGCGGCCAGGAGCCCTCCGACAACGGATACGGCGAGCGCAAGAAACGATCCGAGGAACGCGAACCCGGCTCCGGGACCCACGTAAGCGGGGGGTACGATCATTCGTCCACCTGGACCATAAAGTTTTGACGCATCCCATCCGATAGAATTACAGACGTATTATGAATGCGCTACTACTGACGGAATACAAGAAGCTTGAACTGGTCGATTTCCCCATGCCGGAGATCGGTCCGGACGACGTCCTGGTCCGTGTGCGCGCCTGCGGCATTTGCGGCAGCGACGTCCACGGCTTCGACGGCTCGTCCGGCCGCCGGAACCCGCCGCTCATCATGGGCCATGAGGCATCCGGCGAGGTCTCCAAGGTCGGGGCCAATGTCACGGACCTCCAACCCGGCGACCGAGTCACCTTCGACTCCACGGTCTACTGCGGCAAATGCCAGTTCTGCGTCGCTGGCGACGTGAACCTCTGCGACAACCGGCAGGTTGTCGGCGTTGCCCCCAAGGAATTCAAGCGCCACGGCGCATTCGCCGAATTTGTGGCTGTCCCGCGCCGCATCATGTACCGGTTGCCGGACAGCTTCCCGTACGAACAGGCAGCCCTGATTGAAGCGGTTTCCATTGGCGTCCACGCCGTGGCCATCACGCCGGTGAAGCTGGGCGACACCGCACTGGTGGTGGGTGCCGGAATGATCGGCCTCGTAACGCTCCAAGCGGCGAAGGCTGCGGGCTGCACCCGGATCATCGTGGTCGACATGGAAGACAACAAGCTCGAGGCCGCAGTTTCCCTGGGTGCAACCGACACCATCAACCCCAAACGCGCCAATGTACCCGAAACCGTCAAGGAATTGACCAACGGGCGCGGTGCCGACGTCGCTTTCGAGTGCGTCGGCTACACGGTTCCGGTCGTCAGCGCCATCCACTCGGTGCGCAAGGGCGGCACCGTGACCTTGGTCGGCAATCTGCAGCCGAACATCGAAATCCCGCTGCAATATGTGGTCACCCGCCAGATCCGTCTGCAGGGCTCCTGTGCATCGAACGGCGAGTATCCGCAGTGCATCGACATGATGAACCGCGGAATCATCAAAGTCGCCCCGCTGATTTCGGCAGTCGCGCCGTTGTCCGAGGGCCCGGCTTGGTTCAACCGCCTCTATAACCACGAGGCCAATGTGATGAAGGTGGTGCTAGTTCCATGAGTCAAAGCCCCGTGAGCGTGCATAACTTCTTCGATCTGACCGGCCGTGTAGCCATGGTCACCGGCACCAGCCGGGGTCTCGGCCAATACATGGGGCGGGCGCTGGCGAAAGCCGGAGCGGATCTGGTCATCACCAGCCGCAAACTTTCCGACTTGGCGGATTTCCAAGCCGAAGTGGAAGCGCTGGGTCGCCGGGCATTCCCGGTGGAACTCGACGTTCGCAACTACGACAGCATCCAAGCCGCTGTGAAAACAGCGGTTGGACACTACGGCAAAATCGACATTCTGGTGAACAATGCGGGCTTGAACGTGCGCAAACCGGCAGTCGATCTGACGTGGGACGAGTGGAATCTGGTCCTCGACACCAACCTCCGCGGCGAATTTTTCGTCGCCCAGGCTGTGGCGCGCGAGACGATGATCCCTCAGGGATACGGTCGGATCATCAATATTGGTTCGGTCACCAGCGTGTTCGGCTATGCGGGCCTCACCCCGTACACCGCAAGCCGCGGCGGCGTGAAACAGATGACGATGAGCTTGGCGGACGACTGGGGCAAGAACGGTATCACGGTCAACTGCCTGGCCCCCGGCTGGTTCAAGACCAAGCAGAATGCGGTCCTTTACGAGAACAAGGAGTGGCTCGACTATCTGGTCGACCGCATCCCGATGCGTCGTCCTGGAAAGCCGAACGATCTCGACGGAGCGGTCGTGTTCCTCGCGTCCGATGCAAGCGAGTACGTCACGGGACAGACCCTGTTGGTTGATGGCGGCATTTCCACCGGCGCCACGCGGGCAACCGTCGCGCCGAAGGCGTGAAACCTGTAGTTGTTCTGGTGTTGGGCTGCGCGGCGCTGCTTCAGGTGGCCGCCGCGCAGTCCCCGGCACCCTTCCCCACACCGCTGTTCGACGCCCACAACTGCTATCCCTACGAGGGCAAGTATACAGACCGGATTGATCGGGCTATAGCCACAGGCTTTCCCGTGGCTATCGAGCAGGACATAGGCTTTTTCGGCGGCGAAGCGGTCGTCACCCATACCGACAAGACCACCGGCACCGAACCCACCCTGAAGCAGCACTTCTTCGAACGCGTCAGACCCATCATTGAGAAGGCACTGAAGGACAACCGCCGCGATCAGTGGCCTTTGATCGTTCTACACTTTGATTTCAAGGATCTCAAGCCTGAAACGCTGCGTGCGGTGTGGAAAGTGCTTGAGCAGTATGAACCTTGGCTGGCGACAGGCACCAAGTCGGCTGATTCCATATCGCTCCAACCAATCGCAATGAAGCCAATCCTCGTCCTAACCGAGGATGCGGATGAACAGGAAGCTATCTTCGACCGCGAAGTCCCCGTCGGCGGGAAACTGCGCCTTTTTGGCTCGGCACATACGAAGGGGCTCACCCAGCGCGCCACCAACTACCGCCGGTGGCTGAACTATTCATGGCGCGAGGTGGAACCCGAGGGCCAGCCAAAGGCGACCGAATGGACCCCGGCCAAGGCCGCCAAGCTGAAATCCATCGTCGACAATGCCCACAAACTCGGCTACTGGATGCGGTTCTACACGGTCGACGGCTTCACGGAAGCTGAAAACCAGGGCTGGTTCCAGACCTATAATCTCCCTTCCCGGGCAGCTGCCGAAATCCGCTGGAACGCCGAGATCCAGGCAGGCGTAGATTTGATCGCCAGCGACCAGTACGAAATCCTCTCGGCGCTGATGAGGCAAGGAGCGAAACCAAAGTGATCCTCCCCGTTTTACTGGCCCTGTGTACGTCCACCCTCGCACAGGACGAAACCACAATCCGCACCGAAACACGCGCCGTACAAATCAGTGTCTCCGTCCGCAACAAGGAAGGTGCCCACATCGGCAACCTGAAACGCGAGGACTTCCGCATTTCCGACAGTGGCAAGCGCCGGGACATCCAATTCTTCTCGCCCGACGACGCCAAATCCACTCCTCCGCAGCCGCAACCAAATATCGGACCCGGAATCTACACAAACCGCTTTTCTCTGGGGAACGGGCCAGGACGCATTACGGCAATCCTGATCGACGGACTCAACACCGATTTCGAGGACCAAAGCCACTCCCGCCAGCAAGCGATGGCAGCCGTCGACCGTATGCAGGGCGGCGAGTCGGTCGCTGTCTATTCGTTGAAGAACGAACTCTCGGTACTCCAGACCTACACGGCCGACCGTGACCTCCTCCGAGCCGCCATCAAGCGCTACAGGCCCGGAATTCCGATGTACCTTCCCGCGCAGGTGAAAAATCCCTTCGGAGCCCAGCACCAAAAGATGGGTGGCGATGTGACCGGAACCCCGCCTGCTCTATCCGAATACCAGTTGCGCCGCAGGGTGACGGCGGCGATGGAATCGCTGAATCTTGTTGCCGAACACATGGCGGGAGCTACTGGCCGCAAGAGCATCATTTGGATCACCGGCGGATTCGCCCATGACGAGGATCTCCGCTCCATCATGAAGGGCTCCCTGAACCGAGTCAACGACGCCAACGTCGCCATCTATCCTGTGGATGCGCGCGGCCTGATCCCGGCTGCCGACGCAATTGACAACATCATGCTGATGCAGGAATTCGCCGCCGCCACCGGCGGCCGCGCCTACTACAACCGAAACGACATCGGCACAGCCGTGGTCGAGGCAATGGAGGATTCCAGCACCTCCTACTCGCTCGGCTTCTATCTGAACGACAAGGACCTCGACGGACAGTTCCACAATCTCAAGTTGTCCATTGCCAACCGTCCGGAACTAGAGCTCCACTACCGCAAAGGCTACACTGCGGTGAAGGAACTCAAGCCCAAGAAGGACGAGGACCTCGCAGCCGAACTCCTTGACCCCGTCAACGCCACCGGCATCGGGATTGACGCCAGAGTGGAAAGAAAAGGCAAGACCATCAACCTGACCATGCTGCTGGACAACTCCTACAGCGATTTTGAGGAACTCTTCGTGCAAACGGCGATCACGGGCCAAGTAGTCTACCGCCAACAGGAGCAGGCCAAGCTGTTCGGGGTCAAACCCGGGATCTTCCCCAAATTCACACAGTCCCTGCAGCTTGCCAAGGACGCAGCATCGCTGACAATCGTGGTCCGTGACCACCCCACCGGACGGGTCGGAACTTTGACGATCCCCATCGGCAAGTAACTCCATGCCCTACCTATTTGCCCTCGTTGCGCTGATTGCCATGTCCCAACCACCGCTGACTCCGGAGCAGGTGGCCATTCTGACAAGGATCCACGAAGTAGCCCTCTCCTACACTGAGCGGCTGCAAGACTTTACCTGCACCCAGAACACTGTGCGGAGCGGAGCGAAAACGTCCAACCCGAACAAATGGAAACAGGTCGACACGCAGGAAAGCGAGCTAAATTTCGTCAGCCACAAGGAGCATTACAGATTGCTGAAGGTCAACGGCAGCGCCGACAGGCCCCAAGCCCGCATCGCAAAGGGCTACACCCGAACATCCGGGGAATTCGGTACCCTGATGCGGTCGGTCTTCCGCCCCGAGTCCAAGGCGAGGTTCGAGTGGAGAAGCCGCGCAGACAACGTCTGCGCGTTCAACTACGAAATCCTGGTTGAAAACTCAACGATGACAATAACCACCGGCACCAAGCGCATCCCGCTCGCCTTCGGCGGCACAGTTTACGCCAATTGCGATACCGGCAAAATCACTCGGATCAACGCCGTCTCGCGCGGGGTACGCCCAGACGAAGCACTGAGCGCCGACGTAGACTACGGGCCAACCAAGATTGGCGACCGGGAGTTCTTCCTTCCGATCAGAGCAGTGAGCACCTCACGGCATGGCAATACGGTGACCAAGGCGGAGATCAAGTTCACCAACTACCGCAAGTACGATGCCGCAAGTACCCTCAAGTTTGACGAAGAGGAGCCCAAATGACCCGCGGGCTGGCCGCCGCAATCTTTGCCACCGCACTTCCTCTAGTGCTACACGCAGAGGACCCAACGCGCCCCGAACAACGCGCCGTCCTCGCCAGGATCCAGCACTACGCGGACACCTACACTCAGCAACTGCAGGACTTCACCTGCACCCAAATGATGACCCGTAGCGGGGCAAAGGCAGAAAACCGTCCAGACGCCGCCCCCAAGTGGAAGCGGCTAGAAACACAGGAAATCGAACTCAATTTCGTGGGCCACCGCGAGCACTACCGCCTCCTAAAGGTCAACGGCGATGCCCGGAACCCGGAAAAGAAGGTCAAAAACGGCTACACCCGAACCAGTGGGGAATTTGGTTCCATGATGCGCGCCGTTTTCGACCCCAAGTCCCGGGCTGACTTCCAGTGGGACCATACAACAGCCACGGCCGAACGCAAAGTCTGCGTATACACCTACCGTGTCGCCCGTGAGAATAGCTCCATGGGACTTCGCACCGAATTCCGCCGCA
>CAIYDY010000068.1 GCA_903925015.1 uncultured Acidobacteriia bacterium
AAGGAAGCCACCGACTACATGATGGAGTTGCTCAAGTGAAGGTGTTCAGGAATTAGGGGTGAATGGAGCGCACCACTCGACCGTGCAACCCGGATTTTGACCCTCGTTTGTTAAAGGGTGGGAATCAACCGGAAGCCTTTAGGGGTCATCCACCGATACGGGACCGGCAGGGACCAGCGCACAGACAACCTTGGACGACTCCCTCATTCTTGAGCATTGGATCAAAAATGAAAGGCCACACCTGCTTCGCAGGAACGCTCCAAGGTCCGATTGTAGCGCGCTTGGCTTGGTTGAGGGAAGCAAATTCTTACCCTTGACGCCCATGGGACAATAGAGTTTGACAACCGAAGGCCGTTGGACTCCGAGACTCGTTTCCTGTCTGCGTGACTACAGCGCGGCCACGTTCGCAAAGGATGCAACTGCGGGAGTCACCGTCGGATTGGTTGCGCTGCCACTGGCGATGGCCTTCGGAATTTCGTCCGGCGTCACACCCCAGGCAGGAATCTACACGGCAGTCGTAGCCGGAGGTCTAATTTCAGCCCTCGGTGGCTCCAAAGTGCAGATCGGCGGTCCCACCGGTGCGTTTGTCGTCATCGTGGCGGGGATCGTTGCCAAGTTCGGCTTGGGCGGTTTGGCACTGGTCACCATGATGGCCGGGGCGATGCTCATCGTGATGGGCCTCACGGGTTTGGGTGCGGCGGTCCGCTTCATTCCGCGGCCTGTAACCATTGGATTTACCAACGGCATTGCGCTGTTGATCGCCTCCACCCAGATTAAGGATTTCCTCGGCCTTGCAACGCCGCCGGTCCCCAGCGAATTCATAGCCCGTATGGGCATGCTGGCGACACACCTGCTTTCGGTGAACGGGCCCGCATTGGTGGTGGGTAGTGTGTCGTTGGCGATCATCCTGGGATTGCCGCGGTTGACGCGCAAGGTTCCGGGGTCCATCGTCGCCCTGTTCCTAACCACGGCCGTTGTTGCGATTTTCCGGCTGCCGGTGGAAACCATTGGCTCGAAGTTCGGCGGCATTCCGGCCGGCTTTCCCCCGTTCCAATTCCCGGAATTGACTTCCGCCCACATCGTGCCCCTGCTACCGTCGGCTCTCACGGTGGCATTGCTGGCGGCAATCGAAAGCCTTCTTTCCGCAGTGGTTGCGGACGGCATGAGCGGCGACCGGCACAATTCCAATGTCGAGCTTGTCGCCCAGGGCGTGGCGAATGTTATTTCGCCCCTGTTTGGCGGTATTCCCGCGACGGGTGCGATCGCCCGCACTGCCACGAATGTCCGCAGTGGTGCCCTGACGCCTGTTTCAGGGATTGTACATGCGCTTACCTTGCTGGCAATCCTGCTTGTGGCGGCTCCCGCGGCAAAATTCATTCCCCTGGCAACCTTGGCGGCCGTGCTCTTTGTGGTTGCGTGGAACATGGGCGAGTGGAGGGAAATCGGAATCATTCTCCGTCTTTCCAAGACCGATATCGCGGTCTGGGCCGCCACCTTCGCGCTGACTGTTCTGGCAGATCTCACGGTGGCCGTGGAAGTCGGCATGGCCCTCGCGTCGCTGCTCTACATCTACCGGATTGCGGAAACCACCAGCGTTTCCCCGGTTACCGAGCAGTATATCCGTGACGGAAAAGCCCATATCCTACAGGACAAGCCGGTGCCGCCATACGTCAAGATTCTGCGGATCCACGGCCCTTTCCTCTTTGGGGCAACCGAAAAACTGGTGGAGGCCACCGCTGACCTGAAACCATTCCCGCATGTGGTCGTACTCCGGCTGCGCAACATGACGGCGTTGGACGCAACAGGCTTGCACGCGCTCGACCAGCTCGCCAAGAGACTAAAGGATTCCGGTCGGACTCTGATTCTGTGCGGCGCCCGCGACCAACCTGCGGGTTTGCTGGAGCAGTCCGATCTCGCCGCCAAGATCGGCCGCGAGAATATTCTGCCCAACGTGGACGAGGCACTGGACCGCGCACGGCAGGTGTACTTGGATTTCGGAGGCGTTGCCGGGGAGATTGCCAGCGGTATGGGCCAAGGCCGGGCCGAATAGGCCGTAGACGTCAGCGTCTCGATTCCGCAACGGCAAGGCTGGATTCGCGCAGCCGTTGCACGGCCACCTCGGACAGTTCCCGCCTGAGCTCCGGGTACCGATCCATGAGCCGGGAGAATTGTCCACGTTCGATGGAAATGCATGTGCATCCTGTCACGGTACGCACCGTGGCAGTTCGAGGGAAACCGGTGATGAGGGTTATTTCCCCGAAGTAATCCCCGTCGTGCAATGTCGCTACACGGAGTGTCCGCTTGGACTCCTCCTCCATCCGCCATACCTCCACCCGACCCCGGACGATGATGTAGAACCGGTCCCCAGGGTCGTTCTGTGAAACGATGTCGCGGCCTGCGGGGAAATTTTCCGTCCCGAAGTAGGGAGCCAGTTCAGCCAGCAGTGCTGGGTCCAGCCGATCCAGGAAAGGCAGTTGTCTCAGCCGCTGGGCGTCGACATCCACATGCCGGCCGTCGTTGGAGAACCGGAATCCGGCCTGCTTCCGCCATAGGTCCGCGTAAGCGCGGTTGAATGCCATCAGTTCAAAGTGGCTGCCTTGTTCCAGAATTGTGCCACCCTCGAAAAAGTAGATTTTCTCAGCCGACGTAACGCTGGACAGGCGATGGGTTGCGGACACTACGGTCCGGCCCCGCGCGAGCTGGGCCAAAACGCGGTTGAATGCCTCCTCCTCGACCGGGTCCAAGGGGGAGGAAGCCTCGTCTAAGAGAAGAATCCCCGGATTGCCCAGCAACGCCCGGGCCAGTCCGAGCCTT
>CAIYDY010000069.1 GCA_903925015.1 uncultured Acidobacteriia bacterium
CGTAGAACTGCTCGATTTCCCTGTTTCCTGAGGGAACTTGGGGGGCCGTCCGCAGCGCATCCGCAGATGGTGCGCCGTTGCCGCGCTTGAACCGGGCAAAAAGCTGCCCACTTGGACCGTAGACGTCGGCCGACAAGATGTTCGGTGCCGCGTTTAATGCCGAGAGGGTGCTCTCGGCGGATTCGGAATCGTTGAACAGGAGGGCGGATGCGCAATTGCGACCGGCAATCTGCGCTTGCAGCGAAAGGTTCCGGACCATGGCAAGACGAAGCATGGTCCGTTCGTAGCCCAGAAACGCAGCCGAAGCGATCAGAAGAGCCGCTCCGCTGACCAGCATGTTCATCCAAGTCAGCTTTTTCTTGATCGGGAAACTGCCGATCCTGAGAATGGACGGCCTCATCGCGCCGCCTTTCGGACCGTGACTGCCAATTTCAATAATTCTGAACTGAGGGTCAATCCCGCTTTATCGGTGGCGCCCACATTTATTTCGAAGCGCACCTTTTTGCCCACCAGGAGCAATTCGATCATGCCTCCGCGGGCCGCAAACTGCGGAATGTCGCTGACCGTCAGTGCACCGTTGTCGCGCAAGGCAGCAAGGATGCCTCCCAGTTGCGGGGCCAGTGAAGCGGACACGAAGACGATGCGGCAGCCTTCCGCTTCGGAAACACGGGAAATTCTAGTGGCAACCAATGGCACCCGGCGTATGCTTTCGCCTGCCACGGCGGTATCTAGCGCTTTTCCGAAGGGGTCCTCTCCCAGGACGCAGATCGTGAAGTTTTGCCGGTCGGTGGATGACGGGCGGGACCAATCCACGAAACGGCCGAAGTTGGAAAGGTAGGCCGCCTTGACCTGATAGTCTGTTGGCCCAGACAGTTGGCCCATGGCACCGCACAGCGTCGCAAGCACAAGAGGCAGGCGGCGCAGGAACTTGCCAATATTGGGCGAAAAGTCCGTCATGGAGGTTTCAGCAGGTACTACCTTCTCCAAGTAATGTCCGCCGCGACGCTGCGCTGGATGCCGACGAGGGGGCCCGGATCGCCGGCAAATTCGGCGTGGTGGGGTTGGAGCAGATTTCGTCCGGTTATGCCAAGTTCCCAAGCTCTCCATTTGCGCCAGCCAAGGCGGAGATCGGCGGTCCGGTAGGCGGTGACGTGTTGGGCGGGCAGGCCAGTCACATTGCGGAAAAGCTGGGTGAACTCAAAATGGCCTGGCAGGTCGATGTATGACTGGATCACGACCTGGTGAGCCGGACTGGAGCCTTGGAGGGTGGCTACGGTTGTGAGGTCCAAACTATCTGGCCGTGTCTTCATGTTCATGTCCAGCCATGCGTAGGAACCTTGGATCCGCCACCAGTTGCGCGGTTTCCAGTTGGCGGCGAGTTCGAAGCCCTTGGTTGTCCCGAAGACTCCGTTGCGGTTCACAAACGGAAAGATCGCTGCGCCGATCGACGTATCGGTGTACGAAGGTTGGGGCTCCGAACTCAACAAGTGGTCGTACCTGTTGTAGAAGGCGGTCAGATCGATGGAGAAGAGCGGATGGATGAGCTGGCGGTATCCGGCCTCGTAGCCCAACATGGTTTCGGAGGTAAAAACCTTGTCACCGGTGTTTCGATTGAAAACAGGTGGCGATGCCGATTGGAGGGTGGTAACGGTGAGGGTGTCCTCCACATCGGAAGGGGTTCGAACCGCGCGGGTGACTCCAGCCCAAACCGTCCCGGCCGTTGAGGGGGTCCAGAGTATGCGGGCGCTGGGTTCGGCAGTCAACGAAATATAGGAACTGTGCAGGAGCTTGGTTCCGAGTGTTAAAGAAAGCTTGTCCGGCACCAACTTGGTTTCATGCTGGACAAAACCGCTGGCCAGTTGGTCCGTGCGGTGCGCCGGACTGAAAACCTGGGTTGGAACCACAGGCGGAATGTCGCCTACGCTGAAACGGATGCCAGCACCCCATGTAATGTTCTGGCGGTCCCCAAGTGCCCAACGGTGGACGAAGTCCACATCGAAGGTATCGCGCGACTCGCGCTGGTTGGGTTGCAGGCGCCGCACGCGGTCGTAGTATGTCTGAACTTGAATTTCAGACCCCTTGCCGAGGTCCCGGGTCCAGTGGGCCATGAGGTTGCCGCCCGAGAGTTTGCCATTTTGGTCCAAGACGTACGAGGAGGGGGGGGAAATCCGGGTTAGTTGGGCGCTTTCGCCGTCTCGTCCATCGTAAATATCGCCTTGGATGGTCAAGTCATTCTTGGAGTCGGCCTTCCAGTCCGCACGAAAACCACCTTGGGCCCTGCGGAAATCGTCGAACTGGCGGTGGTCGGAGTGGAATTCGGGCCCGCGGACGAAGGCCTTGGCGTAAATCCGGTAATTGAAATTACCTGTGCCGCCACCTTCCCGCGCGTCGAGCGCAGCTTGATCGACGGTACCGGCCTTGGCAGACAACAAGGTGCCTTTGGTTTCCCTTGAGTCCTTGGTGATGACGTTGATTACACCGTTGACGGCATTGGCACCCCAAATTGTGCCGCCGGGCCCCCGGATGACTTCGATTCTTTCGATGTCCTCCATCAAAGTCTCTTGGACTTCCCAGTAAACGCCGTGGAACAGTGGCGAGTAAACCGTGCGGCCGTCGATCAGGACAAGGAGATTGCGTGAGAGCCGACTTTGGAAGCCGCGGATACCGATGGCCCATTTGACGCCGTCGATGCGTGCGACCTCAACGCCCGGGGCAAGGCGGAGGGCTTCAGGCAGACTGGTTGCGCCGGAGCGGCGAATATCCTCCTGCGTGATCACGTAAACGGCTGCGGGGGTTCGGGACGCTGATACCGGAACCTTGGAAACGGTGGTGACCTCGATGTTTCCAAGTTGTTCGAGCGTTAGGCCCTTCAGGCGTTCCTGTTGGCTTGGGTTCTGGGGGGCTGCGAGACAGGGAGCCGTCAGGGCGAACAGGGCAAAAGGCACGAGGGCACTTCTGATGGCGGCGAATTGCGATGGATGCCTAAATTGAGTTTGCTCAGTCCCCATAGGGCCTCGTCTCCAGAATCGGGTCGCTAGTTCAGCGGAAACCGCCTCCGGAGCTTAATCCCTCCTCAACGACCGTATGAGCCGGTCCAACTCGGATGCCTGTCTGGAGGCCTCGAATGTGTTTTGGAACCAAGTACTTGGTTGGCAGGGAGGCGATCCCAAACCCTCCAAGTACGACAACATGCGGGCTTCCATTTCGTCAGGAGTCTGCTC
>CAIYDY010000070.1 GCA_903925015.1 uncultured Acidobacteriia bacterium
CCACACCGGCCTTTTCAAAGCGGGCGTGGCTGAGAGCGGTGCCTACAACCGCACCTTGACACCGTTCGGCTTCCAGTCCGAACAGCGGACGTTCTGGGAAGCCAGGGATGTTTACACCAAGATGTCGCCGTTCTGGTTCGCGGATAAGATCAAGGCTCCGATCCTGCTCATCCACGGCGAGGCCGACGACAACACGGGCACCTTCCCGATCCAATCGGAACGACTATATGCGGCAATCCGCGGCAATGGCGGCACGGTGAGGCTGGTGATGCTACCCGCCGAGGCGCACGGCTACCGTGGCCGGGAGACGATGGAACACGTCGTTAACGAGGAACTGGCATGGTGGGACAAGTTCCTGAAGCCGTAGGCCGCTAAATGGAAAAGGCCCCGTCATCGGACGGGGCCTTTTCCATTTGGATTTAGACAGTCTAGATGAACGCCATCGTCTTGATCCCGGAAATATCAAACCTCTTCCGGCAGCGCATGTTCTTGCACATGGCTTGCGTATCGAGAAGGACCATGTAGCTCTGGGCCTTGGCGAACTTGGCCCTGTCCCGCTCGTCGGCTCTGGGAGGAAGGCTGGCGCGCTTGGTGCGCACCAGCCATTTGATGTCGTAGGTGTCCTGCGTGCGGCACCAAGGGCAGTTGAGCGGGATCGGCTTGGTAGCCGGGGCTTCCGTGTAGTAATCCTTCTCTTCCACGACCAGTTACCGCTCGCCCATCGGGATCCACGGCATGCCGTCGGGATTGCCCTTGTACTCGGCGCGCGGGCGGATCAGGCGGTTGTTGTGGTACTGCTCCAGAACGTGGGCTGTCCAGCCAGCCATGCGGCTGACAGCAAAGATCGGGGTGTAGAGGTCGATCGGGATACCGAGGGAGTAGTAGGCCGAAGCGGAGTAGAAGTCGACGTTGGGGTTCAGCTTCTTCGCTTCCTTGACCACTTCCTCCACACGGCTGGACATCAAATAGAGGTCCTCGTGGCCGGTGCTCTTGCCCAAGGCTTCAGACATTTTGCGGAGATGGAAGGCGCGCGGGTCTTCGGTACGGTACACGCGGTGGCCGAAACCGGGAATCTTCACCTTGCGGGCGAGCATATCCTGTGCGCGCTCAACAGCCTTGTCGGACGTGCCCACTTCGAGCAGCATCTTGATCACTTCCTCGTTGGCACCGCCATGCAGCGGTCCCTTGAGGGCACCGATGCCGGAGGTGACCGAGGAGTAAATGTCGGAGAGTGTAGCGGCGGTCACACGGGCGGCAAAAGTGGACGCGTTGAGTTCGTGATCCGCATGCAGCGTCAGAGCCACATCAAACACGCGCTCCATCACGGCATCCGGCTTGTTGCCCGTCAGGCAGTACAGGAAATTTCCAGCGAAGCTCAGGGATGCATCGGCGGCCAAAACGGGCAGACCCAAGCGCAACCGGTTCAGCGAGGTGACGATCGTCGAAGTCCGCGCCATGAGCTGCGTAGCCTTCAACTGGTTGGCCTCGGGGGACATGTCCTTGGCGAGCGGATCATACAGGCTCAGCATGGACACGGCGGTCCGGAGCACATCCATGGGGGCATGGGAAGCATTCGCTGCCAGGAAAGCTTCCACCTCGGCTGGAATGGCCGAATTTGCGAAAAGCGCGGCCTTCAGGCCCGCCAATTCGTCGGCCTTCGGGAGGGCACCCTTCCAAAGGAGCCAAATGACCTCCTCAAAGGTGGCTTCCTGCGCCAGTGTGTGGATGTTGTAGCCGCGGTAGCTAAGAATGCCCGCGTTGCCATCTATGTAACAGATCTCTGATTCGCCGGCGACGACGCCTTCCAGTCCCGCGCCTGTGGTGGTAGTAGTGCTCATGTGGGTAATGTCCTAGTTTAATGCAGCGTCTCTAATGCAGCAGGGGCTTTCTCAACCGGCCGACCGTACGGTGCAGCATAATCGACCACGGGCTCTTGTGGGGACAGATCGGATACGGTGAAAAGCTCATGGCGTCGCCCGATTTGTCGACCCACAATTTTTCCGTACGGGTCTTGTTTACCTCAATGGTCAGCAAGACGCCGTTGTTGCACGATTGGCTGTCGGTGAGTGCCAGCACGGAGAAATCGGGTGTGTCTTCAGGCTTGGATGCACCGGGGCCACCCCAATCGCCAAGAAATTTTTTGAAGTCGTAGCCTGAACAGGCTTTGGGAGTGGTGCAACCCCAGATACGGTAGGCACCTTGGTAGTCGCCAGCCTTCACAGCGGCGATGAAGGATTTCACGACGCCTTCCTGGTGGTGGTTTTTCAGGAGGTACCAGCTCAGTGAGGAGACGGACGCGAGCACGAGCAAGCTGACCACGATCCGCTTTACCAGCCGGTTTCGCTCGTCCTCACCGGCCCCGTAGGAATTTAAGTAGCTGGACATTTGGTCCCTCTTCATTATGAACCCGACCGGGCAGTATTGGTGCCCGGTCGGATGCGAAGAAAGTCCGGCTCAACCTACTTGGCTGGATTTGCCTTGTTGTAGGCGGCGGTGGCTTCCGTAGTCAGGTCGAGAGTCGGCTTGAAGAACAGGGTTTGCGAGGCATCGACAATCACGTCCATACCCTTTTCCTCGGCCAGCTTCTGGATTACGGTCTGCATCTTGGTGGAGGCCTTGCCGAGAATATCCTGGCGGTCGCGCTCGAAATCGGCTTGGAGATCGTCCGAAATCCGCTGCGCATCGCGCTGCTTGCGCTGGCCCTGTGCCTGCAATTCCGCAGTAGCGTTCTGGTTCAGCTTGCCGCTGTTGAGCTGCTGTTCGATGGATTGGAGATCCGCCTGGAGCTTGCCCAGTTCGTCCTGCCGTGGCTTGTACTTGGCTTCAACGGCTGCGGAGGCCTTCTTGAGCTCCTCGGTGTCGGCCATGGCCTTCTGGGTATTGATCACTGCGACCTTTACCTGGGCGGAAGCCACCGACACAAAACCCGAAAGGCCGAGGGCGAGAACGCCTAGCCCAAGAACAGAGCCGCGCGCGGCGCGGAATGAATGAAATGCACGAAACATGGTGTGGAAGTCTCCTGAGAAGGTTTGTCCGTTACGCCAATTTTTAGGGGCGCTGGAAACAACAGGCTACCACAGGATAAAAAGTTTCGTGTGCGGTGAGCGATTCGGCCCATGGATTGCGTTCTCCCTCATGTAAGACCCAACCGTATAAGACAATGACAGCCGTGGCAAACAACGAAGTGACGCAACTGCTGATGAGCTGGAGCAAGGGTGACCGGAGCGCCCTCGACCAACTGACGCCGATCCTGTATGGCGAGCTTCGGAGACTCGCCGCATCCCACCTGCGTCGGGGGTATGAAGCGGAGACCATCCAGCCAACGTCGCTGGTGCACGAGGCATACCTTAGGCTGGCCGACCAGGACGAATTGGTCTTCCAGAACCGGGCGCAGTTCTTCGGGTTGGCCGCGCAGGTGATGCGCACCATTCTGGTGGACCACGCCCGGAGCAAGTCGGCGGCAAAACGCGGCGGCGGAGGTGCCGTAATCACGCTGCGTGACGACTTGGCGGCCTCCCCGCAAAGCGGGACGGACATACTGCAACTCCATGACGCTTTGGAGGCCTTGGCGCTGCAGGATGAACGGAAGGCCCGGATCATCGAAATGAAGTATTTCGGAGGTATGACGGTACAGGAAATCAGCGAGGTAATGTCGATCTCACCCGCGACCATCGGCCGCGAGATCCGCGTGGCTCATGCTTGGTTGTTGCGCCGAATGCAGCAGTAGTTCTGTGGGCTTGTAGACTTTAGATTGGTTCTCTATTCTGACGCCAGCCCGCCCATTCTGACTCTGGCGATTGATACTTGCGGGGAGTACGGGGGCATCGCACTTGTTAAAGGTGCCGTCGTCGTGGAAGAGGTCCCACTGCAGGAGCCCTCGGGATTCAGTACCATCCTGTTCGACCGGATCCGCGAACTTCTGGAGCGCCACCAGACCAGGTTGGAAGACATCGAACTTTTTGCGGCGGCCTCGGGACCGGGCGGATTCACAGGTGTGCGAATTGGCTTGGCTGCAATGAAAGGCCTAGGGGAGGTCCTGGGAAAACCGGTAGCAGCGGTTTCCAGTCTCGCAGCGCTCGCGGAAATCGGAACCCACCCGCTTCGGGCGACCGTCATCGACGCGAGGCGCGGCGAGGTTTTCGGCGCGTTGTACCAGAATGGCCTAGCACGAATTCCCGAGTGCGTCCTCCCTTTCCCGAGGTTGCTGGATCTTCTGGCGTCCCGCACCGGCTGCGAGCCGTTCGAGTGGGTTTCCGCCGATCCCGAAGTCTTCGCAGACGCCCTTCGCGGCACACCATTCGAAACATTCCCGAACACCAGAGCGCCGCGGTCGCTGGCATCGGCAGTCGCACGGGTGGCGTTGCGTCGGGCCGCAAACCGAGAATCCATGGATCCAGCGCTGATAGAGGCCAACTACGTCAGAAGGTCGGACGCCGAACTCCTCTGGAAGGGATAATGGTAGGACCGATGAAAACCCGCGTCCTCCCACTCGTCTGCCTGTTTTCCATCTGGGGCCTGGCCACCGCCAGCGCCCAAACCGCCCCGCCGCCGAAGAAGCCGAAGTTGATCCTCGCCATTGCCGTCGATCAGTTCCGATGGGAGTATCTGAAGCGGTTCAAAGACGGCTACACCTCCGGACTGAAAAAGGTCATCGAGCAGGGGGCCGTTTTTGAGGATGCACATTATGTTCACTACCCAACCGTGACCGCTGTGGGCCACTCCACGTTTATGAGCGGTGCGCTCCCAGCCGTGAGCGGCATTGTTGGAAACGACTGGTACGACCGCGAAACCGGCAAATCCACCACCAGCGTGGCGGACGCCACCACGAAGTTGCTCGGCGCGGAGGGAGCCGGATCTTCCCCCCGCAAACTGCTCGTCAGCACGGTTGGGGATGAGATCAAGATGTCCGGACAGCAATCGAAGGTGATCGGCGTTTCCATCAAGGACCGGTCTGCGATTCTTCCGGTTGGCCATATGGCGGACGGCGCGTATTGGTTCGACAACAAGTCGGCGCAATGGGTCACCAGCACCTACTACGCGAAGTCGCTGCCGGAATGGGTGGCAAAAGCGAATGCCGCACAACCCGACGCAAAATCGAAAAACGCCGTTTGGAGCACTTTGGAGGGCGGCAAACCCCTCTGCACCATGGGTACCGCGACTCCGGCGTTGGCCCAGTGCACTTCGCTGGAAGCCTCGCCATGGGGCAACGAGATGATCGAGGAGTTCGCCGAACAGGCCCTCGTCGGGGAAAAGCTTGGAACCCACACAGGGACGGATATTCTGGCCGTCAGCTTCTCGTCTAACGACTACGTGGGCCACGCGAAGGGTCCGGACTCCCCCGAGGTGCGCGACATCTCGATCCGCACCGACCGCGTTCTAGGCAAACTGCTGGACGCCGTGGACAAGAGTATTGGACTTGCCAACGTGATCTTCGTCATGACCGCGGACCACGGCGTGGCACCCGTACCGGAGGGCAACAACGCAAGGAAAATGATCGGCGGCCGCATGCCCGCGAACGCCATCACCAAGGCGATCAACGACGCGCTCGGAGCCAAATATGGCCCAAGCCGCTGGGTGGAATCCGCCGTCGGCTCGAACGTGTATCTGAATTGGGAACTGATCGAATACAAGAAGCTGGATTTGGGCGAGGTGCAGCGGATCGCCGCCCGCGCCGCCGCAAAGGTTCCGCACGTGTTCCGGGCGTATTCGGCGGACCAGTTGCAGAACGGCTCGGTATCCACCGAAGCTGTCGATACGGCCGTCAGGAACGGTTTCTACATGCCCAGGTCGGCCGATGTGATCCTCGTCCAGGATCCCTTTTACTTATTCGATGCCGGCGGCACGTCGCATAGCACGCCGTTCAGCTATGACACCCATGTGCCGGTCATCTTCATGGGCCCCGGGATCAAGCCGGGCCGATACTTCGGCAAGATCACGGTTAACGACATCGCGCCGACGCTCAGCGCCATCGTCGGCGTCACCGAGCCCAGTGGTGCCATGGGCCGCATTCTGCAGGAGATGTGGCAGTAATGGGCGTGTTCGACGGCGTCATGGATTTCATGGCCCGGCTGGGGCTGGGCATGCGGGATGATCCGGTCAGAGTCATCGACCTCGCCGCCCGCACTTGGGGCCCCACGGTGGACTGGGCGGCGGTTTCGATCGAACTGATCGAGCAGTCGGACTCCGAAGCCTTACCCTCGGTCTCGGCGGTCTTGCGTAACTCGGGAAAGGTGCCGGTGGATCTCACAGTGCCTGGATGGCTTTTCTTCTTCACCGCCACCGTGGTTGGCCCTGACGGAGCAGTGGAACTTTCGCCCTTCGGAGCCCAGCTGCTGAAGCCGGAGCGCCGCACCGAGCGGATCGAGGTGCATTTGCAGCCGGGCACTGGCACGGAAGCACGAATCCCGGTTGGACAACTGTTCGGACTGCGCGCAGCCTCGAGCCGAAAAGCACGGTACCAAGTTTCGGTGACGTGCGAACTCCCCGGCGGGGCGTTGGTCCGGTCGAATGAAATTTCGGTCTAAGCCCTGCCTTATAGTGGTACGTAAATGCTTTCCCGACGTGGATTCCTCGAATTGGCCGCCGCCGCCCCGGCTCTTGCCCAGACCGGTGGGAATGTCGAAGATGTTCCCGTAGTCGACCTCCACCAGCACACCCACTACAGCGGTCGGACGGACGAGGAGATGATCGCCCACCAAAAGACGATGGGCATCTCCATGTCGGTGCTGTTACCCGCCGGCTCGAAGTTCGGCTTGGCTGCGGACGCCTTCGGCAATGACTCCTGCGTCGCGCTCGCCCGCAAGTACCCCAAGCAGTTCGTCTTCTTCGCCAATGAGCTGCCGGACATCCCGGAGACGAAGAAGGTCATCGAAAAGTATCTGAAGCTGGGGGCCAAGGGCATCGGCGAACAGAAATTCCATGTCGACAGCGATTCGAAACCGATGCGTCTGATCGCCGACATCGCAAAGCACCACCACGTGCCGGTGTTGATGCACTTCCAGCACGACACCTACAACCTTGCGATCGAGCGCTTCCACAACCTGCTGAAGGCCTACCCGACGGTGAATTTCATCGGCCATGCGCAGACGTTCTGGTCGAATATCGACAAGAACTGCAAGCAGGATGTCCTGTATCCCAAGGGCCCCGTAACACCGGGCGGTATTACCGACCGCCTGCTTTCCGACTACCCCAACATGTGGGGCGATCTCTCCGCCGGGTCGGGTCTCAACGCCCTGCTGCGCGACGAGGAACACGCACGGGGATTCCTCGACCGCCATCAGGATCGGCTGATCTATGGCAGCGACTGCAGCGACAAGGACGGCCAGGGCGAGAAATGCAGCGGCAGCCAGCAGTTGGAAGCAGTGAAGCGGCTCAGCCCGAACGCCGCCGCCACGCGCAAGATGCTCCGTGAAAACGCGGTGAAGCTCCTGAAGCTGTGAGTGGCGATTTCGCAACCGCAGTCCGCCGGGTCATCCTTGGGATTCCAAAGGGGCGGGTATCCACCTATGGGGAGGTCGCCGCTTTCGCCGGATACCCAAAGGCACACCGGGCCGTTGCACGTCTCCTAGCGGACGGCGGCGGCGGATTGCCGTGGCAGCGCGTCCTTGGGGCGGGTGGTGAAATCAAGCTGCCCTACGAGAAGGGCTCGGAGCAGCGGATGCTGTTGCAAATGGAGGGTGTGGGGTTCCGGGGACGGCGCGTGGATATGACCAAGCACCGGTGGCAACCCTAGATCCCGGCGGTCAATTTTTCGATCACGTCCGGGCCCAACGGCCACAGCCCCTTGACTCTCGCACCAGCCGACTCGAATTTGCCGGTCCCAAGTGTCCTTGCCAGGTCTTCATTCGAGGAAGCCAAACTTGAGGCGGCCA
>CAIYDY010000071.1 GCA_903925015.1 uncultured Acidobacteriia bacterium
CGTGCCCAAAGCCACGAAACGCCCTGGCAACCACGGCGCAATCTGGTCCTGAACTACCTTCATGTAATCCGAGGCTGCGATAACCGGTCCATCCGTACCGCCCAGAATCTGCTGGACATACGGAACCTTGGCCGGCTCCACCGGATGCAACCGGTTCCAGCGCTCGACATGCAGGGCCTCGCGGCGCAGCTCGTTGTAGCTGGTTACGCTCCAAACATCGGCGGCCACGTTGTACTTCTCGGCCAGGATCGCGGCGGCCTTTACCGATTCATTCAGGATCGAGCCGCTTCCGAGCAACTGCACCTTGGCCTTGGGCTTGGAAACCGTCGACTTTTGGAACAGGTAAAGACCCTTCAGGATCCCCTCTTCACAGCCTTCCGGCATCACCGGTTGGGCGTAGTTTTCGTTGTAGAGGGTGATGTAGTAGAAGAGGTCCTCGCGGTTCTCATACATGCGGCGGATGCCGTCACGGACGATCACTGCGGTTTCGTACCCGTAGGCCGGATCGTAGGTGGCAAGCGTCGGAATCGTGCTGGCCAGCAGGACCGAGTGGCCGTCCTGGTGCTGCAGTCCCTCGCCGGAAAGGGTGGTGCGTCCGGCAGTTCCACCGAGCAGGAAGCCCTTGCCGCGCGAATCAGCAAACGCCCAGGCGAGATCGCCGATGCGTTGGAAGCCGAACATCGAGTAGTAGATGTAGAACGGAATCGTGTCCACACCGTAGTTGGCGTAGGCGGTCCCGGCGGCAGTGAATTCCGCCATCGAACCGGCCTCGGTGATGCCCTCTTCCAAGACCTGGCCGTCTGAGGATTCCTTGTAGTAGAGGACGATGTCGGAATCGTGCGGCTTGTAGAGCTGGCCGGACGAGGCGTAGATGCCGTGGCTCCGGAACATGGACTCCATGCCGAACGTGCGGGCTTCGTCGGGAACGATAGGCACGATGCGGCGACCGACTTCCGGCACCTTCATCAGAGCAGTCAGCAAGCGGACAAAGGCGACCGTGGTCGACGGGTGCGGTTCCTTGGATCCGCCGCGGAAAGGATCGATTACATCGGTACCCGGCGTGACCGTGGTGGACGGAGCCGGTTTCCGCGACGGCAGGAAACCGCCCATAGCCTCCCGGCGCGCCAGCATGTACTGGATTTCCTCGCTGTCCTGGGAAGGCCGGAACAGGGCCAGCTCTCGGACCACTTCCTCGGGCACTGGGATGTCGAAGCGCGAACGGAAATACTCAACCATCTTCTCGTTGAGTTTCTTGTTTTGGTGGGCCGGGTTGCGGGACTCGCCCGCCTCGCCCATGCCGTAACCCTTCACAGTGTGCGCGAGGATGACGGTCGGACCGCCCTCGTGTTCGCAAGCAGCCTTGTAAGCGTTGTAGACCTTTTTCGGATCATGGCCGCCACGGTGCAGCGACGCGAGTTCGTCGTCACTCATGTCAGCGACAAGGGCGGCAGTTTCGGGATACCGTCCGAAGAATTCCTTGCGGACATAAGCGCCGCCCTTGGCCTTGTACGACTGCAGTTCGCCGTCGACCACCTCGTTCATCAATTGGAGGAGCTTGCCGGATTCGTCCTTGGCGATCAGCGCGTCCCAGTCGCTGCCCCAAATGCACTTGATCACGTTCCAGCCTGAGCCGCGGAACAGACCTTCCAGTTCTTGGATGATCTTGCCGTTGCCCCGCACCGGACCGTCGAGCCGCTGCAGGTTGCAATTGATGACGAAAATCAGATTGCCGAGCTTTTCGCGGACCGCAACCCCGATCGCACCGGTCGATTCGGGCTCGTCCATTTCGCCGTCGCCCAGGAACGCCCAAACCTTGCGGGGAGTCTTGGCGATGAGGCCGCGGCTTTCCAAGTAGCGCATGAAGCGCGCCTGGTAGATCGAATTGATCGGTCCCAAGCCCATCGAAACCGTGGGGAACTGCCAGAAATCCGGCATCAGCCACGGGTGGGGATACGACGAAAGACCCGGCGTATCTCGGAGTTCATGCCGGAAATTGTGCAGATGGTCTTCGCTCAACCGGCCTTCGAGAAAGGCGCGGGAGTAGACGCCGGGCGAGGCGTGGCCTTGGAAGTACACCAGGTCGCCCGCCTCGGTACCGCCTTCCGCGTTCTTGTAGGAGCCGTGGAAGAAGTGGTTGAACCCGACTTCCAGCAACGTCGCAAGGGACGCGTAGGTGGCGATGTGCCCACCGATGCCGTCGTCAATCTTGTTCTGGTGGGCCACCATGGCCATGGCGTTCCAACGCACCAGACTTTTCACCCGCCGTTCCAGAACACGGTCGCCGGGGTAGTCGACCTCTTTCCACGTCGGTATCGTGTTGACGTAGTCCGTCGTGGTCCGGAGCGGCACGTCCACGCCGTTTTGGCGTGCCCGTGACGCGAGTTGGTCGAGAAGGAAGTTGGCCCGGTCGGACCCCGCTCCTTCGACGATTTGGTCGAGAGCCTCCATCCACTCCGCTGTTTCGCGGGGGTCAAGGTCGACCTGGCGTTCGTTGAGTTTTCCGTGCATGTGGGTAAGCAAACATTATAGGCGATGGGCAAAAACGGACGAGGGCCGACCCGGACGCCATACGGGGAAACGCTGGCAGGTATGGACTTGCCAGTACTACCCCGGATTCTAGATTCCTTCCACCCGAATAAAAGGAACACTTGCCCGGACCAGCACAGTTCAGCTAAAATTTCAAATTGGGGCTTATCCTTTCATGACGTGCCCGTCCTGCCGCAGCAAGACGATCCGCCGGCGCAAACGGGCGGGCATCATCCTCTACTTGGCCAGTCTCACTGGCCGGTGGCCTTACCGCTGCGAGAGCTGCGGACTCGAATTCCTCTTGAAAAAGCGCTACGTTCGGGAGTCCACCGAGTTGCAGGCCGAAAAAGTATCGAAGGGCTGAAGCATTACTTCCCGGTGAAACGCGGTGATCGTTTTTCCATGAAGTGGGCCACGCCTTCCTTGAAGTCCTCACATCCCAAACTCAGGTACATCTCCTTTTCGGCAAGCGCGAACGCCTCGTCCAAAGACTGCGTCATCCCCTGTGCCACCTGGCGCTTGATAATTCGCGTCGACCGCGGACTGACACTGGCGGCCAACTCGACCGCGTAAGCGCGGGCTTCCGCGGCAAAGTCCCCATCCGGCAGAACCCGGCTCGCCAGTCCGATCTGGCGAGCTTCACCGGCGTCCACCATCCTCGCTGACAGCAGCATCTCCATGGCGTTTCCCGCGCCAACCAATCGCGGCAGCATCCAAGCAAGTCCAAATTCCGCCACCAAACCCCGTTTCGCGAAAGCAGTGCCGAACTTGGCAGACTCGGCGGCCAACCGGATGTCGGCAAAAAGCGCGACCGCCAGCCCGAGGCCAACCGCGTGGCCATTCACGGCCGCGACCACAGGTTTCGTGATCTCGGGAATCGGTGCACGCCGCGATGCGGGCGACGTTCCCGCATCAAGTCCCGACCGCACAATATCGGTCAGCAGCGACATGTCGGCACCGGCGCAAAAGCCGCGCCCGGCACCGGTAATCAGCACCACCCGGACATCGTCGTCGGCATCCGCCGCGTCCATCGCCCCCCGCACTTCGCGGCCCATCTGGGCGGTCCAGGCATTCAGCTTGTCGGGCCGGTTGAGGGTGATTGTGGCAACGTGTTCCGAGGTCTCGAAGAGGATCTCCATGCCCAAAGCTTATACCAATTGCCGATTACAGTTCCATCAACATACCCTGTGTAGAATCAATCATGGCTACGGATACCGCCTTGACTCCGGCGGTCGCAAAACTCAATCAGGTACGGTCTGAAATCGGCAAGGTTATCGTCGGCCAGCAGGATGTGGTCGATGGAGTCCTGATCTGCCTCCTCTCCGGTGGACATGTTCTACTGGAAGGCGTTCCGGGACTTGGAAAAACCACCCTGCTGCGCACTTTGTCGCGGGCTCTCAGCCTGCGCTACTCGCGCATCCAGTTCACTCCCGACCTGATGCCCGCCGATATCGTCGGCAGTTCCATCATGGAAACCGACGACCGAGGACACAAAGTTCTCCGGTTCCAGCACGGCCCGATTTTCGCCAACCTCGTACTGGCGGACGAAATCAACCGC
>CAIYDY010000072.1 GCA_903925015.1 uncultured Acidobacteriia bacterium
CCAGTCAGGCGGAACTGTCCCCAAGCTGATCCAGAACACCTTCGGAGCCTCGTTCGGCGGTCCGATCAAAAAGAACAAGCTTTTCATCTTCGGCAACTACCAAGGCGGACGGACCCAGCAGGAAGTCATCCGCAACCGCACCGTCTACACCGCATCCGCCAAAGCTGGAATCTTCAAGTGGAAGGATGCAGCCGGGAACATCCAGTCCTATGACTTCGGTCTCGCCGACCCCCGCAAGATCGGCCCCGACCCAACATTGGCCAAGGTCAACGCCTCGGTTCCGCTCCCGAACAACTTTGACGTCGGCGACGGTTTGAACACCGCAGGTTACCGCTTCAACAATCCGGTCCAAGCCATCAACGACCAGTTCACCATCCGTGGCGACTACCACATCAGTTCGAACAACGTGGCCTTCATGCGTTGGAGCTGGTTCAAGACCAGCTCGACCGACAATCTGAACAACGCCGACGCCATCTTCCCCGGCCAGCCGCAAGGCACCCAGGGCGGTACCCGTTGGGGCTACGCAATCGGCGACAACTGGACCATCACGCCGTCCATCGTAAATGAATTTACAATAGGCTACCAGAGCGCGTCGGTGGCTTTCGTCCGTCCCGCCCGTCCCTCAGGTCCCTGCATCGTCACCAACTTGGTGACCGACTTGGTCAACTGCGGATTCACCCAGGGACGCAATTCCCCGGTTAAGGACATCACCGACAACATGACCTTCATTCGCGGCAACCATACCTTCAAGGGTGGTGTGAATGTCCGGATGACCACCCAGTATGGCTACAACTATGCGGGTTCGGGCGCGGGCGTTTATCCCAATGTCAGCACCGGTACCGGCAACGGCAACTCCGTTCCCACCACCGTGGGCCCCGCGGGCATCAGTTCCACGCAGCGCAGCACCTTCGATTCGCTCTACAACGACATCTTGGGACGCGTCGACCGCGTGATCCAGACCTACTTCAGCGATCTGACTGCCTACCTGCCCGGCGGCCAGCCCAAGGTGCGCAACTACATCCTGAACGAAAGCGGCTACTTCTTCCAGGACGACTGGCGGATTACCCGCAACCTGACATTGAACCTCGGTCTTCGGTATGAGTATTTCGGCGTGCCGTACGAACGCGACGGTTTTCAGGGTTCCATCGACCAAGCCTCCCAGGTTTCACTGGGCTACTCGTCTTCGAACCTAACCGTGGTGCCCAAGGGCAAGCTTTACAACACCGACTGGAACAACTTCGCACCCCGCCTTGGCTTCGCCTACGATCCCAAGGGTGACGGCAAGACGGCCATCCGCGGCAATATCGGCATCTTCTATGACCGCACCGTCGGTGCGGCCTACAACGGAATTGACGCCGGTACACCCGGTTTCTCAACCAACGTGCAGGTATTCCCGAACCAGACAGCCGGCAATGATTTCCGCTACAGCGACAAGTACCCGACCACGGCCCAGCCGGCGGCACCGCTACTGACACTCCCGACCACCCGTTCCACCACCTTGTATCTCGCCGATCCGAACCTCAAGACCGGATATGTCGGCAGCTGGTCGTTGAATGTTCAGAGGGAGATTGCGCGCAGCACCATCCTGCAGGTTGGATATGTGGGCAACCGCGGCATCAAGCTCTTCATGGACGTCGACGTGAACCAGCCGCACTACACGGCCGCATTCCAGTCCGATTTCCGCGAGCTTGCAGCCAACACCACGACTCCCTCCAACGTCTCGGCGGGGAACATGTTCGTCAAGATGTTCGGTACCGCGGCTTCCGCCATCACCGCCGTGGGTGCCACCAATTTGACACAGGGCCGCGTGGGCACCATCATCAATACATTGGACGTCACCAACTACACCCGGTATGCGGCCGCCGGCATTGCCAACAATGTTTTCCGCAATTACCCGCAGTTCACCCAGGTCGTCAAGGGGACCAACAACGGGCGCTCCTACTACGACTCCCTGCAGGTCAGCCTTCGGCGTACCGCCGGTGCCATGCAGTTTGGTGCCAACTACACTTGGGCCAAGAGCATGGACAATATCTCGGCCGAGGGCAACGGTTTCACCACCCCCATCGACAGCTACAACCTCGGCTTGAACCGAGCACGTAGCGATTTCGACCGTCCCCACTCGCTCAACATCAACGCTTTCTACACCATTCCGTTCGGCAAGGGCCAGCGCTTCGGCGGCAACATGCCCCGCTTGCTCGACACCGCGATCGGCGGATGGCAGGTTGGCTTGTTGCAGATTGCCCAGTCCGGCCAGCCATTCTCGGTCAGTTCGCAGCGCGCGACACTGGCGGTGAGTGGTGTCGGAAGTACCTACGCCAACTACTTGGCAACGGACCGCAACATCGGCGTCGTAAACCGCCAGGGCGACGGCGTCTATTACTTCACCCCGGCACAAGTGGCCCAGTTTGCCTATCCGGACGCCTTCCAGCTCGGCAACTCCGGTCGCAACGTGTTCCGCAACCCGGCATTCTTCGAGACCGATGCTTCGCTGGTCAAGAAGTTCCGGATCACCGAAAACCACGCAGTCCAGTTCCGTGCGGAGGCCTACAACCTCTTCAACCACACCAACTTCGGTTTCGCCGCCGCGAATCTGAACATCAACACTCCCGCATCGTTCGGCAAGTTCAGCCAGACCCTGGGTACCCAGACCAGTTCTGGTTCCTCCCGTACGATGCAGCTCGCACTCCGGTACGATTTCTAACCCAGTCATTACCGGGACTGAAAATGGCGGCGACCGGCTTACCACCGGTCGCCGCCTTTGTTTTGGCCTGCCTTTGCGGTTTCACCCCTGATTTCTTATCGTCCACCACAAAAAAATCGATCCTGACAAGCATTTACTTGCTTCTTCACTTTGCGCTAGACTAGGTTCCATCTCGTAGAAGGGGATCTCAAAAACAAGTGAAGAAGCTTCTAGTACTTTTGGCCCTGTCCGTGGCATCTGCATATCCGCAGGGCGCGACAAGCGTCATGTCCGGCGTGGTCACCGACCCGCAGGGCGGAGTCATTCCCGCCGCCGATGTGACCGTAGCGAATGTCTCGATTGGCACGGAATACAAGACCGCCACCGGCGGTCGCGGGGAATGGGCTCTGCCCTCCCTGCCTCCCGCGTCCTACAAGGTGACCGTAACCAAGGCGGGTTTCAAGAAGGCGTCCATTGACAACATCGTGGTCAATGCCGGTGTTCCAGCCACAGTCAACGTCAAGTTGGAAATCGGTGCCACCACAGAGAGCGTTGTGGTCGAGGCCGGAGCGGAAATTCTACAGACCGAGTCCGCCACTCTCGCCAGCACCGTCCAAGCCCGCCAAGTTGCCCAGATCCCGTTTGCCACCCGCAACTCCGTGGAACTGATGGTCACCCAGCCGGGAGTTTCAACTCCCACCAATCCGCGCAGCTCCTCCATCAACGGACTGCCCAAGGGTGCGCTCAACGTCACGATTGACGGCATGAACACGCAGGACAACCTGCTAAAGAGCAGCGACGGATTCTTTAGCTACATCTATACGCCCATCGACGCGGTAGAGGAAATTACCCTCAGCACCTCGGCTACCGACGCCTCCGGCGGTGGCGAGGGTGCAGCGAACATCCGCTTTACTACCCGCTCCGGCACCAACAACTTCCACGGTGGCGTGTTCTGGCAGAACCGGAACTCCTACTTCAACTCGAACTATTACTTCAACACCATCAACGGCCAGCCCCGAGACATCATCAACCTCAACCAGTTCGGTGGGCACATCGGCGGACCCGTCAAGAAGAACAAGCTCTTCTTCTTCGCCAATTTTGAAACCTACCGGTTGCCGAACACCTATAATTTCACCCGCCAAGTATTGACGCCTGACGCCATCAACGGTCTGTTCACCTACAAGGGCACCGACAATGTGGTGCGCACCGTGAATCTGTACGACGTTGCGGCCCGGTCCAACGGTTCGCTCCCGAACACCACCCGGCCCTTCGCCACAACACCGGACCCGATCATCCTTTCGACCCTGCAGCAGATCGGCAAGCTGACCAGCGTGGGCAATCTCAAGTCCCGCGTCAACACCAACAGCGACTACGCCCGTGTCGACTACAACTACCAGCCGCACAGCTTGGACCGTCGCTACTTCTCCAACAACAAGATGGATTACAACATCTCGTCCAAGCACGTTCTTTCGGTCACCTACAACTACGACAGCTATTTTTCGGCCCCGGACGGACTCAACAGCGTCGTTCCGATCTATGCCGGAACCGGTACCGTGCTCGGTAGTGACCTCAGCGCCGGCCAGCGCAGTGTACGTTTCGTGGGCATCGTCGCACTGCGGTCCGTGATCACGCCGACCATCACCAACGAATGGCGCGGAGGCCTCGACGGCGGCACGGTTCTTTTCCGTGACACCATCAACCAGGGCTTGTTCTCCACTTGGAAGGGCTTCAACCCCAGCTTTGCGGGCGGCTATGTGGCGGGTGTCACCACGACCTCAACCCCCCAGCGCCGGAATTCGCCCACCAAGAGCATCAATGACACGGTTGGTTGGACCAAAGGTGCCCACCAGTTCAGCTTCGGCGGCAACTTCAGCCAGGTCAACTTGTTCCAGTCCGCCCCCGGGACCACCAACAGCATCATCCCCGGCATCACTTTCGGGGTCTCGTCCCTCGATCCAGCCTTCAATGGGTCGACGAACATGTTCGTAACAGGGAACTTCCCCGGAATCTCCACCACGGACCAGTCGAACGCGTCCAACCTCTACGCGATCCTGACCGGTCGTATCTCCTCCATCACACGCGGCGTCAGCCTCGGTGCCGACGGCAAGTATGCGCTCGTCCCCGCCGTCGACCGTGACATGATCCGCGACTACGGCCTGTTTGCCCAGGACACTTGGAAGATCCGTCCGAATGTAACTCTCACCCTCGGCCTCCGCTATGAAAAGCAGTTGCCGTTCATCAACTTGAGCCGCACATACACCCAGGTTGGTTACGCGGGCCTTTGGGGCAACTCGGGTGTTGGCAAGCTCTTCACACCCGGTGCCACCGGCGGTGTTGCTTCCACCTACCAGCAGCTCCCCGAGGGCGGCTCGGCGGGCTACGCGATCCCCGGCCGGTTGTTGCCGTCGATCGGTGTTGCATGGCAGCTGCCGGAACAGACCGGCATGCTCAAGTGGATCACCGGCGGCCATCGCGGGGCCTCCGTGTTCCGGATTGGCTACGGCATGAACGTCGTTCGGGAAGGTTCCAACGTCTTCACCAGCATCCTCGGTTCCAACCAAGGCCTAAACATCGATAATTCCGTTGATCCGGCCAACTTCGCGGCCAACTTCGGTCCGGCCGGCGGTGCTTGGTTCCGCGACTCCACGCTGCCGTCGCGTCCGTTCCCCTCAACGCCGACCTATCCGATCACCCCTGCTACCACCAACAGCCTCAACGACTTCGATCCAAATCTCAAGCTTGGATACGTTCAAAGTTGGAATGTCGGTTTCCAGCGCGAACTGGACCGCAATACCGTTCTCGAAGTCCGCTATACCGGCAACCACGGTACGTCGCTCTGGCGGCAGTACAACTTGAACGAAGTCAATATCGTTGAGAACGGCTACTTGACCGATTTCAATACCGCTGCGCAAAATCTGGCCATCGCCAACGGCACTACGGTAGCCGGGCTTTACACACTGGCGTCGCTCAAGAGCACCAATTGGGGCAACCAGGGCCTTCCCGGACAGCAGAGCCTCAAATTTATGGGCAATGCGATCGGCAATACAACCGACAGCACCACTGCCAACTACTTGAAGCTTGGCCAGGCGGGCAGCTCGGCGAACTCGATCGCCACCAACCCGGTCCGCATGGCGAATCTACAGAAGGCCGTACCCACGGTTCCGGCGAACTTCTTCCAAGTCAACCCGCAGGTCTCCAGCGGCGGCTCCTTCGTGCTCGACAACACGGGTTTCTCCAACTTCCATTCTGGCCAGATGGAAATCCGCCGCCGCCTCAGCAAGGGCTTCCTGCTCCAAGGCAGCTATGTTTGGTCGAAGTCGCTCGCCAACGGTGCCACGGCCAGCTCGGTTGCCAGCTCGCAGCCGACAACGCTCCGCAATGGCCGCATCGACCGCGTACCGTCGGGCTTTGACATCCGCCATGCCTTCAAGGTGAACGGAATCTGGGACCTGCCCTTCGGCCCCGGACGCCACTTCCTTGGAACGGTCAGCAATCCAATTGCCCGCAAGGCGATGGAAGGCTGGCAACTGGCTGGCAACGTTCGGATCCAGTCAGGCATCCCGTTCTATATCAGCTCCTTCGCCACGTTCAACCAGAACGGTGACGGCGTGATTCTCCACAACATGACGTCGTCCGAATTGCAGTCCATGGTTGGCAACTACAAGAGCACCAACGCAAATGGCGTGGGCGTAGTGACGTTCCTTCCGGACAGCGTCATCAATAACACCAAGGCAGCCTTCAGCCAAGGTGGTCTCACGCCTGCCAATCTCGATCCGAATTCGAAGTACATCGGACCGGCAGCCGCAGGTACAGTGGGTCAACGTGCATACATCACACTGCCCGTGTGGCGCTTCTTCAACTACAGCCTGATCAAGACCACCAAGATCACCGAAAGGGTGAACTTGGAGTTCCGTGGCCAGTGCCTCAACTGCTTCAATTTGGTCAACTTCCAGCCCAACAACAACATCGGCAGCGCTTTTGGCCAGACGACGGCGGCGTACCGCGATTCCTCGGGAACGGTTGATCCCGGTGGCCGCATTTTGGAGTGGGTTTTCCGGCTGAACTTCTAAGCCAATCGCAACTTGATCGGCAATGGCCGGACAGCTCGTGCTGTCCGGCCTTTGCCGTTTTCACCCGCGACAATTCTCCATCAACCTAAGATACTGACTCCGAAGTAATTAGGTCTTGACAGCGACCTATTGTATGCGGTACCTTGGTGGCGTTACCAAAGTGTCACGATTTGCACTTGGCCCACGCCCCGCAGCGCCTCCCTCCAACGTCTGGAGATCTTCAAAACTCACTGTTTCTAGCCACGCGGTCCTCCCGATTCAGTTTTCCGGGTCGCCGAGTGAAGGGCCGCCGGTTTTTGCCTCGCGGTAATTACATGCACTGAAATGCTTTTAAGGAGACTCAAATCGTGACATTCAACGCACCCCTGAACGCGAACGACCGCAAGGACCTGATCAACCGCGGCTTCTCCCGTCGGAACCTCGGCAAGATTGCCGCCATGGTCACCGCCGGTGCCTCCATGCCTTTTTACAACGAGTCGGCACTCGCCCAGCTCTCGAAAGTTGACAATGTTCCGGCCGATGCCGTGATGATCAACTCCAACGAGAATCCGCTCGGCCCCTGTACCGAAGCCAAGGAAGCGGCGATGAAGATCGTCTCCCAGGGCGGTCGCTACCTGTACGGCGAGACCGACAAGGTCGCCAAGATCATGTCCGAGCAAGAAGGCGTGAAGGTCAGCTACGTCCGTGTGTACCCCGGATCGAGCGCTCCGCTCCACCAGGCTGTCCTCGCGTTTACTTCCCCCGAGAAGCCCCTCGTGATGGCCGACCCCGGTTATGAAGCTGGCGGACGCGCAGCAGCCTTCATCGGCTCGAAAGTCATCAAGGTGCCGCTCACGGCCGACTACAAGCACGATGTGAAGGAAATGTTGAAGCAGGGTGGCCCGAACGCCGGTCTCTTCTACATCTGCAATCCCAACAACCCGACCGGCACGCTCACGCCGAAGTCCGAGATCGAATGGCTCGTCGCTAACAAGCCCAAGGGCTCCATCGTGATGGTTGACGAAGCCTACACCCACATCTCCACCGCCCCCTTCAACACCGACTTGGTTGCCCAGGACAAGGACGTCATCTCCCTCCGGACCTTCTCGAAGATCTACGGCATGGCCGGTCTCCGCGCTGGTGCTGCGATCGCGCGTCCCGACCTCCTGGACAAGCTCGGCGGCTGGGGTGCGGGTATGCTCCCCATCACCGGTATGGCTGCCGCCAGCGCCAGCTTGCTGCAGAAGAACCTGATCCCCGAGCGCCGCAAGCTGATCGGCCAGGTTCGCGTCGACACCTTGGAATTCCTCGAGAAGCACAAGTTCAAGGTGGTTCCGTCCGAGTCCAACTGTTTCATGGTCGACGTGAAGCAGCCCGGCAACAACATCGTCACCGCGATGCGCAAGGAAAAGGTCTACATCGGTCGCGTTTGGCCGGCATGGCCGACCTACGTTCGTGTCACCGTCGGCACTGCGGATGAAATGAAGAAGTTCCAAGCTGCGTTCTTGAAGGTCATGGCCTAAAGCCACAACAGGGAGACCCATATGATCCCCACGCCACAGTCGTTGCGGCGGGCGAAGTACACGTGGGAACGCTTCTTGGGCGATTGTGCGGGCGGCTTAATCGCCGCCCTCATCGCCTTACCCTACGGCCTTTCAATGGCGGCGCTGATGAAGCTCCCGCCGATCCTGGGCGTGGTGACATCCATTCTCACCGCGCCGATTACAGCCCTCCTCGGTAGAAATCCCGTTCTTATCGGCGGCACAGCCAGCGCAACCGTGCCATTTATCGCAAGCGCAGTCCGCTCCC
>CAIYDY010000073.1 GCA_903925015.1 uncultured Acidobacteriia bacterium
CCTCCGCCTCGCGGTTGCCAGCCCCCAGAACGGCGTTTCCTACGCATGGAAGGCCGGTTCGCAAACCGCCACCGGTACCGGCTTCAGCCCGTCCACCACGGATGCCGGCTCCAAGTCCGTCACCGTGACAGCCTCGGGCGATACCAGCAGCACAGTGGAAGTGACCGGTCCGTTCAAGAAGGGTGACACCCTCTTCGTCGCCAACGGTGCCGCAGGCTACAAGTACCAGTGGACCGTAAACGGCCAGACCGCCGGATCGGGAAGCGAACTGGTGATTGCGGACGCCGTCCGCACCGTTTCGCTGTCGGTAACCACTTCCGGTTCCGCCACCAGCGACGCTGCGTTCGTCGTGAATCCGCTCACCAAGCCGACCATCCAGTTCGCAGTCAATCCGACGACTGTTGCCTACGGCGCAACCGTTCCGCTGGCTGCCCGCGCAACCGGCTCCGAGTGCACCAACCCGGTGACCATCCGCTACTCCGGCCAGGGCGTCTCGGGCAGCACCTTCGATTCGAAGGCGCTCACATTCGATATGAGCAACCGCCTGAAGATGCAGTCGAAGGTTGTTGCGATTACCGCCACGGCCACCGATGCCAAGAACCAGACGGCCACCGCAACCAGCAACGTGACTGTTACCCTGCAGCCGGTTGCCTCCCACCAGGACATTCTGTTCCCCGCCCGCGGTTCGCGCATCAACAACGTGGCCAAGCGGTATCTCTTGGAACAGATTGCTCCACAGGCCAAGGCTGATCCGCAGGCCAAGGTCATCCTGGTTGGTCACAAGGAAGCTTCCGAGAAGTTGCCGAAGACTCTCGATGAAGCCCGCGCCACCAACGCAGCCTCGGTTCTCACTGCAGGCAAGGGCGTTTGCGCCAACTTGGACCTCTCGCAGGTTCAAATGAAGGCTGTGGGCACCGACCAAGCTGCCGAGAAGAAGCCGTTGTTTGGCGACGCCTCGGTGAAGGAATTGGCCGGACAGGCAGTCAAGCAGGGCACCAAGGGTGCCGAAGACCGCCGCGTGGAAGTCTGGTTCGTGCCGTCCGGAGCAGAAATGCCCGCCGGTCTGAACGGATTGAAGACGGCTGTTGCGTCGAAGGCCTGCCCGAAATAAGGGTTGACCGGAACCATGGGAAAGGGGCGACCTCCGGGTCGCCCCTTTTTTATTGCAGATTCAATTTCCCCACAATGGCGGAAAGCGCGGCCTCGGTGGCTTCATCCAGTCCGCTGAAATACCATGCGGACGGAATCAGCTGGTGCGAGGCACCTTCCTCACACGTCAGGTTCGCGTCCTGGGTAAAACCGAAGGTCATGTACTTCTTGTCCGCGCGGAAAAAGCAGATGGTCTTGCCGTCCTTCGCATAGGCTGGCATGCCGTACCAGACAGTCGGCTTGAGCTGCGGGGCGCGGCGCAAGATGAGCGCATGAAGCCGCGCGCCCATGCTGTTGTAGGGTGGCGGCATCGCCGCAATCTTTTCCATTGCCAATTTCCCGCCGGACTCTTTCGCGGTCCGCTTGACCACCTTGCTCGGTTTGTTCTCAATCATCTTGTTCAGAACCTACCACAATCGCTGGGACACACCCTTCGGACGATGTCCCCATAACGATATCCTAGAATTTGATCGTCACGCTCACCATGAATCCGGCCATTGACCGGACCATCCTCGTAGACCGCCTGGCCTTCGACGACCGCGCCTATATTCTCTCCAGCAAGGACTCCCCCGGCGGTCGCGGCATCAACGCCTCCTGCGTCATCCATTCATTCGGGGCACCCACACTGGCAATCCTTCCCGCTGGCGGCGGGCGCGGAACCCGCTTCGAACAATTCCTCGACGATTGCGGCTTCCCGGTAACCACCGTCCCCATCGCCAACGACATCCGGCTGAACCTCACCGTCACCGACCGCCACGGCCTTACCATCAAGCTGAACGAGGTCGGGCCCCGGCTAGACCCAACGGAGGTCGCCGCCATCGAGGCTGCCGTCGAGGCAAGGCTTGGCGAGACCTCGTGGCTGATGCTCTGCGGCAGTCTGCCGCCAGGCGTTCCATCTTCGTTTTATGCCCGTTTGATCGAACGAGCCCGGTCACGCGGTGTCCCCACGCTCCTCGACACCGATGGCGACGCCCTCGCCCAAGGCATTGAGGCCGGCCCCACCATCGTCACGCCCAACAAGCAGGAGGCCGAACGCCTGCTCAACTCCGTCCTTCTGACGAGGTC
>CAIYDY010000074.1 GCA_903925015.1 uncultured Acidobacteriia bacterium
GCTATGAGGAGGGCGGCCAGTTGACCGAACGCGTCAAGCGTTCGCCGTACTCCATCATCCTGCTGGATGAGATCGAAAAAGCGCACCCGGACATCTTCAACATTCTTTTGCAGGTGTTCGAAGATGGCCACCTGACCGACGGCTTGGGCAACCAGATCGACTTCAAGAACACGATCATCGTGATGACGTCGAACTTGGGTGCACGCTTCCTGGAGAAGAAGGGGAATCTGGGATTCCAAGCGCCCCACGCGGATGGACAGATGGCGAAGGTGGAGGACCAGGTGCGGGGCGAGGTGAAACGGGCCTTCAATCCCGAGTTCCTCAATCGCCTGGACGAAATCATCCTGTTCCAGTCCTTGACGGACGACGATCTGACCAAGATCATGTACCTGCTGGTGGACGGGATCAACAAGAATCTCGAGCCAAGGAAAATCCGGATTACGTTGGCACCTGCCGCAGCCAAGTACATCCTGGAAAAGACCTGCGCGGACCGCAGTTACGGTGCCCGCCCGTTGCGGCGTGCACTCCAGAAGTACATCGAGGATTCACTTTCGGAAGCCCTGATTCAGGGAACCCTGCCCAAGCCTTCCGATTTGGAAATCTATCTGGGCGACACGGGGCTTTATTACCGGGAGGTTGCGGTTCAAGTTCCGGTCGCCATTGCGAGCGATGGCTCCGTAATCGATGAACCGGAATTATTGGAGCCTGTATCCAACCCCGGCGTTCTGTTGTATTCCTTCTAAACTGTGGTGCGGGGGATGTTGCGGCATCCCCTCAGCCCAACTGTCCGTACTTGCTGTTGAAGTAGACAAGCGGCTTTCCCTCGCAATACCGGGCGTGCTGGACTTCGCCTATCAACAAGACGTGGTCCCCGGCCGGAAACTGCTTGTCTACCCGGCATTGCAACTGGGCCAAGACTCCAGCCAACAGCGGAGCGCCCCCGAGACCGGGGTTCCAAGCCACATCTTGGAACCGCCCGCGGACCGGCCCCGAGAACTGCCTGGACAAGTGTTCCTGCGTCTCGGCCAAGATATTGATTGCGAAGCACGAATCCTCCGTGAAATGCGCCAGAATCGCGTTACGCAGGTCTATGCTGACCAAAACGAGGGGTGGATCGAGCGATACGGAAGAAAATGAGTTCACGGTCATCCCATGGGGCTGCCCGGATTCATCAGCCACGGTGACCACCGTAATACCCGTGGCAAACCGGGCGCAGGTCCTGCGGAAGAGGCTTGGCTCCAACGGTAAGTCCTCCGCTTCGCCACGCGGCGTCGAGATTGCGCTTGACATGGAGATAACCCTAATTCTATCATCGGTTTGTCGGGGTTCGGCGTGCATTTGGCACATCCAAGCCCACTGGCAGGCCAGGGAGGCAGTTTGATCAAGCTCGACATCATCAACGAAGTGGTCAATAGGACGGGAATTACCAAGACGAAAGCCGAAATGGCGGTCGAGACGGTATTCGAGAAGATGAAGAGGGCATTGGAGCAGGGTGACCGCATCGAACTTCGCGGATTCGGCGTGTTTACGGTGAAGCCTCGCAAGACCGGCATCGGGCGGAATCCGCGCACCGGAGCAGAAGTCTCGATCCCGCCAGGCAAAGCCGTGCGCTTCAAGCCCGGCAAGGAATTGCAGACGCTCCAGTAGCCGCCTGGAACGGTTTTCGCGGCACCTGTGCATCACGAAGATTCCACCAACGACGAGCGCGGCCTCTCGCCAGCATTCCGGCAACCGGCGTTCTTGGAACCAGAGGACGTGGCAGCACAGGAGCGAGACCGACCGCGCATTCCCCAAGGACTGATTCAGCTTTTCCTCTTGCTGGCGACGCTTTTTACCACCACACTGGCAGGTGCGCAGATGCAGTACAACTTTGCGCACAACCTGCCGTTTTTTGACTTGGACAGGATCACACAAGTCTTCGCGATCGGATTGGGGACACCAGCCCGTTTCCTCGCCGGGTTGCCATTTTCCCTGACATTGCTGACAATCCTGATGGCCCACGAAATGGGACATTACCTTGCATGCGTGTATTACGGCGTCGATGCCACGCTCCCCTATTTTCTGCCGTCGCCGATGCCGGTTACGGGCACCTTCGGCGCGTTCATCCGAATCCACTCGCCCATCTACAGCAAGCGGGTTCTGTTCGACATCGGCATTGCGGGGCCCCTCGCCGGATTCATGTTCGTCGTTCCAGCACTTGGCATCGGCCTTGCCTTTTCCAAGATCATTCCCGGCATCAACAACCAGGGCAATCTCCAGCTTGGGGTACCGCTGCTCGAAGTTCTCGCGCAGCGCCTTGTTTTCCCCGGCGTTCCGGCTGGCGACATTTACCTTCATCCCGTGGGTCGCGCCGCGTGGGTCGGTATGTTTGCGACCGCGCTGAATCTGCTCCCGATTGGACAGTTGGATGGAGGGCATGTGATCCAAGCGCTCTTCGGTACCCGCCAGAAGTGGGTCACCTACACATTTTTGGCAGCCATGGTCCCGATGGGTTGGTTTTGGCCTGGCTGGATTTTCTGGGCCTTGATTCTATTTTTCTTCGCCCGCAAGCACCCGCCGATGTACGATACCTCAGAAATCGGTGCAGCACGGATTCAATTGGGCGTGGTGGCATTGCTGGTACTGATCCTGTGCTTCTCCATCATTCCGATGGTGGACCTGCCGTAGGTGCCCGCCATGCGGATTTCGGCCACCATCGTTGCCCTGAACGAACAGCGCAACATTGCCAGAGCAATTGAAAGCCTGCGCTGCGCCGATGAAATCGTGGTCGTTGACAGCGGTTCGACTGATGACACCTGCGAAATTGCCCGACGATTGGGCGCGCGCGTGATTGCGGAGCCTTGGCGGGGATACGCCGGCCAGAAGAACTTCGCGGCCCGCTCGGCATCGCACGACTGGATACTCTCGATCGACGCCGACGAATCTTTGACCGAAGAACTCGAAGCCGAAATTCTGGAGCTCAAGCGGGACGGTCCAATCCAGGACGCCTACGCTTTTCCCCGCATGGCGCAATACCTAGGCCGTTGGATTCTGCACTCGGGCTGGTACCCGGACCGCAAAATACGCCTCTATCACCGGGACAAGGCCGAATGGGTGGGGGAGTTTGTGCACGAAAGTGTCCAAACGCGCGGGACCACAGGCCAACTATCCGGCAAGCTGCTGCATTTCACATGCTCGTCGCTTTCCGAGCACATGCGCACGCTGGACCGGTACACAACTCTTGCGGCGAGGCAAGTTCGGGCGCGGGGAAAACGGGTTGCGATTTCGAAGCTCATCGTGGATCCGGCGTGGACGCTCTTCCGATCCTATTTCATCCAACGTGGGTTTCAGGATGGTCCGCAAGGTATCGCCATCGCCTGGATGGCTGCCTTGTACACGTTCCTGAAGTACGCGAAAGCCCGGTTTCCAGAATGAAAATCCTGCATCTGGACAGCGGCCGCGAAATGCGGGGCGGCCAGTGGCAGGTCATCCGACTCCATGCGGGACTGGTGGCGGCGGGCCACCAGTCCATGCTGCTGGCCCGGCCGGACGCTCCCCTGTTTCGGCTGGCGCAAGAACGCCAACTTCCGATCGAGGCCTTGACGCACTTCAAACTTGCGTTCTCCGCGCGTGGGTTTGATTTGCTGCACGCGCACGATGCACGCACGCACACCATGGCAACGTTGCTGGGTGGGGGGCGACCGCTCGTTGTGGCACGGCGGGTTGCATTCCCTGTCCGCAGCAGTGCCCCATCGCGATGGAAATACCGTCACCCTCGCATGTTTCTCGCCGTCTCGAACCATGTGGCGGACAAACTGCGGGAGTCCAGAGTACTTGGTAACAGAATCGCAGTCGTCTATGACGGTGTGCCCATACCGAGGCAACCAGCCATGGGCACGCGTATACTGGTGCCCCAGACCGCCGATCCCCGCAAAGGAATGGCACTGGCCTTCGAGGGAGCCGGCCTCGCGGGAATCCAGCTAAGCCCTACTGCAGACTTGGAATCCGACCTGCCCAATTCGGCTGGCCTCGTATACCTGAGTGAATCCGAGGGCCTCGGTTCCGGCATACTGCTCGCCATGGCCCATGGGGTGCCAGTAATTGCGAGCAACGTGGGCGGCATCCCGGAAATAATTGAAGATGGAGTGACCGGAGTACTGACACGGAACGACCCAACCGCAGTTGCCGAAGCTTTCTCACGCTGGAACCGACAAATGGGCATCGCTGCGCGTCAATCCGTTGTGGAGCGATTTACGGTGGAACAAATGGTGCGGGACACCCTGGCCGCGTATGAGCGGGTGCTGGCTTGATCGAGGCGGGGTTGATGGAAGCAGTGCTTGCCGGGCTTTTCGGACTCCTCATCGGCAGTTTCATGAACGTCTGCATCTCGCGCTGGCCGGATGAAAAATCCGTGGTCACGCCGCGCTCGCACTGCCCGAAATGCAACGCCCTGATTGCTTGGTATGACAACATTCCACTCCTCAGCTGGTTGTTGCTGCGGGCACGCTGCCGCCACTGCCAAGCGGCAATCTCCACTCGATATCCGGCGGTGGAAGCCCTGGTGGGCGTTTGCTTCTACTGGATTTGCCGCGACGGAATCTCGCCGTCAGCACTGAAGACGTGCGTGTTCGTCGCCATGCTGGTCGGATTGATCTTCAGCGATTTGGAGACTTTGCTCCTCCCGGACGAGCTAACGATCGGCGGATGCGTCATTGGCTTTGCCTTGTCGGCGGTCAGCCCGATTGCGGACAACATTTTCGCCACGCTCGCCGCTGCGGCGGGATTCGCACCCGCTACACGTGTCGCTGCGTTCGGCGAAGCGGCACTTGGCGGCATCCTACCAGCAGGAATTTTCTGGTTCCTCGGCTGGGCGTTCGAAAAATTGCGACACAAGGAAGGTTTGGGTTTTGGCGACGTCAAGATGATCGCCATGATCGGGGCGTTCCTTGGCCTGCGCGGTGCGCTCCTCAGCATCGTCCTGGCGTCAGTGACGGGCAGCATCGTGGGACTGGCATGGATCTGGGTGACGCGCAAGGACGCGTCCACATACCAATTGCCGTTCGGGGCATTCCTGGGAGCCGGTGCGATGTTGACCGCGCTGGCGGGCCAGGAGTGGTACTGGCGCATGCTTATCTGACGATCGTCGACCCAGCGGCCCGCGACGATAGCGAGTCCCGCAGGAACTCCGGCCGCTTTTCAGGGAAGTCCGTACGGTAATGCGCACCACGGCTCTCCTCGCGCCAGAGTGACGCCTCCGCAATCAAACCTGCGAGCTGGACCAAGTTCCGACGCTCCAACGATGCCACAGACAATTGCTCCATGGGACTCCATGAAACCTTGTCCAGGGCTTCGAGGGCACGTTCCAAGCCGATCCGGTCCCTGGATATCCCGCAGTCATCCCAGGAGAGGGCTCTGACGGTTGTTTCCGACATGTCTGGTTCCAGAATCGCCGGCTGGCTAACAGGGTCTTCACCATGGGCCGTGTCGCCCCGCATCGAGCTTCCCGCACGCGCCCCAAACACGAGTGCCTCCAGGAGGGAATTACTCGCGAGCCGATTGGCCCCGTGCACACCCGTGCATGCCACTTCGCCGGCCGCATACAAGCCCGGCACACCGGTGCGGCCATCCAGATCGGTCCGGACGCCGCCCATGGCATAATGGGCCGCCGGGTGGACCGGTGCCGGCTCCTTGGCAATGTCGACGCCGTAATTCAAGCACGTCCGGTAGATCCTAGGGAACCGGTGCTGGATGAAATCGACTGGACGGGACGTCAGATCGAGCCAAACGTGGGGTGAACCTGTGCGGCGCATTTCGGCGACAATGGAGCGCGACACGACGTCCCGCGGAGCCAGATCCCGCATTTCGTGGTAGCGGTCCATGAACGCCTCTCCCATCCGGTTCCGCAGCAAGGCACCTTCGCCTCGAAGGGCTTCCGAAAGCAGGAAGCGGGGCACGCCCTGGATGTGGAGGGCCGTGGGATGGAACTGGACCATTTCAATATTGAGAACCTGCGCACCGGCACGCCACGCCATCGCGACACCGTCGCCGGTGGCGACATCGGGGTTGGTGGTTTCCTTGAAGACCCGCCCCAAGCCGCCGGTAGCCAGAAGGACGGCACGGGAACGCACGGAACGCAGCCTGCCGGTCTTGGCATCAAACACGACCGCACCGACGACGCACCCGCTTTCCGAGGTCAATAGATCCACGGTGGCCGCGTAGCTCTCAAACCGGATGTTGTCCAGCGTTGCAGCCTTGCGGTACAGTGTCCGCGCGATCTCATGGCCGGTGGAATCGCCATGGGCATGCAGGATGCGGTTCCGGCTGTGCGCTCCCTCGCGTGTAAAAGACAGTTTGCTGCCCTCGCGGTCGAACTCCGCCCCCCAGTCAATCAGTTCCTCAATCGCCGCCGGGCCATCCTCCACCAAGCGGTGCACCGCCGCCGCATCGCAAAGTCCGTCGCCGGCGTAGAGGGTGTCCTGCTCATGCAAGGCGACCTCGTCGTCGTCACTGAGGGCGACAGCGATGCCGCCCTGTGCGTATTCGGAAGAGGATTCACGGAGGGAATCCTTGGCGACCACAAGCACTGTTCCAGCCTTTGCCAACTGGATGGCGGCACGGAGTCCGGCAACACCGGCACCAATCACGAGGAATTCGCAGTCCAAAGCTGATTTTAACAACCGGTTGACAACCCGGCCCCGCGCTCGAAGTCCGGCAATGCTGCGGGGGCAATGCTGCGGGGGTAAAGTAGTAATCATCCAGTGTTGACGCGCCGCCAATTCGCTCGCTCCGTTGCTGCGGGACTGCCCTTGGCTGGTTTGCCGTTCACGGCACCGCGAATTGCCGACGCGCAGGTGATCGAGTACGAAGCGAATGGGATGAAATTCCAGACCGCGACCAAGAAGGGACTGACGGTCATCGTGACCCACCTGCCCAACCACGTGGCAGGTTTCGGACTCCTCCAAGTCTCGATCGCAAATGGTTCCAAAATCTATTGGACTGTGAAGCCCGAGGGATTCTCATACCTCCACCAGGACTTGTCCATGGCCGCGCTGCCCGCCAACCATGTCGTGGACTTGTTGCTCGACCACGCCTCCCACAACGACGTAGTGAAGTTGGTGGGCTCCTACGAGAACGCGCTGTATGGCATCCCGCACATGCGCGCTTCCAACGGCTATGAGCAGCGGCGACAGAGCTCCATGTCCTACGGAATGTCGGCCCGCCTCAAAGCCGCTGCCACCGCGTCAGCCATTGCGCTGGGAACCACGCGTCTGGCACCGGGCCAGTCCACGGACGGCGCGGTTTTCATTCCGCTCTCGCATGAATTAAAGAACCTGGCTGGCGGTCGCGTCATCTTCCAATGCGAGGGCGAAAGCTTCCAGTTCAACCCGGAATAAGATGAAACCAGCGACTTCATACACAGTACTCCCCACCACCTTGGCTGCGCTTCAGGAAAGTGAGTGGTCGAGGACCTTTCTCACCAACCGTGGAGTGAAAGACGAACTCCGGTCGAACTTGGCGGCAAAGCTCAAGCGGCGCGAGACGCTGTTTCCCGGTATCACCGGCTACGAGGACACAGTGGTGCCGCAATTGGTGAACGCCGTACTGTCGAAGCACAACTTCATCCTGCTGGGGCTGCGCGGTCAAGCCAAGACCAAGCTGATCCGCATGCTGACCACGCTGCTGGACGAGCAGACCCCCTACATTGCCGGGTGTGAAATCCACGACAATCCCTATGCGCCCATCTGCCGCCGTTGCCGTCTGCTGGTGGCCGAGGCGGGGGGCGACACGCCCATTGCGTGGCTAGCGGCAGAGGACCGCTACATCGAAAAATTGGCAACTCCCGACGTCACGATTGCCGATATGATCGGGGACATCGACCCGATCAAGGCTGCCCGGCGCGGCCACGATATTTCCGACGAACTGACCGTCCACTACGGACTGCTGCCGCGGGCCAACCGGGGCATTTTCGCAATCAACGAACTACCGGACTTGGCAGGGAAGATTCAGGTCGGATTGTTCAACATCATGCAGGAAGGGGATGTCCAGATCAAGGGCTACCCCCTGCGGCTGCCCTTGGACCTCCTGCTGGCCTTCACTGCCAACCCGGAGGACTACACCGCGCGCGGTAAGATCGTAACCCCGTTGAAGGATCGGATCGGGAGTGAAATCCGCACCCACTACCCCGCCACGCTTGACCACGGAATCGCAATCACCCGAGCCGAAAGCTGGACCAAGCGGGCCGGTTCCGAAGTTGCAACCCGCATTCCAGCCTACATCGCCGAAACCATCGAGCAGGTGGCGTTCCTTGCGCGTGACGACAAACGGGTCGACAAGCGTTCCGGCGTCTCCCAGCGGCTGCCGATATCGGTAATGGAGAACGTGGTTTCGAACGCCGAACGCCGCGCATTGCGCAACGGCGAGGATTTGGCCGTTCCGAGGATTCTGGACATCTATGCGGCCCTGCCAGCCATCACCGGCAAGATCGAGCTTGAGTACGAGGGCGAGATGAAGGGCGGCGAGGCTGTGGCCCGTGACTTGGTCCGGCTCGCCGTGGGCAAGACCTTTGACAAGTATTTCGAGAACGCGAATCTCAAGTCCGTGGTCCAGTGGTTCGACCTGGGCGGCTCCTTGAAAATGGGAGCGGACGTCGATTCGGCCTCACTCGTGCGGCAGTTGGGCCCAATCCAAGGCCTGATGGAGAAATGCAAGGCTTTGGGGTTGAGTGCCAACGAGCCGGATGCCGTCTGCGCTTCGGCTGGGGAGTTTATTCTGGAGGGCCTCCATGCGCACCACCGGATCGGGCGGAGCGAGGAGTTTACGTTCGCCGCCAGTGAACGGCGCGCCAGACAGGAACGCCGGGAGCCGGAACCGGAAATGGATCCGGAAGAGGATCTCCGGAAAATGCGGCAACGGCGCCAGTACAACTAGCGGCCGTGATTTGATCGATCCGGGCACAGTATGAAGTGGATTCGATTCTCCAAGTACGAAGACGAGGACCTCGGCATTGAAGCCGAGGACCTGATGCGGGCCTTGGCCGACTTCCTGTTGGAGAGCGGATTCAACCTGCAGTACAGCGATTGGAATCCCGACAGCTTGGACGACCTGAAGTTGGCCATCATGCAGGCGCTCCAAGATGGGCTGTACGGGGATGAACGCAGCGAGGAACTGGCCAGAAAGCTTGCCAACCTGACGCCCGAAGCCTGGGACCGCCTGGTGGAGAACTTGGTGCGGAAACTGGAGGAATCGGGCAACATCGGCGTCGACCGGTCCGGCGAGACACCCAAGTTCCAAGCTACGGACAAGGGGCTGGACTTTCTCGGCTACAACTCCTTGAAGGATCTGCTCGGCCCCCTCGGCCGCGCGAGCTTCGGCCGGCATGACACCCGCGATTTCGCGACAGGTATCGACTCCTCCGGCGGTGCCAAGCCCTACGAGTTCGGCGACGCCATGAACTTGGATGTGACCGAGACTCTATTTTCGGCGTTCCGGCGCGAGGGGGTCAAGGTTCCCATCGATCTTGAGTATTCCGATCTCCACGTCAACCAGTGCGAGTACCAGAGCTCCTGCGCCACAGTGCTGATGCTGGATTGCAGCCACAGCATGATCCTGTACGGAGAGGACCGGTTCACGCCCGCCAAACGGGTCGCGTTGGCACTGACGCACCTGATCCGCAACCAGTATCCCGGCGACAGTCTGAGGCTGGTCCTGTTTCACGATTCAGCAGAGGAGCTGCGGATCTCGGACTTGGCACGCGCCCAAGTCGGACCTTGGTATACCAACACGCGGGAAGGCCTGATCCTGGCGCAACGGATTCTGCAACAAGAACGCAAGGACATGAAACAGATCGTGATGATCACTGACGGGAAGCCGTCGGCGCTTACCTTGGAGGACGGTAGAATCTACCGGAACGCATTTGGGTTGGACCCGCTGGTGATCACCCGGACCTTGGAGGAAGTGAGCCGGTGCAAGCGGCAGGGGATCATGATCAACACGTTCATGCTGGCTCGGGAACGGGGCTTGGTGGACTTCGTGCGGGAAGTGACCGCGCTGTGCAGGGGGAAGGCGTACTTCGCGTCACCGCAGAATCTGGGTCAGTACCTGTTGATGGACTACGTCAACCGCAAGACGCGCACAGTGCACTAGCCGCCGAGTACAGGCAAAGCAAAAGGGCTCCGGATTGCTCCGGAGCCCTTTTTAGTTAGATCGCGAAAAGAGTTAGTCGTTACCACCGTCACCGGTGTCGGGATCGGTACCGATGATGTCACCCCACACGGTTGAGTCACCCCAGACGGTTGAGTCACCCCAGACGGTCGAGTCACCCCACACGGTCGAGTCACCCCACAC
>CAIYDY010000075.1 GCA_903925015.1 uncultured Acidobacteriia bacterium
GCGTATCCGGTGAACCCGGACAAATCCTTGGGGCCGAAGACGCTTCTGCATGACTGTGGGGCCAACCGGGGGATCGACGGCATGCGCTTGGACACCGGGGGCAATATCATCGCGACGGCGGGATGGGAGTTAGGCGGGCCGGGGCCGTTGATTTACGTGTTTTCGCCGACCGGCGAGGTGTTGGAAACGCATCCCGTGCCGTGCACGCGTCCGACGAATTGCGCGTTCGGCGGGCCGAATTTGAGCACGCTGTACGTCACGACAATCGAGGGATTCCTGTTCCGGGCCGAGACGGAGCGGGCGGGAAGGCCTCTGTGGGCGGGAAACCGGGGATAGTGCCCCGAGAGTCTATTTTGCGGCAAAGTGTGTGCGCCGGAGCCAGCCAGCGACCAGCAGCGGTGCTGCGAACAACCAAGTTGCGGGTTCGGGGGTCGCGGTGGCGGCCAAGGTATAGCCGATCACGTCCAATGCCTGCCACTCGACGCTCAAGTTGGGCTGTGTCCGGGGGTTCCGCTGGCATCCTGGACGCGGGCGTTTGCGGTGTTGACGGGAGTGAGCCAGTCGCCGTAATCGCCGCTGCCGGTGTTGTTGAATTGGGCCAAACTAGTGCTGCCGTTGATTGAGAAGCACGAATTGGCGGTGGTGGTGGCTGTGTAGGAGCGGCCCGATACACCGGAGCAGGTGCCGCCGGAAGTGGACGCGTATCGGAAGAGGTCTTCCGGCATGGAATAGCTCAGGCTCTGTCCCAAGGAGGAGCCGAGGCCAAGAACCTCATCGATTTCGTGGGAGACTACGGACTGCAGGTCGTAGAGGCCAGCCGGGTTGCCAGCGCGACTCAGATTCATCACCGAGGTGTAGAGGCTGATGGTGCCGTCCATGGTGGCGTGGTTGGCATTAAAAGTTCCAATACCCAAGGCCCTTGCGAGGGGTCCTTTCAGAAAGACGGAACTCTGGGAATCGACGGGATCCAAGGTTGCGGAGCGATTGAGGGTGACCAGTGCCGCAGCGTCGTCCACGCTGCTGGAATGGCTGAATAGCGCACCGACGTAGGCGGAATATCCGATGCCATACACCGGGGTGGAGCTTGATCCCAGACCCGAACTCATTTCCTGGAACGTGATGTTGACGGTGACATTGTTGGTGATCTTGGCTTGGTAGATGGCTATTGCGGCGTTGATCGTTGCCTCGATTGTGGCGGCGTTTGCATCGCTGGTGATGTTCGACGCCCAAGTGGGAGTGATGATGAAGCTGGCATTCGCCGGGGTCGCCGGGAGAAGAAAATACGCCAAGGACAGAACCAGGGCCGGGGTAGGGAAGGACGCTTTTTTCAAGCCAGGGGTCTCCGAACAGGGTAGGGGAAATTTCCCCTTTTCTTTCATTGTACCCAATTCGGAACTGCTTTTCAAATGCAAAAGGGACTCCCGTTTGCACGGGAGCCCCTCAATCTGGCGAACAGGATTCGCGACTAGTTCTTGCGGCGGCGCAGTGCGAGGCCGAGCGCAGCGAGCGGGGCAAACAGGAGAGCTGTAGCTGGTTCCGGGGTTGCTGCCGACTGTGAGGAAGTGACGCTGAATTGTGCGGCCGGAGTCAAGTCGTAACCAATCACATCCAGGACCCGCAGTTCCACGCCCAGATTGGGCTGGCTACCCGGGGTGCCGCTCGCATCCTGCACCTGTACTGTACCGCTTTTCGTCAGCCAGTCACCCGCGTCGCCGCTTCCGGTGTTGTTGAATTGTGCAAGGCCGGTTGAGCCGTCGATGGAAAAGCAGGCAGCCGCACTGGCGGAATAGGATCTACCCTTGACACTTGCGCAGGGCGAACTTCCTGATCCGTTGGCAACGTAGCGGAAGACGTCCTCCGGCGAGGCGTATGGAAGCGCCGGATTTAGGGAGGAGCCCATGCCCAAAACCTCGTCCAATTCGTGGGAAACCGCTTCTTGGAGATCGTATTTTGCACTGTCCTGGGTCCCGGACCTGGATAGGTTCATGATCGACGTGTTCAGGCTGACGGTGCCTTCGGTGCTCGCGTGGGTCGCAGCAAAGTAGCTGATGCCGAGCGCCTTGACCAGTGAACTCCGCATTTCGATAGTTGACTGGTTGTCAACAGGGTCGACCGTGGCGCTCTGGGAAAGATGGGCGATTGCGGTCTGGTCGTCCGCGCTGAGTGCGTGGCTGAACAGGGCCGAGACGTAAGAGCTATAGGGAATCGCGTAGACATTTGCCACCGTTTGAGCCACAACGCCCTTTGTGGCACCGGAGTTGGCAAGTTCCGAAAACGTCACGTTGATGGTAATGGCATTCGTAATCATCGACTCGTAGTTGAGGATTACTGCATTGATGGTGCTCTCGATGGTTGCCGCGTTGACGTCACCTGTAACGGTGGAGTCGTAGATGGCGTTTATTTGGATGGCGCTCGCCCTCGCGGAACTCGCCGCGACACTAAATAAGGCAATAATCAGTGCGAGAGTCCGACTGGAACTGTTCAAGTGCGGCAAAATCGGGGCATCCTTTAATGAACTGATTCGCAGGGAGCCTCATACGAGCCCTCCCATGCCTTCTCATTCTAGCCGGAACAGTATCCCCCTTACCATGTTTGGACCGCGGCAGCGTACTAGAACTCCCCCACCCACTTCCGCTCAAGGCACCGCAACCACCTGCCGGATGGTAACCTGAGAAATTCCAGACCTTTTCTTATGAACAGCATACAAGTCACGTTGCCGGACGGGAGCATCCACCAGGTAGCGCCCGGATCGACTCCTTTGGACGTGGCGCGCGGCATCAGCCCGCGCCTCGCAGACGCAGCCATCGTCGCCAAAGTCGACGGCCAGCTCTTTGATCTCAACCGCCCCTTCGAGGCCGATGCCTCGCTGCAGATCCTGACCACGAAGGACCCGGAGGCTCTCGAAGTTTACCGGCACTCGACCGCCCACTTGTGCGCCGCCGCCGTGCTGGAGCTGTTCCCGGAAACCAAGCTCGCCATCGGACCGCCCATCGAGAACGGTTTTTACTACGATTTCGATCGCGCCGACAAATTCACGCCCGACGACCTCGACCGGATCGAGGGCAAGATGTGGGAACTCCAGGCCAAGGCGCTCACGTTCGAGCGCAAGCTGATGGAAAAGGCCGCCGGTATCGCCAAGTACACCGAAATGGGCGAGCCCATGAAAGTGGAGCTGATTACCGAGCGCGCGGGCGACATTTTCACCGAATACACGCTGGGGCCGAACTTCATCGACTTTTGCCGGGGGCCGCACCTGCCGGACACGTCGAAGATCAAGGCGTTCAAGTTGTTGAACATCGCCGGGGCCTACTGGCGGGGCGACGAGAAGAACAAGCAGCTGCAGCGGATTTATGCCACCGCGTGGTTTACCAAGAAGGATCAGGACGAGTACCTGAACCGGCTTGAGGAAGCCAAGAAACGCGACCACCGGAAGATCGGCCAGGAGCTGGATCTGTTCAGCATCCAAGAGCTTGCGGGTCCGGGCTTGATCTTCTTCCATCCGAAGGGCGGCATCATCCGCAAAACGCTGGAAGACTGGATGCGTGACGCCTACCTGAAGCGCGGCTATTCGCTGGTCTACACGCCGCACGTGATGCGCCGGGAGCTGTGGAAGGTCTCGGGCCATGCCAATTTCTACTCGGAGAACATGTTTACTCCGATGGAACTGGACGACGCCGAGTACCAGTTGAAGCCGATGAACTGCCCCGGCCACATCCTGATCTACCGGGACCGCCAGCACAGCTACCGCGAATTGCCGGTGCGGCTGGGCGAACTGGGCACGGTCTACCGGTATGAGCGTTCGGGGACGATGCACGGTCTGCTGCGTGTCCGCGGATTTACGCAGGATGACGCGCATATCTTCTGCCGTCCCGACCAGATCGAGGACGAGATCGTGGCCTGTCTCGATTTCGCCAAGGACACGCTGCGCACGTTTGGATTCACATCCTACAAGGCTGAGATTTCGACTTGGGACGGCGGTGCCAGCGGCAAGTATGACGGCGAGCCGGCCAAGTGGGAGTTGGCGGAAGGCGCGCTACGCAAGGCCTGCGACCGCTTGGGCATCGACGCGAGGGTGATTCCCGACGAGGCTGCGTTCTACGGGCCGAAAATCGACGTCAAGCTGGTGGACGCGATCGGCCGGTTGTGGCAGCTTTCGACGGTACAGTTCGATTTCACGCTGCCGGAGCGGTTCGAGCTGGAATATGTGGGTGCCGACGGGGCCAAGCATCGACCGTTGATGGTGCACCGGGCGCTGTTCGGGTCCGTGGAGCGCTTCTTCGGGATTCTGGTGGAGCACTATGCGGGCGCGTTCCCGACATGGCTGGCTCCGGTGCAGGTTGCGGTGCTCTCGATCACGGACCGCCAGATTCCGTATGCGCATGAGTTGACGGAGAAGCTGAAGGCGGCGGGTGTCCGGGCCGTCCTGGACGAGCGCGGCGAGAAGGTGAATCTGAAGATCCGCGATGCGCAGCTGCAGAAGGTTCCGTACATGCTGGTCTGTGGCGGGCGGGAAGCCGAGGCTGGACTGGTGGCGGTGCGGCACCGGAAACGCGGGGACGCCGGGGCGGTTCCTTTTGAGGAATTCCTGGCGATGGTGACAGCGGAGATTGCCTCGAAGAGCTTGGAGTAGGAAAGCCGAGCTTGGAGTAAAAATGGGGGCGGGAGAAAACTCCCGCCCCTTCGATTTTGGGTGTCTTATTCGGCCTGTCGGTTCACGAACCCGGCAACCATGCCGAACCCCGCCACCAGAGCGACCACCAGCGCCCAACCCACCAGATAGTTCCGCTCAATCATCGCGCCCGCAATTACGGGAGCCACAATGGACGAGACCGACGTCAGCGACTGCGTCAGGCCCAGCACCACTCCCTGCTCGCGACGACCGGCCTTGCGCGAGATCAACGACGTGAGCGCGGGGCGCACGATCCCCGTGCCCCAGGCACCGTACGTCGAATTGGCCACCAACATTGGAATCGAGTAGGTGAAACCGAGCCAGATCGAACTCGTGGAGGAGACGAAGAAACCGGCCCAGACGAGCGTCTTTTCGCCCAGCCACTTGACCAGTTTCCCGATCAAGCCGCCTTGGATGATTACGCCCATGAAGCCGATATACGTTAACACATAGCCCACTTCCTTGGCGGTGAACGGGTGCCCCTGGTAGGTGAACCGGCGTTGCGCGAAAAGCGCGAAACCGCTGACCGAGAATGAGAAGGAAAACGCGAAGAAGAAAAACTGCCAGAGCAGCGGACCGAGTTCGGGACGACGGAAATACGCCCCGTACGCCTGCCAATCCATGACTCCGAGGCGCTTGCCGCCCGGCCCAGCGCCTCCACCTGCCTCGTCGGCATGGGGTACAACTTTCGGCAAAAGCGTCGCGGTGCAAATGATGCTGGTCAGGGAAAGTCCGGCCGCGGCGAGGATCGGGTAGGCGTAACCGTATTGCGAGAGGTAGCCGGACACCCCCGGTCCGATCAGAAATCCGATACCGAAGGCGATGCCGATGACGCCGAAGGACTTCGCGCGGTTTTCGGGTGTTGTCACGTCGGCAATGTAGGCTTGGGCGAGGGACAGGTTGCCGGCGGTGAAACCGTCGATGATGCGCGACAGGAACACCATCCAGAGCGAGTTCGAGGCCGCCAGGATCAGGAATCCGATCAGCGTACCCACCTGGCTGACGATGAGCAGGGGCTTGCGACCCATGGCATCGGACATTTTCCCGAGGATCGGTCCCGCAATCAGCTGGCAGAAGGCGAACGACGAGACGAGCAGTCCCACGACGGTCGGGGTGGCCCCCAAGTGCTCGGCGTAGAACGGCAGCAGGGGCAGGATGATCGTCATGCCCAGGATATCCACCAGGACGATTAGAAAGATGGGCAGAAGGGGCGATTTATTCAATATCTACATGCTACCGCCTGGCCGTGTTTATACTGGAGGGCGGACAGGTCCCCCGAATGGAACTATATCTTTTCCGCCATGGTATTGCGGAGGACGCCGAGCCGGGCTCGCCCGATTCAGCCCGCGAATTGACGGCCGAAGGCCGCGAAAAAGTATCTGACGTTATCCGACTGGTGCGGCGCGCCGGAACAAATCCCGCCGTCATCGTCTCCAGCCCCTACATCCGAGCGTTCCAGACGGCTGGAATCGCGGCGAAGGATTTTGGCTACGATGGCCAGGTGTACCGCTTGGAATCCTTGGTTCCACACGGGATGCCGGAGCGGGCTTGGCACGATTTGCGCGACTTTGCGCACGAGCCTTCCGTGCTGGTGGCGGGGCACGAGCCGCTGCTGGGGTCGCTCGCTGCGTTCCTGCTGAATTCTCCCGCGCTTCGGCTCGATGTGAAAAAGGCGTCGATGATCCGGATTGACTTGGACGCAACGAAATCGCATCCCCATGGGGTTTTGCGCTGGGTCTTGGCTCCGAAACTCGCGCGGTCGCTAACCGACGTGTAGGGTTCCGAGCCGATGTCCGCCGAGATCCAGACTTTCCGCAAAGCCACTGCCGGCTATGAGAGTTGGTTGGCCCAGCGAATACCGATTGTTGCCGGGGACCTACAGGAAAAGCACCACCTGATGAAGGCCGGGGTATTCCCGTTTCTCCGCGCCACTTTTTACCGCTGGGCGCAGTTGTGGCCGACACTCTACTCGCATGGCCTCGATTCGCCCGAGACCCCCGAAGTGCTGGCGGTGGGAGACCTCCACCTGGAGAACTTCGGCACGTGGCGTGATGCCGAAGCCCGATTGGCCTGGGGCATCAATGACTTCGACGAAGCCTGCCGGATGCCCTACAGCATCGACTTGGTGCGGCTGGCCACCAGTGCCCTCATTGCAGCCGAGGCCGGACATTTGAAGATCGACCGTGTCGATATTTGCACGCAGATCCTGAAGGGCTACCGGGAGGGACTGGTGTCGGGCGGGATGCCGTTTGTTCTGGGCGAAAAGCATGGCTGGCTGCTCGATCTAGTGCGACCGGCGCGACCGGTCAATTTCTGGGGGAAGATGCTTTCGTTGAAGCCCTTCGATGGCGAACTGCCGAAATCGGCGGCAACGTTGGTAAAAGGTGTTCTGCCGGAAAGGGGGCTGCCGTGCGGGGTTTCGCACCGGTCGGCTGGACTGGGAAGCCGGGGTCGGCGGCGTTTTGTGGCTGTGGCCGAGTACGCCGGCGGACACATTTGCCGCGAAGTCAAGGAATTGGCCCCTTCGGCGTGGTGGTGGGCCCGGCAGGCAACGAAGGTGCTGGACGGCGACGCGGAGCGGATTCGCTTCCAACGTGTGCTGGACGTTGCGGTCCGGGTTCCCGACCCGTTTGAACGCGCGAAGTCCGGCTGGATGGTTCGGCGTTTGGCCCCGGATTGCACGAAAATCGACTTCGCTGCGGTCCCACAGGTCAAGGAAAAGGACGATCTCATGTACGCGATGGGGTGGGAGACCGCGAATATCCACTTGGGTTCCAAACGGCAGAAGGCCATCCTGCGCGATTTGGACCAACGGCCGAAAGACTGGCTGCACGATGCGGCGGTTTTGATGCGGGAACTTACCCACGCCGATTGGGTTGAGTGGTGCGAGAAGGGGTCCGGTTAGGGCTTTTCGGGGTGCTTCAGTTCCGCCTGCAGCTGACGGAAGGCCGAGTCCTCAAATGACGTTTTCAACCTTTCCAGAAACTGGGTCCTGGTGTCGCCAGCCCTCGGCCCGTCCATTCTGAGACATCGGCCCAGCAGGACAGTGGCGTCCTGATCGCCGGAAGAGCGGTCCAGAACGGCCCGGAACCGGTCTGCGGCTTGGGTGAACTGACCCTGTTTCCACAGCGAATAGCCTGAGTTGAACCAGTAGTCGGGGTCCGCCTCGTCGCCCTCGAGCGCCTTTTTGAATTGCTCGAATGCCGCCGGGTCGTTCTTGCGGGATAGCGCGGCTCCGAGGTTGTTGAAAACCTCGTTGATGGGAATTTCCGCTCGGAGTGCGGTGAACTGGCGGATGGCGGCGTCGAAATCGCCCTCGTAGTACCGGCAGATACCCAGGAGGTAGGCCGCCTCCAAGTAATGGGAGTCATTTTTGGTGACGCGGCCCAGGTGGAGTGTCGCCGTCTTGTAGTCCTTTTTGCCGAAGGAGATCCGTCCGAGTTGGAAGTTCGGCTGCGAGAACCGTTCATCAATGCGGACGGCCTGCGCGAACATGCGTGTTCGCTGGTCGGGCGTGGTCGCCATGAGGCCGCGGATGTAGCTCTCCAGCGCGTCGAGACGCACGGGCACGCGGTCACGGAGGAAATCGGCCTCGGGCGGTGTCCCGTTGGGTCGCAGATTGCCCAAAAGCAGCCACGAAAGCTTCAACTGGAGCTGGCTCAGGTTTTGGAGCAGGCCGGTTTGTTCGTAGACGGCTGTTTCCCGGAACTTCCGGAGGTCGATTGCGTGGATCACAACTTTGAATTCGGAACCCGGACCCGGTGCGGGACCATTGACGGAGAACTCGCCGAACAGGACGGTTCCGGCGTCGAGCGTGTCGCCGATCTTCAGGACGGAGGCCTTGGTCAGGACGACGCCGGTGCGCAGGGAGAGGCGCCGGTAGGCTTCCTCGCGTTCCTCGCGGCCCAGGACGAGCAAACCGCTTTCGGAGAGGGATTCGCGGACCGCTTCGGCAACGCTTTCGCCGATCCAATCGAAATTGGGCGATTGGGCGTGGTTCATGTTGAACAGCGGGAGTACGGCCACGGTTTCCGCCGCGTTTGCGGCGATCGCCAACAGCAATACGGCGAGCGCGAGGCGACTAACTTTTGGCTGCAAGGAAATCCTCCACACGGTCTTCGAGCTTGCGAACCACCCCGGCCTCCGAGCCGAAGCCGCTGAAGAATTCAAGGCCGGGTTCCTGTCGGAACCAAGTCAGCTGCCTCTTGGCATAGCGGCGGGTGTCGCGGCGCGCGTAAAAAATGGCGTCCTTGAAGCTTAGCTGGCCTTTGGTCATCTGCAATGCCTGCTTGTATCCGATGGCCTCGAATGGCTTGCAGGTTTCATCGAAACCACGCCTCAGGATGGATTCGGTCTCCTCCACGATGCCGTCGGCGAACATCTTCTCGAGGCGGGCCTCCAAACCCGAGTAAAGCCGGTCGCGGTCGGGGAAGAGACCAAGTTTGAGGATTCGAAAGCCTTCCAGCGCGTCACGGCCGCCGGAATAAACCTCGTGTACCGGTTTGCGGGCGCTGTGGCGGATTTCGATGGCCCGGATGTTCTTGGGCGTGTCATTGCTGTGGATGCGAGCGGCGGAAGGCGGGTCCAATCGGCGGAGGAGCCGGTGGAGGAGGCCAGGCCGCTTGGCTTCGCGGGCCGAAAGACGCTCGCGGAGGGGTTGGTCGCGCTCCGGGCCGGGGGCGAGGCCGTCGATCAGTGCCCGCAAATAGAAGCCGGTGCCTCCGGCGAGGATCGGGAGACGTCCGCGGGCCGTAATTTCATGTAAAAGCTGCCGTGCGGCGCGGGAATAATCACCGGCGGTGAAGACCTCATTGGGGTCGCGCGCGTCGATTAGATGGTGGGGAATGCCGCGGCGTTCGGGAAGCGGGGTTTTGGCCGTGCCGATATCGAAGTAGCGGAAGACTTGGACGGAGTCGCAATTGACGATTTCGCCGTTGAAACGTTCCGCCAGCAGCATGGCGAGGTGGCTCTTGCCGGAGCCCGTCGGGCCGACCACGGCAATAAAGGGAGGATTCGTTTGCAACTGTGTGACCAGATTCGGCGTTATACAATGATGACGTACGCTGCAGTTGCAGGCCGTCACCTTTATTTTAGGCGACCGGTCTTTAGGGGAAGCCTCCGCGAACTACAGGTTGCGGGGCAAGGAAGGCGAGACAACACCATGGGTTACGCGCGAGCCGCGTTATTGACGATTGCCACGCTGTTGGCCAGTATGCTGCTGGCCGGCATGCAGCTGTCGGGACAGACTCCGGCGGCGGCTCCAAAGCCCGATGAGCGCGCCTCGGCCTACTACAACTTCGCGATGGGCCACCTTTACGGTGAGCTCGCGGGCGCTTACGGCAACCGGGGCGAATACGTCAACCGGGCGATCGACTTCTACAAGCAGGCCATCAAGATCGATCCCGAAGCCAGCTACATCGGCGAGGAGTTGGCGGACCTTTACGTCCAGGCCGGTCAGTTCGAACGTGCCACCCAACAGGCGAAGGACCTGATCAAGGCCAATCCGCAGAACGCGGCCGCGCACAAGATCCTCGCGCGGATTTACGCCCGCCAGATCGGTGACCCCGACCAGAACCAGGGCAAGCTGGATCAGGCGATGCTCACTGCCGCCATGGGCGAGTACAAGGCGATTACGGAGATCAATCCCAAGGACATCGAGAGCCTTTCGATGCTGGCCCGCCTGTACCGCGTTTCCCGGGACGAAACCAACGCCGAGAAGACCTACCGTGCGATCTTGGCAGCTTCCCCCAATGACGACGATGCGCTGACAGGCCTCGCGGCAGTTTACGCAGACCGGGGCGATCTGACACAGGCGATCGCGATGTTGAAGCTCGCCGTGGACCGCAACCCGGACCCCCGCACCGTTACCACCCTCGCCGAATTCTACGAGCAGAACAAGGAATACGCCAACGCTGCCGATACCTGGGAGAAGGCCCTGCCCCTCACCAACGACAATGTGCAGGTCCGTCGCCACCTGGCAATCAACCTACTCGCCTCGAACCGCCTCGACCCGGCGTTGAAGGTGTTTACTGAATTGGCCAATGAGGACCCGAAGAATGTGGAATTGCTGATGCAGCTGGTGGAAATCCAGATGCGCAAGCAGAATTTCCCGGGTGCGCATGCCGCCATCGACAAGGTGAAGGCCCTCGGCAACACGCCGGACATCCGTTATGCGGAAGCCGGGCTGCTGGATGCGGAGGGTCGGACGACGGACGCCATCGCGATTGTGCAGTCCATTTTGGCCGATACCCGGAAGACCCAGTATGCCGACCCCGAGCGTGGCCAGCGGATCCAATTTCTGGAGACCCTGGCTCGGATGAACCGTTCCATTGGGAAGACCCCGGAAGCGGTGGCTGCGTTTCGCCAGATCGCGGAGCTGAATCCGGCCGCCGCGCCCCGCGTGGAAGTGGAAGTGATTGAAACGATGGTCGCGGGCAAGGATATGAAGGGTGCCAAGGTGGCTGCGGATGCGGCGCTGAAGCGCTTCTCCGGCGACCGGCTCGTGATGATGGAACATGCCGCGCTGCTGGGCCAGTTGGGCCAGTACGATGCGGCCATCGCCGAATTGCGGGCGTTGCCGAATGCTTCGAAGGACCGCGATGTTCTGGTGCAGATCTCCCAAGTCCAGGAGAAGGCCAAAAAATTTGTCGATGAGCGCAAGACGTTCGACGCCATCGAAGCCCTCTCGACCTCCGACCAGGAGCGTCAGGCACTGGATTTCATGCGCGGGGCGATGTTCGAGCATGAAAAGAACTTCGATGCTGCCGAGGCGCAGTTCCGCAAGATCCTGCAGCGGGATCCCAACAGTCCCGGTGCCCTGAATTACCTGGGCTACATGTTCGCCGACCGGAATGTTCGTCTGGAGGAAGCCCAGCAGATGATTTCCAAGGCGCTGGAACTGGATCCAGGCAATGGTGCCTATTTGGATAGCCTCGGATGGGTCCATTTCCGCTTGAACAAGCTCGATATGGCTGCCGATGAACTCCGGCAGGCGGTGCTGAAGTCCGGCAACGATGCCACGGTCCATGACCATCTTGCCGAGGTTTACGCCAAGCAGGGCAAGATGAAGGAAGCGATCCAGCAGTGGGAGGCGTCCGTGGCTCAATTGAAATCGGCCTTGCCGAGCGAGCAGGATGCTGAGGAACTCGCGAAGGTGTCGAAGAAGCTTGAAGCCGCCAAGGTCAAGGTGTCGGAAAAGAAATAGTAAGAAATCGGCAGTGTGCGGGTAATGCTGGTGCCTGCCAATTCATATTCAGGTTGAATGCCAACGCCCGAGAATGCCAGTCCGCGCGAAGAACTGAATCGTCTGATTGCAGAAGTGCGCGATGGGGTACCCGGTGCTATGGACCGCTTGCTGGCGGCCACGCACCACCGCTTGCTGCAGTTGGCCGAGTCCCAGATGCGGAACGAGCAGCATTGGGGATTGTTGGAGCCGTGGGTACTGGTCAACGAAGCTTTTGTGCAAATGCGCAATGGTCGGGACTGGGCGGATATAGGGCACTACTACAGCACTTGGGCCTTGACGTTCCGCCACCTCATCTTGGACCACGTACGGCAGTCCGCTAGAATGCGGGAGCTTGTTGACATTGAAGAAACTCCAGATCCTTGGGCGACCGGGTCCCGGTCCGAGGAGGAGTTTCTGGCCTTGGATTCGTCGCTGCTGCGGTTGGCCGAGGTAAACCCGCGCGGAGCAGACGTGATCGGTCTATTCTTGAAGGGTTTTACCCAGGAAGAGATCGCAGCCGCTTTGAAAATCGCACTCCGTACGGTCAAGCGCGAGGTTCAATGGTGCCGGGAATGGTTGCGGAACCATATGGTTGGCGACGGTGTCGCCGACAACGGTCACACGCCGCGCACATAAATTTTTCCCGCCCGTAACGCTATCAAAACAGGCGATTTGGATCCTTTTTGCCTTCCATCCGGCCGAACATCGAAGTTCGTTTTATCCTACCCTTCATCCATACTCGCGGACAGCTTATGTTGGACCGCGCAAAAAACACAACCGGGCTCAGGCCACGTGCCAAACAGCCCGCCGACACAGCCGGAAATCTGGCGTCCATCCTGTCGTCCAAGGTGGTCGGCCAGCCCGATGTGATCGGCCAAATCGTCTCATACGTCGAAATGTTCCAAGCGGGACTCGCGCCGGAGAACCGCCCGGTGGGTGTCTTCCTCCTGCTGGGTCCTACCGGCACGGGCAAGACCCGCACCGTGGAGGCGCTCGCCGAAGCGCTGCACGGGAGCC
>CAIYDY010000076.1 GCA_903925015.1 uncultured Acidobacteriia bacterium
GCCACGTGGTTTTCCGTCATACCGAGGGAGGACGGTTGTCTGTCCCCGCCGCGAAACCCATAAAACCGCTGTACGTCCGACTATTTCTGGACTTTATTGACAGACTCGGTGGGGAAGATGCCAACTAGCGACGCGCTTATCGATTCATTTCCGTTCACGATCCGCCCTTTGACCGCTGAAGACGGGGGCGGGTTCATGATTGAGTACCCCGACTTGCCGGGTTGCGTCTCGGATGGCGGGACGCCGGAGGACGCCATCGCTAGCGGTCGGGATGCCGTCGCAGCCTACGTCGCCAGTTGCGAGCAGTACGGTGACCCGATCCCGACTCCGGGTTCGGCGAGCGGCCAATGGAGGCAGCGGGTTCCCCGCAGTCTTCATTCGCGTTTGGTGTCACGCGCCCAGCAGGAGGGCGTGAGTCTGAATACGCTTGTCACGGCGATGATAGCCGAAGGTTTGGGGGTGCGAGGTGCAGGGGAACGTCCCCGGCGGCGGTAAAATTCCGTTACCGTGCGCCTAACCCCGCAGTTCCAAACCTCGCATCGTGCCCTGGCCGGACGCGAAGCGGTCCTCCTCGATCCCCAGCCGCTGCAGGACCGATACAAACAGATTCGGCAGCGGGTAGTTCCATTCGCGGTCGAAGCTCAGGTGCTGGCCATGCTTGAACCCGCCGCCCGCGAACAACAGCGGCAAATTCGTGGTCACGTGGGTATTGGCGTTGCCCATGTTGCTGCCGTAAAGGATCATGGTCCGGTCGAGCAGGTTCTCGCCGCCCTCGTGCCGTGATTTCAGGTCGCTGAACAGACCGGCGAGCAGCTTCATATGCCCGCGGTCGATCTTCTCCAACTGGGCCAGCTTGGACGCGTTCTTTCCGTGGTGCGACAAATTGTGGTAACCGTCGTCGGTCGGTTGGTCGTCCACCGTGATGGCCGGGGAGTTCACCGAATCCAGCAGCAGCGCCACAAACCGGGTCGAATCGGTTTCGAAGGCCAGCCGCGCCATGTCGTACATCAGGCGCACCTTTTCCATGTAGGCGCGGGGGTCGGTAGGGTCCACCGGGGCGGATTCCTTCACCACCGGCTTCGGCTTCTGCTCCCATTCGGACGCACTCGCAAGTCGGCCTTCCAGATCGCGGACGCCGGTCAGGTATTGGTCCAGACGCGCGCGGTCGGCGGGGCCGATCTTCTTTTCCAAGCTCTTCGTCTGGTCCGCCACCGTGTCCATGATGCTCTGGCCGAGCGACAATCGCCGCATCTGCGCCTGTACCTCGGCGGGAGTGCCGGTGATGAACATGCGCTTGAAAACGGTCGCGGCCTTTTCTTCGGATGGAATCAGCACGCCGCCGCGCGTCCAGGAAAGGCTGCGCTGGCCCTGTTGCACGTTGACGCCGAGGGTCAGCGACGGGAAGCGGGTCTGGTTGCCGAGGCGCTCAGCCACGTACTGGTCGAGCGAAATCGTGTTGCGGAAGCCGCCGCTGGAGGGGTGCGGGGCGGCGGTGAGGAAGCAGTTGTCGGCGGGGTGGCCGGCGTCGACGTCGGGGTGGGACACGCCCGACATCACGGTGAAGTCGTTCTTATGGTCGGAGAGGTGCTCCAAGTAGGTGGAGGGTTTGTAGCCGACGCCGGAGGAGGCCGCTTCCGGGAAGAAGAGGTCGGGGAGCAGGCCCAGATTGTTGCAGATGCCGAAGAAGCGGCGCGGAACCGGATTGATTTCGGCGCGCGCGAATGCCGGAGTCATCGCCTCGAGCATGGGCAGTGCCAGCGCTACGCCCGCGCCTCCCAGAAAGTGGCGGCGGTTGAGGTGTTGTTTGGTCGCGACGGATGACATGGGCGGTCCTTCTCTCTAGTTGTATCTCATTTTGACCGGAAAAGGTCGCTTTGAATGATGGCTTCGATAATCGATTCCGCTCCGTACCCCGTGGGCTTGGCCTGGTCCAGAATCGCTTCGAGACGGGGGCGGTCCCCGAAGCGGACGGGGGCCCCGGTGGCGTAGGTTGTCAGCTGCGTGGCGAGGTTGCGGGCGATCTGGCGCTCGTCGGCCAGAATCAGCTTTTTCAACTCCCGGACATCGGCGAACGATCGGCCGTCGGGCAATGTTCCCGACGCATCCACCGGCAGGGCGTAGTGGAATGTGAACGCCTGGCCGGCCTTGCCGATTCCCGGCGCATGCGGGCCGCCGTCGCCCAGAGCCCGGTACTTTTCCCGGTAGCCGCCCACCACGTCGAACGATTCGAGAGCGAACCCGGCGGGGTCGATTCGGGAATGGCAGGATTTGCAGAAGGTCTGGCTGCGGTGCTGGTCCAGCTGCTGGCGAATGGTCTTGGCACCGCGAGTGTCGGGCTCAACCGGAGGCACGCCGCTGGGCGGGGGCGGAACCGGATGGCCGAGAATGCGCTCGTTGATCCAGACGCCGCGCAGGACGGGGGATGTTGTGGTGCCGTTGGCCGTGATTTTCATCACGCTGGCCTGTGTCATGAGGCCTCCGCGCACGGAATCCGGCGGCAGCGGGACGGACCGGATGGCCGCACCTTTCACGCCCGGGATGCCGTAATGGTCGGCCAGACGCTCGTTGAGCATGGCGAAGTCGGAGGAAACGATGGTGCGCGAGGGCAGGTTGCGGCGCAGCATTTCCGTGAAAAACGCACGGGGTTCATCGCCGGCGGATTCGACAAGATAGTCGTCGAGGTAGTAGTCGGCGTAGATGTTCTCGTCGGGGGACTGGTTGTTGAGCTTGCGGAGGTCGAGCCAGTAGTCGAGGAAGGCGGTGACGAAGCGTTGGGAGCGGGCGTCGGCGAGGAGGCGCTTGGCCTGTGCCTTGAGGATGGCCGGGTCCTGTAGCTGGTTGCGGTCGGCAAGTTGGCGCAGGGTGGCGTCGGGTTCTGTGTTCCAGAGGAAATAGGAGAGGCGGGAGGCGAGGGCGTGGCTGTCGAGGCGGCCCGGTCTTTCCTCAAGAGTGACGAAGGCGGGCGAGATCATGGCGGCGGAATAGGCCGCGATCATGGCGTCCTGGAACGAATACCCGGAGGCGGTGGCCTTGTCCGCGATCTTGGCGAAGCGTTCGACCTCGCCCTCGGGGACCGGATGGCGGTAGGCGCGCTTCAGAAACGCGGCCAGGAGGGTTTTGGCATCCTTGGTTTCGCCGTTACCGAACAGAAGTTGGTAGCCGGAAGTGGGCCATTCGTCGACAATGGGGCCCTCGGCCTCCAGCCAGCGGAAGGAGACGGCGGGTTGGCCCTCCTTGGTCGCCCATGGGTTGCGCCAGGTGTTGCCTGGGGGGCGGGAGCGGAAGAAGCGGGCGGCGTCGACGCGGATGGTCTCGCCCTGAAGCAGGTAGACGTCGATTTCGTTGGTGGTCGGGTCCGGATGGACGTCGAAGCGCCCCAACCAGCGCTGCTGGCGGGGAGGGAGTTCGGAGTAGAGCGTGATCGGCTCGTCCGTGCGCCCGGCGGTGATGTTCTCGGGGTCTGGTTTCCAGAATTTTTCCCCGGCGGTGGGGCCGATCCACACCGTGTGGGCGTTGAGACGGAGCTTGTAGCGACCGGAAACAGGGGCTTTGAACTTATTGAATTTCAGCTCGATGGGCTCATAGCTGCTGCAGACGACGGCCACGCCTTCGATTTCGCGGGTCGGGGACGGCTTCGACGGTGGCGTGCGGGGGCCGGTTTTGTGGAGCACCGGGAGGTCGGCCGAGTTGCCGAGAACGGGGAAGGCGTCGCGCTCGTTGGATTTCGGGAAGCGGATCTGGCCGAAGAACGAGTTTTGCTCGCGCGAGTAGAAACGGGTGGTGACGGCGACCGGTTTCGAGGGCGTTTTCTGCAGCACTTCGCGGAGGGCGTAGTCGGCGGCGGCCAGGTACTGGTTCATGTGGACATGCGAAACGTCGAGGGCCTCGCCGACCTTGTTGAATTTGTACGCGATGCCGTCCTCGGGCAGCATGTTCTGGATTTGGAGCCACGGGGCTCCGAGGAGGTCGCGCAGGGTGTTTTCGTATTCCTGGCGGTTCATGCGGCGGATGACGGAGCGTCCCGAAGCGGCGTAGCGGGTGCGGTCGGCGGCGGTGAGCGGGCTGGCGAGGGCCGTGAGGAAGGCGTCGCGGACCGGTCTCGTTAGTTTGGCCGACGGAGTGGGCGGCATTTCACCGTCGCGGACGCGGTCGTGGATCTTGGCCCAGATGGCGAAGTTGTCGGGCTTGGCGGGGTCGAAGGGAAGGGCGGTCAGGTCGAGTTTGCCGGAGGCCAGTTTGGCGTTGTGGCAAGAGATGCACTGGGTGGTGATGAAGGTACGGACCGGCGGGGGTGCTTGGGCGGCTAAGGCGGGCAAGGCTGCAGCGGCCCATAGGAGGCTTGATCTGATCGGCACGGGCATCCGGGTTCCCACGGACTCTATTATATTCACCTTTTGGAGGGACACGAGCAATACCGGCGATGGAGTTATGGATCCTGAACTCATGATCAAATTCCAAATCACCGTTCCGGAAGGCCAGCTGTCGGAGTGGAAACGATCTGCGGAACTGAATGGTGTTTCGGTGGCGGAATTGATCCGGCAAACAATGTCCGAGAGGCTTAGGGCCAAGCCGACGGCGACCGATCCCTTCGAGTCGATTACGGGCTTGGCGGACGCTCTGGACACGGATCTGGCCAGCCGCGTGGATGAAATTCTCAACGCATGAGATTTTCATCGACAACAGCTATTTTGCGGCCCGTGTGATGAAACGGGATCAATGGCACCAGCGCGGGGGCTATTTTCCACCGCCCTCATATTTCTGGAGCGCACCCGCTGGAATGAGTCGATACGGACGATCCACCCCGATCCGGTGGTCCAGGAAGAAGCTTGGGACCTTTTCGGAAAATGGGGCGGGAGTGGGGCCAATGCCATAGACTGCGTAAGCTTTGCGATGATGAACCGCACCGGCATCCGCAAGGCCGGGTTCGAAACATTGAACCAGTAACGCGCACTTTTTGTGGTAGAATTTCCACTCGGTGCGGCCAACGCCCCGCTATACTTCTATTTTGAGGAGTTCTTTATGATTCGCATGCTTGATCGGTCCAGTATCATCGTCCGGGTGTCGATTCTGATCGCCCTCGCAGTTCCTTCCTTCACCTCGCCCGCACAAGCGCAATCGGCCAGCGAAGTTCAGGCCATGGTGAAGGCCCTCACCGGCAAGTGGGTGGAGGATGTGTCGAAGCGCCAGCTCGGTTCAGCAGCACCCCTCCGCTTCCAGAAGAACGCCAAAGGAGAGCTTGAAGAGGAATTGGGGCCTCCGGGGCATACCTTTGTCGTCCCGGTCATTTTTGATGGCAAGTCACGAGCGACGGGCCAAGGTAAGGCTTCCGTTGCCTGGAAGCAGACCGCGCCACGCCATTTCGAGTCCCAGCTGTGGGAGGCAGGAAGATCCATGGGGACGCGGAAGCTCGAAATCAGTGAGGACGGCAAGACGATAGCGGAGATTTCGGAAACGTTGCTGCCGAACGGGAAGACCGACACGTCCAGACCGGTGTATCGTCGCGAAACTGGAACAGGCACATCCCTGGAGGGCCTCTGGAAGATGGTCTCGGATGGCAGCCCGGCGGAAATCATCACGATTCAGCCAGTTGGACCGAACAGCATTCGACTCGCCGGTTCGAGCGGCGATGCAAGCACCAATACGCTGGACGGGAAGCCCGCCATCGTCACCGCACCGATGGTGATGGATGGAGGGACCCGCGCACTTCGGATCAAGGACGCGCGCACGCTGGAAGATACCATCGCCGTGAAGGGTTCCGCCTTCGCCACGGGCACCATGCAACTCTCCCCGGACGGGAAGACGTTGAGGAGGTTCATGACGGTTTTGGGGGTCAAGGCGGACCCCAGCGCTGCGGTCTATGTGAAGCAGTGATAGGCGATCAATCCATGCAATACACTGTGGGTACATGCCCACAATGCAGACGATCCAAATTGTGGTTGATCCAATCCTCCTCAAGGCAGCCGACGCTGCGGCCACACGTGGGAATCTGAACAGATCCGAACTGGTCCGCGAAGCTTTGCGACGCCACCTGAAGTGGTTGGATGATCTTGAGCTCGAAGAGCGGGACCGCGCGGGGTACTTGGCCCAACCGCAGTCTGCGGAAGAATACCGGGTGTGGGAGGAAGCTGCGGCATGGCCGGAGGATTGAGCCGTGGCGATGTTTTTCTTTGCAGCTTTCCCGCGCCGGACAAAGACCGACCTGTATTGATTCTCACCCGCGACGCTGCGATCAGCCATTTGAACACGGTCACGGTCTCGCCGGTCACCTCGACGATCCGCGGTGTGCCTTCAGAGGTCCGACTCGATGTGGATGACGGCATGAAGGGCCCGTGCGCGGCAAATTGCCACAATATCGTTTCTGTGTCTCAAAGAAGACTGATCAAGAGGGTTGGCCGTGTGAGCTCGCGTCGAATGGATGAGGTGTGCTCTGCCATTCGTTTCGCCTTGGGGTGCGGCTAGCCCGCCGCCAGCACACCCTCAAACGGTAACCTAATAGATTGCCCCCCACGAAACTGGCCCCGGAGGAAATCCGCAGAGGCATCGACGAACTTGGTCCCTGGTTCTATGCCTTCGACTTCGGCGACGGACTGAAGACCACCCCCCTTATCCCGCCCCAGGTGGTGGGGATCCACGGCACGCGCCTCGAAATGGTGGAGACCGCAGCTGTAGCGCATTTCGGCGACCGGCTGGCAGGTCTTGACTGTCTCGACATCGGCTGCCACGAAGGTTTCTACGCGATCCAAATGGCCAAGTACGGCATGAAGGTGTCGGCTGTGGACGCGCGTGAGGAGAATCTGCGGCGGGCGCGGTTTGCGGCTGCGGCATCGGGAGCGGAGATCGCCTTCCGCCAGGGCCGCGTGGAGACGCTGGCCGGGGACGAGGGCCGGACGTACGCGCTGACGCTGTTCCTGGGAGTGCTCTACCATGTGGAGGACCCGATGCTGTGCCTCCGCCAAGTAGCTGCGGTGACCGGCGAGATGTGCCTGATCGAAACCCAGGTGGTGGACGAGATGGAAGGCTCCACCGAATGGGGCGCTCAGGAGTGGACGCGGCCCTACAAGGGGATTCTGGCGATCATCGACGAATCGGGCGAATTCGACAACGGCAACCGCGAGACGGGCGTGACGCCGATGGCGACCTGCCCTTCGCCGAAAGCGCTGCTCTTCATGCTTCGGCAGGCCGGTTTTTCGAGGGCGGAGATTCTGGTGCCGCCCGCCGGAGCCTATGAGCAACATGCACGGGGGAAGCGCGTGGTTTGCGCGGCATATAAATGAGCATTCCCGATCAGTTTCTGGAACGCGCGAATGAGTTTGTCGCGCGGGCGAAGGCCTTGGGCCTTGCGGACGCCGACCGCTATTACTGGTACCACACCGTCGATTTGGGCGATGGATTGGTGACGCCCGGCATGTACGACTACCGGGAGACCATTTCGCAATTCGGATTCCCCGAGGATATGACGGGGTTGACCGTGCTGGACGTCGGCTCAGCCACCGGTTTCTTCGCGTTCGAGTTTGAGCGGCGCGGGGCGCGGGTGATTTCGGTGGAATTGCCATCGCTGCGGGATCTGGACCGGTTTCCCGGCCAGAACGTGGAGGATTCGCTGCGCAAAATCGAGGGGATGATTTTTCCCGATTCGCTCGACCAGGAGAAGTTTGTCCGCCAAGGCCACGGCGAGCGGGACCTCTATTGGTATCTGCTGGAAGGCCCGTTCCGGTTCTGCCGCGAGCGGTTGCAATCGCGCGTGGAGCGCTGCTATTCCACGGTGTACGACTTGACCGTGGAGCGCACCGGCGTCCGCGAAGGCTTCGATTTCGTGTTCTTCGGCGACGTGATGATCCACACGTTGTATCCGCTGAAGGCGCTGGCCGCGTTGGCGGCGCTCTGCACGGGGACGCTGGTGTTCGCGGGCGTGCTGCCGGAAGGGCCGCAGGAGCCGCCGGCGATGATGTACATCGGCGGGTCGGATGCGGCCGACGACGAGGTGGCATGGTGGCATCCGAATCTGTCATGCCTGATGCAGATGCTGAAAAAGCTGGGCTTCGCATCGGTGGAGCAGGTGGGCTTCCACACGGGGCTGCTGTACCCCTCGGGCTACCGGTTCGAGCGGGTCGTTTTGCGGGCCCAGAAGTAAAACGCCGTGACCGCGCTGGAGGTTCGAGATCTCGGGAAGAGCTATCCGCTGAGCCAAACGCAGTGGGGTCGGCTGCGCCACGTTTTCGGCGGGGGAGTTTCGGATCAAGGCCTTTGGGCGCTGCGCCATGTGAGTTTCCGGGTGGAAAAGGGCGAGGCGTTCGGGATTGTCGGCGCGAACGGTTCCGGGAAAAGCACGCTGCTGCAGATCATCGCGGGCATCCTGCGCCCGACTACGGGGACGGTGGAATGCCACGGGCGGCTCTCGGCCTTGCTGGAGTTGGGGTCGGGTTTTGCGCCGGAATTCACGGGCCGGGAGAACGTCTACCTGAACGCGTCGATTCTCGGCCTTTCCCGGGACGAAACGGCATCGCGCTTCGCGGCGATTGAGAAGTTCGCCTCGATAGGCGATTTTATCAACCAGCCGATCCGCACCTATTCCACAGGCATGGTGCTACGCCTGGCGTTCGCGGTGTCGGCGCACGTGGATCCGGAGATTTTGGTGGTGGACGAGGCGCTCGCGGTGGGCGACATCGCGTTCCGGCAACGCTGCATGCGGCGGATCCACGATCTGCGTGCCGCCGGGACCACGATCCTGTACGTTTCCCACGACACCACCGACGTGAAGGCGCTGTGCGAGCGGTGTCTGTGGCTGGAACATGGCGAAATGCGGGCTCTGGGGGAATCCGATGGGGTGATCGCGGAATACCTGAGCGCGTCGCTGCAAAAGGAAGCGAGACCGCGCAGGCAGGCCGGTCCGCCGCCGGAAATCGTCACATCGGTGCGCGGCACCCACCGCTACGGAAACCGGCACGCGATCATTACCGGCGTGGAGCTGACGGGGCCGACCGGAACACCGGTTTCAACGTGGGCTCCGAAGGCGTCGGTGGTGCTGCGCGTCGGTTTTCGCGTGGACGGGCAGGTGCAGGAGCCAATCGTGGGCTTTCTGGTCCGGAATGCCAAGGGCGAGACGATCTTCGGGACAAACACGGCGCGGGAGGACTATCCGTTGCCCGAAATGAACCCGGGAGACGTCAATACAGTGGATTTCCATTGGACGATGCCGGAGCTGCTGCCGGGACCGTACTTCATTTCGGTGGCGGTCAGCGAGGGGACCTTGGAAAAATTCGAGGTTTGCGATTACGTGGAGGATGCCATCGCCATCGCGTCCGCGCAGGGCGATCCGGGTGCCAAAGGCTACATGCGGTTGCCGTGTAGCGGCGTGACAGTGCATAGGGGTTAGACTATTGGGTAAGATTTGGTTGTCGAGACAACCGAACGGAGGAACCATGTCCAGACTTTTCACACGTTTCGCGGTGTTTGCTCTTGTGCTGGGTGCGCCCGCGTTTGCCGCTTCGCTGGTGGCCACCGGCGGCAACACGCTTTGGCGCTTGGACTCCGCCTCGGGGACGCCCTCCGCCATCACCACCGTCGCCAACAAGGGCCTCGATTCGGTGATCTACGGCAACGGCAAGTACGTCTTCACCACGCTCGAAGGCGATATCTACACCTACGATTCGGTGCACGGCAACCAGGTTCTTGCCACGGGCTCGTTCGGCCAGACACGCGATTTGGCGATGGATCCGGGTGGCGGCAGTTTTCTGGTTTCGGACTATCTGGGTGGCGTGATTTACCGTGTCGACCTTACGAGCGGATCACTTTCCACGCTGGCGACTGTAAACCAGCCGCAGGGCTTGGCGTATGCGGGGAACAGGCTTTATGCGCTGGGCAGCCATAGCTTGTATGAACTGAATCCCACCACGGGCGCGGTTCTGAATGAAGCGTCGCCGCTGGCGAGCGACGGCCTGACGTATGATTCTTACTCGGGCAAGCTATGGACCTCGTCGGCGCAGGGAATCAAATCCATCACGCTGGATTTGGCGACGGTCACTACATTCCAAGCGGGCGTCGTGCAGCCCTATCCAGATGGATTGGCGGCAGACGGTCTGGGGAATTTGTACATTGCGGGCTACAACTCGAACGTGTACCAATACGTGATTGCCACGGACACGCTGACCGTGGGCACGGCGCTGACCGGGCTGGACGACATCGCGCCTGCAAGCGGTCCCGGTACGCCGCCAGCCGAAACTCCGGAGCCGGCGAGCATTTTTCTGGTGTCCGCCGGTTGCGCTGTGGCATTCGGAATGCGGTCGAAAGCCCGTTAGACCCGAGCTTCCTCCCCGAACGGGTCGCCCCGCAATCCAGCCAACTATAATTGGGAACGAGTGCTGCTAGAGCTGGCGGTGGAGAACTACGCCGTTGTGGACCGCATCCGGGTGCGCTTCCACACGGGACTGAACCTGCTCACGGGTGAAACGGGGAGCGGGAAATCGATTGTCGTGGACGCGCTGGGCCTGCTGTTGGGCGGGCGGTCGTCGGCGGACATGATCCGGTCGGGATCTGAGAAAGCGCGCATCTGCGGGGTTTTCGACGCCGGGGACCGTGCGGCCAAGGTATTGGATCAGGCCGGCTTCGAGACCGACGGCGGGGACCTGCTGCTGGAGCGCGAGATTCTCTCCAATGGCAAGAGCCGGGTTTACGTCAACAACCGCCCGGCGACGGTGGCGCTGCTGAAGGATCTGGCCCCGCATCTGGGCGATATCCACGGCCAACACGATCAACAACTGCTCTTCGACCCCATTTCCCAACTTGCGCTGCTGGATTCGTTTGCCGGTGCGCGCGGCCAACGTCTGAAAGCGCGCGAAATCTACGCGGCGTGGAAGAAGACTGCCGACGAGATCGCAGAACTGGAATCCAATTCGCGCGAAAAGAACCGGTTGCTCGACCTGTGGCAGTTCCAGCGCAAGGAGATTGAATCGGCGGCGCTGCGGGTCGGCGAGGATGCCGAGTTGGAGGCCGAACGCAAAATCCAGCAGAACTCCGGCAAGCTTTTGGAGTTGGCGGGTTCCGCTTGGGCGTTATTGTACGAGGACCCGGGGGCCGTTTGGCCGGCCACCCGCTCGGTCGCGAAAAAGCTGGACGATTTAGCCAAGATTGACGCGGCGATGGCACCTGTGCGGCAGGCCTTGGAGCCTGCGTTGATCGCCATCCAGGATGTCGCCTACACCTTGCGCGACTATTTGGGCCGGGTGGAGGCCAACCCGGCGCGCTTGGAGGAGATTGAGAACCGGCTGGCCGCAATCGAGAAGATGAAGCGGAAGTACGGCACGGGCGTAGCGGAAATTTTGGACTTCCTGGCCGATGTTTCCCGCAAGATCGAGGCCGTGGAGAATTCAGGGGAGCGATTGGAAGCCTTGCACCGGGAGCGTGCCGGTCTGGCCGCGAAATACTCGGAAGCTGCGGGCGTTTTGACGGAACTGCGACGGGCGAAGGCGGTTGAGTTGGGTCGGCGCGTGGAGGAGGAGTTGAAGCCGTTGGCCATGGACCGGACGGTGTTCCGAATTGCCGTGCAACCTGCGGAATGGTCCGAAACCGGGGCGGACAAGGTGCTGTTTCTGGTGTCTCCGAACGCGGGCGAGGAGCCCAAGCCGATGGAAAAGATTGCGTCGGGCGGCGAATTGAGTCGGATTGCGCTGGCGCTGAAGACGTGTTTGGTCGGAGGGCGGGCGTCGGGGTCGGTGCAGAGGACGTTGGTGTTTGACGAAATCGATACGGGCATCGGCGGTCGCGCGGCGGAGGGTGTGGCTCGGCGCTTGAAGGCACTTGCGGCGGAAAACCAGGTCATTTGCGTCACGCACTTGGCGCAGATCGCATGTTTTGCCGACCACCACTACCGCGTGGGCAAGTTGGAACGGAATGGGCGCACGGTTTCGGAGATCGACGAGTTGGATGCGACCGGAAGCACGGAGGAGATCGGACGCATGCTGAGCGGCCAAGTTTTGACTCCGGAAGCGATCCGGAACGCGCAGGAGTTGGTGCGGGCGGCCCGGGCGTAGGGCTAGCGGCCCACTGGACGAAGCAATCGGCAATCCTTCGACAACCCGGGGACCGGCACGGCTTCGAGGACTCCTCCGCGCTCCAAGGCCTCCACGGCTCTTCGCCACGGCTTGGATTCCGGCAGATCGTCGTCCGGGGTGATCGCGACGTAGTCCGGAACTTGGATGCGCACGGCACGAAGGAGCAGTGCGGGATTCACAGCTGCTTCGGGACGCGGGGCGTACCAGAGGTCGTAGCCGTTTGGATCGATTCCGCGAATTGCCGCGCGGCCGGTTCGAACGGTCATATTGGCGTCCAAGTTCGCCATCACCAGGGCTCTGGCGGGTGTGTTTTGGCGAATCCACGCATAGAGGGGCTCGGCCGGATCGGGAAGAAGCATCTTGGGAATCCGGTAGAGGCTGCACCCGACCGGCAAACCGATCCCCAAAACCACGAAGGCCGCGAAGGCCTCTTTGCTGCGCATGTTTCGGAAAGCTCGGTATGGAATCCAAAGGATCAACGGCAGAACCACGACCAAGGATCGCTGTGGCGGCCAGCTCCACGAAAGAACCGCCACTACGTAGAGGAATAGGACCAGATCCGGCATCAGCTGGCGGCGGCGGAACCAGGACCACAGCAGAATGATGGTGGAGATAACGGCTGCATTCTCGCTGGACACACCCGACAATAGTTCAAACGGTGCCAACGCCACCCAGTAGGCGTTGTGGCCGAAAACGCTTGCCTTTTCGCTTAGCTGGAGCCCTGTGAGAATGCTCCACTTGGCGTAGTGGCCGCTGGAGTGGGAGAGCGTCCAGCCGACCATGGGTGCTCCAACCAGCATGGCGGCAACCGAGAACCGAATTGCATCCTTGAGCCTACGACCGACGACGAGGATCGCCATGGCCGCAACAATCAGCGCCACGCCGGGCATGCGGGTTCCCGCCGAGAGTCCGGCCAACAAGCCGGCCAATTCCATACGCCCGTCCAGCAGGGCGACCAAGGCGCTGGTGACCAGTAGGGCGAAGAGGGGTTCGGGGGAGAGTGTGGTTCCGGCATCCACCACAGCGGGGGCGGCCAAAGTGGTTGCCGCGATCAAGAATGCCGCCCAGGGACTGGCCCCGATCCGACGGAGCAATGCCGTCAGCGCACAGAACCAACCCGCTGTGAAAAGCACCGGGAGCAGCTTCAGCCAATGGGCATCCTGGGAGACGAAGCCGAACAACGCCATTACGACCGGAAAAAGTGGGGGAAAGTGTGCGTCTGCCGGGAAGCCGTTTCCGTGGGCCAGGGACTGGGCCGCCAGCAGGATTTCGGCGTCGGCGTGGGATCTGGTGACCGGTCCCGGCCACCATGCGGTGGCGTACAACGCAATCAGGGCAAGAATGAAAGCAGCGGTGGCGGTCTTCTGCCAGACCGAGAATTTGCTCATGCGGGGAGAAGTCCCTTTGTAGCACAGGGACCCCTCCACACGCAGGAATGAAACACTAGGCGGTCAGGATTTTCTTGCAGAATTCGAAGCACTTGGCGACCTCGGTGACCGCATCGGAGCCTTCCGGAATCGCGTACTCGAATTCGATGTTGGCCGGGAAGTCGTACTTCTGCTTCTTCATGGTGAGAAGAACGTCCTTGATGGGGGTGTCACCGGTGCCCCAGACGACGTTGGGGGAAACCTCGCACTTGTCGGGCTTGGTGCGGTCCTTCAGATGGAGGTTGGTGATGCGGCCGTGGTGCTTGGCGATGAACGGGAGCGGGTCGTAGCCGGCGGCGGTGAAGTGGCCGATGTCGAGGTTGACGCCGATGTACTTGCTGAAGCCCATGATCTGCTCGAAGGTTTCGGGCTTGGCGAATTGTTCGGGATCGTGGACGTCGGCGTGTCCGTGGCCGCCGAACATCAGTTTGTGCTTGTCGGCGAACGGGGCCACCTTCTTCGCCATGGCGACGGTGGTGCTGCAGGACATGGCGCGTACGCCGAGACCCTTGGCCATCTGGAAGGCGTACTCGATTTCATCGTCATTGGTGCTGTTGACGTTCATGTTGTAGCAGAGAACGCGCAGCTCGATTCCGGCGTCGTTGAACTGCTTGCGGACGCCAGCCCAAGTGGCGGCGTTGGCAGCGGCCTTCCATTCCTTGAGCTTGGCATGGGCTTCCAGCATCTCCGGGGTTGCGGGACCACGGCCGCGTCCGCCGCCGCCGACTGGAGCCGTACCCGCGGCTTTGTTGGCTTCCGCTTGGGAGAACTGGCCGGATGGGGTGTTCACAGGGCAGCCGTTGGGTGCGTCCGCAACAGGACCGCGACCCCTGCCGCCGAATCCTCCGGGACCGCGACCACCGCCAAATCCGGGCATGGCGGGTGCGCCGGCAAGGGCTTCCGCATCGCCCGACATGAGTTCCACGGAACTGATGCCCATCTTGACCATGGCGGGGATGATGTCAGCCTTGGCGACACCCTGGCGCAGGCTGTAGGTGATCATGCCGACCTGGACGCCACCGAATTTCGAGCTGGCGGCAGTGGCCGCGCCCGCGAACCGGGGCAGCGCCAAGCCACCAAGCGATAGGCCAGCCAACGCTGGCGCGCCGGCAAGGGCGGTTTTGCCGAAATCTCTTCTGTTGAATGTCATCAAGGGCCTCTGGGCGGGGTCTTACGCGAGACCAGCCGCGCTTACAACGATATCGCGCTTGATGGCGAGGGGCGGTGGCGTTTGCATTCCTTTACGCTTGGGGGCTGGGAAACGTTTACTTTCAACATCTTTCAGCAATGCTGAACGGTTGCTTCAGAGGATCTGGTTTGACTCCGGCGTCAGCGGTACATATGCTTTATTGGTGGCATTTCAGGCCCTCAACGTCTTTCAGGGAGTTTCTATGAAAATCGGAAGTACAGCCCGAGTTTGGCTGGCAGTTTCAATCTCATTTTCCATATTTCTAAGCCAGCCCGCCTCGCTGCGGGCCCAGGCGACAGCGGTTGCCCAAATTGGCGGGCAAGTAACGGATTCCAGTGGCGGCTCGGTGGTCGGTGCAAAGATCACGGCGACGGAAATGAACCGCGGTATCAAGCACAACGCAACCTCGGACAACAGCGGGGCGTATACGCTCTCCAACCTGCCGGTGGGTCCCTACCGGTTGCAAGTAAATGCCGCCGGGTTCAAGGAATATGTCCAGACCGGCTTGGAGTTGCAGGTCGGCATGACCGTCCAGATTGATGCCCACATGCAGGTGGGGTCAGTGAATGAAACGGTGGAAGTGACAGCCGAAGCCGCCTTGGTGGAAACCAAGGAAACCTCGGTGGCCCAGGTGATCGACGAGCGGCGCATCAACGAACTGCCCCTCAACGGCCGCCAGGCGACGCAGTTGATCCTGATCTCCGGCGGTGCCACCTACGCCGATTCGGGCGATACGGGCAGCAAGACGTTCTTCAGCTCCACCCGGATTTCGGTGGCGGGCGGACAGGGCAATGGCACGGCTTATTTGCTGGACGGCGGCGACAACACCGATGCCATGTCCAACGTGAACCTGCCGTTCCCTTTCCCGGACGCTCTGGAGGAATTCAGCGTGGAAACCAGTGCGGTTTCCTCGAAGTTCGGTACGCACCCCGGCGCGACGGTCAACGTTGTGACGAAGTCCGGCGGCAACAGCTACCATGGCGATCTCTTCGAATATCTCCGCAACGGCAACGTGAACGCGCGGAACTTCTTCGCGCCGACCCACGATTCGCTCAAGCGGAACCAGTTCGGCGGCACCATCGGCGGCCGCATCATCAAGGACAAGCTGTTCTTCTTCGCCGGCACGCAGCCCACGCGCAACCGGTCGAATCCGCCCACGTCGATTACGCATATTCCGAACGCGGCGTCGTTGACCGGTGACTTCAGCAGCCTCACCAGTACCGCTTGCAACAGCAAGGCGATCCAGTTGATCGACCCGAACAACGGCAACGCGCCGTTCACCGGCAACCAGATTCCGCTCTCGAAGCTGAATCCGGTGGCCATGAAGATCGCGACGCAGTACTTGCCTGCGACCAGCGACCCCTGCGGCCAGGTCACCTACGGCATCCCGGTCACCGGCGATGAAAACCAGGTGATCGGCAAGGTGGATTGGGTCCGCAACGACAAGGACCGGATGTTCTTCCGCTACTTCATCGACAGCTACAAAAATCCTCCGGTCTTCGACGGCAAGAACTTGCTGACGACCACTTCACCTGGCAACTTCGAACTGGCGCAATCGGCCACGTTCGGCGACACCTACGCTTTCGGTCCGAACACCGTCAACTCGTTCCACTTGACGTTCTCCCGCATCCGGGACAACCGTGGTCCGACGGACGCCCCGATCAGCCCGACGGCGCTCGGCGTGAACATTTACAGCGCCGTTCCGAACTTCCTGCTGCTCTCCGTCACCGGCGGCTTCAGCACCTTCTGCGGCACCTGCGCGCCGGGTCACTTCAACGACACCAGCTACCAGATGGCAGACGACGTGGACATCATCCGAGGCAAGCACGAAATAGCTTTCGGATTCAACGTGCTGAAGACCTACAACGACACGGTTTCCGGTTTCAACGAAAACGGCAACTTCACGTTCAACGGTTCCCGCACCAACCTCGGTTTGGCCGACTTCCTGACGGGCAACCCGAACGATTTCACGCAGACCAACGCCACTCCGGACGACCTCCGGCAGTGGATTATGAGCTTCTACGTCCAGGATACCTGGAAGATCAGCAAGAAGTTCACCTTCAATGTGGGCCTGCGCTGGGAACCGACCTTCTCGGATCCCGACAAATACAAGCGCGGGACTTCGTTCAACATGGCGGCATTCTATGCCAACCAGCACAGCACGGTTGTGCCGAACGCTCCGGCGGGTCTGTTCTTCGACGGCGACGCGGGCATCCCGCGCGGTTTGTGGAAAGGCCAGAAAGCCAACTTCGCCCCGCGCGTCGGCATGGTTTTCAATCCGCACGGCGACGGTCGCGACACACTGCGCGTGGGTGCCTCCATCCTGTATGATTCGACCGAAACTTGGTTCAACGAGCGGGAAACCACCAATCCCCCGATCGGCACGGCACTCGACATCCCGAACCCGGTTGGCGGCTTCAGCAACCCCTATTTGAACTACGCCGGCGGAAGCCCGTTCCCGACCAACGGCAAGTCGATCTTCCCCAACTACGGCGTGTACATCAACATGCCTCTGGCCCCGAAATCGACCTACGTGGCGAACTGGAACATCAGCTACCAGCGCCAGTTCCTGAAGGACTGGGTCTTCTCGGCGACGTATCTGGGCAACAAGACGACCCATTTGTGGATTGCGCACGAAGTGAATGCGGCCCAATACATTCCGGGCAACTGCGTGGCGGGCCAGTATGGCTTGACGGCGGCGGGTCCTTGCTCGACAACGGGCAACGCGAATTTCCGGCGCATCCTGTATTTGGCGAATCCGACGCTGGGCCAGTCCTATGCCAGCATCGATACCGCCGACGACGGGGCGGTGGCGCACTACAACGGACTGATCCTCTCGCTGCAGCACCGCTTTGCGAAGAACTACACGGTGCTGACGAACTATACGGATTCGTCGTGCGTGTCGGATTTCGATTTCGGTGCCGCACTGGCCGGGTCGACGAATTCGCAGCCAAACAGCCGGACTGCGGACAAGGCAGCGTGCATCTTCGATGTGCGCAGGAACTTCAACTTGTCGGTGGTTGCCACGAGTCCGAAGCTGGCCGGCGTCTGGGCAAACCGCGTTCTGGGCGGCTGGCAGATTGCTCCGCTGATCCGTGCAATTTCGGGTTCCCCGATCAACGTTACTTCGGGCATCGACAACTCGCGGACCGGGCTTGGCAACGACCGCCCGAACGTGGTGATGGACAATCCGTATGCTGCGAGTCCGGGTTGCACCCCGGCTCCCTGCCACCTGTTGCTGAATTCGGCGGCATTTGCGCAGAACGCGGTGGGCACCTACGGCAACCTCGGCCGCAATGCACTGCGCGGACCGGGTTCCTTCTTCTTCGATACGTCCGTTAGCCGCATCTTCGCGGTCCGGGAGTGGTTGAAGCTGGAGGCCCGTGCGGAGGCGTTCAACATCCTGAACCACACCAACTTCGTGGGTGCGATCTCGCCCGCTGGTGGAAGTTCGTTCAGCACGGCATCGACGAATTTGAGTTCGTTGGCGTCATTCGGGAAGAACAACGGGGCGTTTGATCCGCGCATCTTCCAGTTCGCGGTGAAGCTGCACTTCTAGTTGCCCGCTTAGCAGTTGTGGACAAGCGCCAGGACCTTTCCGGATGACTCCGGGGGCCTGGCGCTTGTTGTTGATGGGCAGGTGTTACGCGCGGCGACGGCGGGCGGCAAGGGCCGCTAGACCGGTGGCTGCGAAGAGGAACGAGGCAGGCTCCGGGGTACCCGAGGACGTATCCAAGATCGTCTGTGACGGAACGGCGATGCCGACTGCGGATAGCTCGAGCTCATTTTCGCCACCGTTGAGCGTCAGGTAGCTCGGGGTGAAGCGGTAGTAGGAATACGAGGTGGAGAACTGGAAGTACTCCTCGTAGCCGATGTTCCCGGCCGTCGAGCCAAGGCCCGGTGTCAAGCTGTTGTTCAGCAGGGTCGGTGCGGTGCCGGTGAATTGGTTGAGCGTGAACGCGGCGTTGACTCCCGGTTGATCCGCCTCATTGACGCTGTGCGGGTTGAAAAGGGAGGTGAAACTGCTGCCGTCGTTGCTGCCGAGGATTTCATACTGGAAGACGTCCCAGGCATAACCTAAGTGGTCGATGTTGTCGAAGACGACGATGTGGTCCGTCGCAGTCCCGAACTGGACATCGACCGGGCCCGCAAACCCGATAAAGCGGCGATAGTTGGCGGCCAGAAGAGTGGCGTTGGTGGGCGTGTAGGAGATGGTGCCGGTGAGATCCCTGATGAAGGTGCCGTATGTCGAAATTGTACTTGTGAAGTCTGATAGATTCGAGTCCTGGCCCTAGACGGTGGCGGCTTGGGAGCTGGAAGCTCCCGTGGCAAGCAGGCACGCGACCGCCACGAGGTGACCGCGAAAAACGCAGTGTTTGGTTCTTGACATGGTTTGGGATAATCTTCCTCAGCGCAATAATACCAACAACTTCTGGGATGGATTGTAAAGTTTCAGGGAATTCTTACGCCCTGAAATAGTGCCCTAGCTATTTAGCAGCTGGTGGACAAGCGCCAGGACCCTGTGGTCGCGGAGCATCCAGGCGTGGGCGGCGACGTCGACGCGGTGGGTGCTGCTTCCGGGGAGCCTGGCGCTCGCCGTTGGCAGGATCATCAGGTCGTAGGGAGTCCAGATCGACGCCACTTTGAGGTGGCCGAGGCGGTGGACGTCGTGGTTGAGATCTTTTAGAAACGTGCTGCGGGGGCGCATCTGGCGGGCACCGTGGCGGGGTAGCAGGTGCGCTGTCAGGGTGCCGCCGTGTGGCGAACCGATGGTGATCAAGCGATGGGTACGGTCAAGGCCCCCCAGGCGTTGCAGGTAGTATCGGGCGACAATGCCGCCCATGCTGAAGCCGACGATGTCGATGGGCTGGTGGGGTGCGACGTGGGTTTCGATGTAGTTGGCCGCCTGTTTGGCGAGGTGCTCCAATGGGGCTTGGCCGCCGTTCGGGACGAAATCGAAGGCGTGGGTTTCGCGGCCGTCGGTGTCAAGTTTTGCCACCAGATGGCGGAAAAGGCGGGCCCTGTCGCCGAGTCCGTGCAGCAGAATCACCGGATTCATTTGTTTCCGTCATGATACCGGAGAGCGGGTGTGACAAGATTGGGGAGCGTGGGTATCATTCTACGGAAATTTCCGTGGCTTTTGCGTCGGTCGCTGCTGGCGGCGATCGACGACGGACTGTTTGCTGCGGCAAAGGGTGCCGCGTACTCTGCGCTATTGTCCTTCTTTCCCGTGCTGACGTCCGCAGCCACCATCTTTGTCCAGACACGGGCGCACTATGTGCAGCAGAATATCGCGACGTTCCTGCGGGAGATTCTGCCGCCCGGAACCGAGGACGTCGTGCTGCAGCAGTTCCGGGAACGCGGCCAGCGGCCGACATCGCTGATCGTGATTGCACTGGTGCTATCGCTGTGGGCGGCGTCGAGCGTGATCAAGAGCCTGATCGACGGGTTCAACGCGGCGTACAGGGTGCCGCAAAGTCGTTCGATGCTGGCGCATATCGGGATGGGCCTGGGGCTGGTGATTTTCGCGGGGATTCCGCTGTTGGGCGCCTCCGCGCTGATTTTCTTCGGCGGTGCGATTGAGGCAGCCGTGTTGCGCGTCCTGGACGTGGATCCCGTTCTGAACCCCCTGACGGGTTCCTGGTTGCTGCTTTCGAGGGTGATGCGCTGGGTGGTTGCCTATGGGGCAACGGCGAGCTTCACGGCGATCCTGTACTACTACGGGCCGTACCGGCAGCAGCGTTGGCGCATGGTGTGGCCGGGGGCATTGGTGGCGACCACGTTGTCGATGCTGGCGAATTTGGGTTTCGGCTGGTATGTGCGGAATATTACGAACTACAACCTGTTGTACGGTAGCGTCGGCAGCAGCATCGCGCTGCTCTCGTGGATGTATATCTTGGCGCTGATCGCGCTCTATGGCTGCGAGTTCAATGCCGAGGCGGAGCGGTTGGTGGTGGCGCTGGGAAAGGGTTAGGGGACGACGGTCCTCGGGGCCGTTTCGCTGCCCAGGCCAGCGTATTGGTCTTTCACCTTCACGACTTTGTTGCCCTTGAAGGTGATGAAGGTCACCTTGCCAGGAGGTTGGCCGTAGATCCAGTCCTCCAAGTCCTCACCGTCCTTAGTCTCGCGGTATTTGCGGATGGGATTGCCGAGGGTCAGTTTGACTTGGTCGCGGTCCATGCCCTCGGTGACGCGCTTTTCGGCGATCGCCTTCTGCATTTCCGGGGAGAGGGTCTCGGAATACAGTTTTGCGGCTGAGCGGAGGTCGAAATCCATCAGGGGCAACAGGATTTTCTTCACGTCCGCCGAGGTGACGTTCTCCATCGGCTTGTGGAAGTTGATTTCGATGCTGGTGCCTGTCGATGCGGCGTAATCGCCGTTGCCGACCGGTCGACCCGCGCCGCCCATCCCGACCTCGATGTGGTCGTACCACTTTTTGCCGCTCTTCAAGCCGCCGTTGATTTCAAGTACGAGCTTGTCGCCTTCAAACGCGACGTGGGTGATCTTGACCTGGTCGCCGACGCGGGCCGCAGTCGCTCCACCTTGTGACATTCGCTGCCATAGGCCTTTGTCCCAAGTGCCGTCGATATCGAAATCCAGTGGTTTCTTGGAGCGGGGGATGTAAGTTTTTGCCTTGGCGTATTCCGCCGAGAGGCCGCGGAGGATCTCGATTTTCTCGTCCTCAGTAAGCTTGTCGTGGCTGGGAAGGACGCCGCCTTGGGCGAGTCCAGCCGCTAGGATTAGGCAAAGGGCGCTTCGGAGGGCTCGTCCAGGAGCGTGGTTCGGCCCTTTGAGACCGGCACTTTCCACACTGCCAACGCCAGCAGCATCACCACGGCGGACGTGAGGATGCTGGCCTCCGGGCCATAGTCGCCACCGCTCCAAAGTTTTCCGGCTTTCCATACGAGCTTGTACCCCGTCACTCTGATTGTAAGACCGCTGAGATCGACTCCGAGGAACGGAAGTACAAGATTCCATGCAAAATGCATGCCGATGGGCAGCCAGAGGTCGCGCGAACGGTAAACGGCCCCTCCGAAAAGGATTCCGAAGAGCGCGGTGTTGACGATTCCGAGGGTGGAGGCACCGGGATTGATCAGGTGCGCCACGCCGAAGAGCGCTCCGGTAGCAAGAATGGAGGCCCAAGTGCCGTAGCCGCGCATGAGGAATTGGAGGGGGAAGCCGCGAAAGGCGATCTCCTCCCCCATGGCACCGCAAAACAGGAGGACGGGCATGAAGAGGGTGCCGCGCCAGGAAATGTCCGGGTTGGCGATCTTTTCAAATGAGGCAAGACCGAGGGGAATGGTGGGGAGGATGACGAGTGCCGCCGCAGCCGATCCAAGACCAATTCCAGTGAGGAGGTTGCGGCGGGATCCCGGGAGCCAGTCGAGACCGAGATCGGCGAGGCCGCCGGATTCGTAGATTGCCATGCAGAGGGAATTTCCCAGAGCGGCCGCCAAGAGCAGGGGTACGGTGAGTCCGACCATTTCGCCGGCGATGGAGCGGCCGATCGGGGTGAGGATTTGGGCCAGGATCCAGGACATGAAAACGCAAGTTGCCGCACCCAGCAGGGGGCGCAGTGGATCGCGTCTTCGTGTCGGGGCCGGTTCCGGCATGGTCAGGCTTGGCCGGAGGCGGCGGTTTTGGCAGGGGTGGACTTGGTCACCTTGACCTGAACGCCCTTGGGTGCCACCTTGGCATCCAGAACCTGGGCACCTGATTGCGCAACCACGTCGGCAACACGCTGTTTGGCGTCGGGTTCCACCAGGAACACGACACAACCGCCGCCGCCCGCGCCGCAGACCTTGGCTGCGGTGCTGCCGGCGTTGCGGGTCACGGTGATCAGGTTGTCGATCAGATCGGTGGTGATGGTGGGGATGTTTTCGCGGCGGCTGACCCAATCCGCGCGCATCAGGCGGGCGGCTTCGGGCCAATCGTGGCGGTCGAGCGCATTGCGCATTTGGCAGGCGAGGCTGGCGATGTTGGCGAAATTGCGGTGCACGGTCTTGTCGCCGTCGATGTGCGCCTTCATCACTTCCCAATTGTTGATGCCGGAATTGCGGGGCACGCCGGTGTAGGCGAGGACGAAGCGCTGGTCCAACTCCTCGGCGGAAACGGCGAGGCCGTGCCGGGTGATCCCGGCGGGGCTCAGTTCAATGGCCGAAACACCGCCGTACATGGCGGGGTAGTAGTCCTGCGCTCCTGTGGGGACGCGGATCACCTGGGCTTCCACGTTTTGGACGATTTCGCGGAGCTTTTCCAGCTTGTAACCGCTTCCCGTGAGCTTGTTGAGCGCCGAGGCCACGGAGATCATCAGAGCCGACGAGCCCGAGATGCCAGCGCCGGCGGGAGCTTCGGAATGCGATTCCATCTCGAAGCCACCCACTGGTGCGAAGAACTTCACGAGCAGGGCTAGCAGCGTCAACTCGTAGCGGGGGGCGGAACGGAGTTCGTCGAGGGATTCGAAGGTCTCGCTCACCCCCAGGTCTCGGGAGCGGAGAACGATCCGGCTGTCGGGGCGGGTCGTGATATCGCAATAGGTGTAACGGTTGACCGCGAAGTTCACCGTGACAGCGTTGTCATGGAAGAGGTAGAGCGGCCAGATGTCGAGTGTTGCGCCTGCCAAGTCTACACGGCAGGGCGCTTTGGTGGTAATACGCATTTTTGGAGCGGGGAATACACGAACATAGCATATAGATAGGCGACAGGAGGCTTGAACATGGCAGTGCAACGCATACTTCAGCTGGGCGATCCGGTGCTCCGGCTCATATCGACGGCGGTTTTGGATGGTGAAACGGCTCGGACGACGTTGGCGGACCTACGGGACACGCTGCACGACTTCCAGGCCCGGCATGGCTTCGGGCGTGGCATCAGCGCGATCCAAATTGGGCGGCCGGAGCGCATCATTTACATCGAATTCGAGGGTGTGGCCTACGAACTGGTGAATCCGCAGTGGCAGTTCCTCAGTCCCGAGAAGTTCGTGCTTTGGGACGATTGCTTCTCGTTCCCGGAGATATTGGTGCTCCTGGAACGGTCCGAGCATGTGAAACTACACCACGCAGGGGGCACGCTGGAGGCCAGGGGTTCATTCGCGGAGCTTCTGCAGCATGAAATGGACCATTTGGACGGCATTCTGGCAGTGGACAGGGCGCTTACGGGCAACAGCTTGGCCACGCGTACGGAATGGCTGCGGCAGCAGGCGGAAGCGCGATAGGCTGGAAATCATGCAACTCGGTTTTGTCACGGCGATAGTCCCGGAGCTCCCGCTCGCGGATGTCCTCTCCCTGGCCCGTACGGTGGGCTACGACTGCGTGGAGGTGATGTGCTGGCCCCCGGGCAAGGCGGAACGGCGCTATGCCGGTGTGACCCATCTGGACGCCACGTCCTTCGACGCGGCGGCGGTACAGGACTTGGTGGCGGCGAGCGGCGTTTCGCTGAGCAGTCTGGGGTACTACCCGAATCCGCTGGCGCCGGACGAAGCGGAATCGGCGGTGGCGATTGGCCATATCCGGCAGGTGATTGTGGCGGCGCGGGCGCTGGACTTGGACTGCGTGACCACGTTTGTGGGACGGGACTGGACAAAATCCGTCGATGCGAACTGGCCTCGGTTCCTGGAGGTTTGGCGCCCGCTGATGGCGTTTGCGGAGGACCACGGGGTCAAAATTGGCATCGAGAACTGCCCGATGTCGTTCACGCGCGATGAATGGCCGGGTGGAAAGAACCTCGCCACGAGCCCTGCGATCTGGCGGCGGATGTTCGAGGCGATTCCGAGTGCGAACTTCGGGCTGAACTACGACCCGTCGCACATGGTCTGGCAGCAGATGGACTATCTGGCACCGATGCGCGAGTTCGCGTCGCGGCTGTTCCGCGTGCATCTGAAGGACGCGCGGGTGGACCGGCACAAGCTGGACCAGGTGGGGATCATGGGGCATCCGCTGGAATACCACACGCCGAAGCTGCCGGGGTTGGGTGACGTGGATTGGGGTCGCTTCTTTTCCGTGCTGGGGGATACGGGTTATACGGGCCCCGTTTGCGTGGAGGTGGAGGACCGTGCGTATGAGGGAAGTTTGGATATGCGCCGACGTTCCCTGGTCCAGAGCCACGACTATGTAAGACAGTTTATCGGTCGTACAGCCTAGAGACTAAAGTAAGTCTGGGTCGATTAAAAGGGCCGGTTCCGGGGTTACCCGGGACCGGCCCTTTTCTTGTTGCGTCCGCGCGTACGGACCTAAAAGATTTTGGCCGCGGTTGCTCGATTTCTTCGCTTGTGGGTTAGGAGCCTACACACGGGATTGACCCCCGAAGAAAGGAGAACTATATGGCTGACATCCTTATAGCTCTTGCCGCAATCGTTGACGCGATTGTCCAGCAAGACTCTGGCACGCCTTAATCGACGGCCCGAACACGCGCCAGGAAGGCCGGAGGTCGAACCGGAGGGTAGGAGCCCAACGGGACGGCCAAAGGCCTTGCTGTTCGCAACATAAACTTTTGACGGTCAAATTCCGTCGGGTACAATCGCAGAAATGCGACCCGGAATAGCCGTTGGCCTCCTATTGCTTGCCGTCGCACCGGCACAGCAACAGGTTTGTCCAGGGTTTCCAGACAAGGCAGCTTCCGACAGGGTACCGGTCAAATTCCCTGTGACGAGGTGTGTTTTGCTTTCTGTAGCACCAGGTGAATCCGTCCAGCTTCAAGTCGAACAGCCGTTCGACTTGAAGCTGGCGGTAACAGGTCCGGCTGGCGGTACCATCCAACTATTCGATGAATTCGAGTTCGGTCCGGAGACATTGACTCTGTTCATTCCGGGCGATTACCACGTTCAAGTGCTACCCGCAAAAACTGCAACATCCGTGGCCTCTGCTATATACATGCGTCGTCGAACCCTCCCATTACAAGAGGGTCAAAAATATTTTGACGCGGAATTGGCGGCAACCAAAGCGAGAATCTCCGGAACACACGACGACCTGGAGAAGGTCCTGCAGGTGTGGCGGGATTTGGGGGACCTCTCCGCGGTCGGGCGCACGCTGCTTGCGCTGGGAGATGCGGATGTCAACGGCAGCCATCTGGCAGCCGCGCGTGCGGAGTACCAGGATGCGGCAGACACCTGCAGCCAGGATAAATACACCAGGTGCGTGGCCGAAGCCGAAAACAACGTGGCGTTCTGCGCCCAACGGTTGGGCGACCTGCAGACAGGGCTGTCCATGCTCCCCAAGGTAGCGGGGAAGTGGCGTTCGCTGCGCATGCCTGTTCAGGAAGGCCAGTCCCAATCGAATCTGGGGTGGGTCTATTATCAGGCAGCTGAGTATCGCCAAGCCATTGCGGCGCTAGAAAAAGCGAAGTTCTTGTTGGCGGGTCAGCGGGAACTGTCGGCGTATTCCAAAGCCTCAAATGTGTGGGCACTATGCCATTTGGCTCTGGCGGACTACGATTCCGCATATGCCGGCTTTTCAGAAGCCCTGGCCACCGTGGACAAGAAGGACTACTTCACCCAGGCGACGATCCAGCTGAGTCGGGGAATTCTGCGGCTTCGACAGGGACGGCTCCGGGAAGCCGATGATTTCATCGCCCAGGCCATCGCCGCCGGACAAAAGACGCCGAGTGTGACGTTGCAAGCGCAGTTGCTCGGTGCCAAGGGCGCAATCCTGATGGCCAAGGGGGATATTGAGGGTGCGGGCAAGGCGTTCGCCGATGGCTTGGCTTTCGCCGTTAAAGCCGGAAATCCCCGTGAGATTGGCAACTTGCTGCACCAATCGGGCCTGAATGCCATGCGGCGAAAGGATCCCGAGGGGGCGCGGAAGTTGCTGGTGCAGGCTGCCGAGAGCCGCTGGAAGCTTGGACTGCGGGATGCGGCATCGGAGAGCCTGCTGGAGTTGGCTCGGGCGGAGATGGCGGCGGGGGATCGGGCGTCAGCGCTGGTTTCGGCGCAAAGAGCGCTCACGGCGATCCAGTCTGTCCGGTCGGATGTCCCCAGCCCCGGGATGCGTGCGACTTACTACGAACGGAAACGCGCTGTCTTCGACACTCTGGTTGACTTGGCGATGGCGGACCGGGCTGATGGCGGTGCCCGCGGACTGCTGGCAGCAGAGCAGGGACGCTCCCGGGCTTTGCTCGACTTGCTGACGGAGGGACCGTTGGCGTCGCCCAGGACGCGCGAGTTGGCTGCGGCCAAGGCTGGGATCGACAAGGAGATTGCCTACGTCTCCAGCCAGTTGGAGAGGCCCCGTCCGGAACTGAAAGGCGGCTTGACGGAGAAACTGCAGATTCTGTTGGACCAATCCGAGTCTGTTGGAAATGATTTGGCGCGGGAAGCGGCCCGGCGGGATGCGGGCGGTACCACCAAGACGATCGGGGAAATCGCCGCGCAGGGGCTGGACGCTGACACGATGTTGCTTGAATACCACTTGGGCGAAAACGCCAGCTACCGCTGGACGCTTCGGCACGATGGCCGACTCGAGTCCGAGGTCCTGCCTCCCCGGAAAGCGGTGGATGCCCTGGCCAATCGGTTCGTGGCACTGCTCAACGACCCGGACGGAAGGGCAAAATCACCGGAGGCACGGTTGGAATTTGGGCGTCTGCGGGCTCGCTTGTCGATCCTGCTGTTGGGGAAGCCGGGCGACGCAGACTTGCCCGGCCATCTCATATTCGCCTTGGACGGCAGCCTGAACCGGGTTCCAATGGCAGCTCTTCGCGGACCGAAAGGCGGATACCTAGGGCTGGAGCGGGATCTCGGGGAAACGCCATCGGGCACATTTTTGGTATCGGGGATGAAACCGCGCCCGACCGCACCCTATCCAAAGGATATTTTGGCCTTCGCGGATCCGGTGTTCTCCACCGAGGACGAGCGGGTGGACGCAAGGCCGGCCTCCAAGCGCGCCGCCGGGGACAAGACCCTGCAGCAGCTCTACTTTGCCACCGAGTTGAAGGCGCTGAAACGAATTGTGCCCGCCAATCGGCTAACCGTGTTGAAAGGCTTCGAGGCTGTGCCGTCGGCCTTGCGGAAAATGCCTGTGGCGCAATATGCGTTCCTGTACTTTTCGACGCACTCGATCATTGACGAGCGATATCCCGAGCGGTCCAGGATTGTGCTGTCGCTGGTGGCGGATGCAACCGGAACGGCTGTGGATGGCAACCTGCATCCTGCGGATCTGGCCAAACTGACGCTCAACGGCTCCACGGCGGTGCTTTCAACATGCGAATCGGCGCTAGGCAAGATGGTGGACGGCGAGGGGTTGGCGGGCTTTACGCAAAGCTTTTTCGCGGCTGGCGCGTCGCAGCTGGTGATGTCGCTTTCCAATGTGGACGCGGGTGCCTCTGCGCAATTCTTCGAGACGTTTTATAGTAGTGTGGTGGGGCGGAAACCCCAGACGGTGGAACACTCGCTGAGACTGGCACGGGGCCGGTTGGCGGGAGATCCGCAGTTCGGCGATCCGTACTATTGGAGCAGCTTTTTTGTGGTTGGCAGACCGGTTCTGTCGGACGAGATCAGAAGGGATTTTTGATGAACTGCAGAGACGTTCCGCCCAACTTGTGGTCCCACGCCAGGGCTGCCATCTTCATGTTTTTCAGCCGAAGGCTGGGGATGGAGCGGGCCGACGAGGTGGCGCAGGCGACCCTGCTTGCGGTCCTTCGGCGCGAAGACTACTTGTTCGACAAGGAAGAGGACTTTCTGCGCGTGTGCCTGGGCTTCGCGAAGAAGGTGGCACCGGAACTGGCCAGAAGCGCAGAGCGTCGAAGTATGGACGCGCTGGACTTCGAAACTGCGGCACCGTCGGCGAGGATTGGCCGCTTGGAAGGTGTCGAAACCAGCATTTACCTCGAAGAGACGATGCGGCGGGGGTCCGAGCAGCTGTCGGACTTGGAGTGGCGGCTGACCAACCGCTCAACGGTTTGTACCGGCGATGAGCTCATCGACGAGTTTCCAGATGAGTTTAAGAATGTGGAAGCCCTCAGGGTCCAACTGTTCCGGGCGCGCCGAAAACTCGCGAAAATCGTTGGTTGGCAGAAAAAGCGGACTCACGTCAAAATTTAGGGCTAGTACCGGCTTTTTTGTTGTAATGCGTCGCGCTCCCAAGTCATACCATCATAGAGACCGTGAAAGACTATTTACTGGGAATCATGGATGCCCACGAGGCTGATGCCCTCGAGGAGCAGTATTTCACCGACCGCACTGTGCTGTTGCAATTGCGGGCCGTGGAAACCGAATTGATCCAGGACTATTTGGCCGGTCGGCTGTCACCGGTGGAACGGGGCCTTTTCGAGGGCCGCTACCTGAGGATTCCAGAGCTGCTGCAGCGTGTGGAGGAGGTTCGGGCCAGCATGCCCGCCGCAGCCCCGCAATTGCCGACGTTGGTGCCTCGGGAAACTCGCCGGGCACCGGGCGGCATGCTCAAGGGCTTCCTGTTCGCTGTGGCTGCGGCTGCCTCGGTCTGCTTGGTGTGGGTGTTCCGCCATCCGGCACCGACTGCCATGGTTGCCGTCGGAACCATTCGCAAACCAGCACAAATTACCGGCAAATCCATCCGATTGCAGGGCGGTGTTTCGATGGGCACCGAGCAGGCCGCGCGATTGGAGCTGGGTGGCGACGCACCCACCATACAGTTCCGGCTGGTGCTACCGCCGGGAGCCGCAGGTGCTGAATGTTCCGTCAAGCTTTCCCGGAAAGACAGGGACGGGGAGTTGAACGTAGTTTGGGAGAGTCCTGCGCCCATGCACTCGGCACGGGTTGGAGATGCGTGGGAACTGACAGTGGACCTGCCGACTGCACTGGCAAAACGCGGAGAGCACGTTTTCGAGGTCGGCTGGCCAGGCCATCGACCCGGGAGGATGTATCCGGTCCGGCTGGTAGAACCGGAAAACGTAAGGTAATACCCCTACTTGGCGTTCATGCGGTAGACGTAAATCATATGTTTGCTGCCGCCAACCAGAACTGTGTCCACCTTCGCGGCCTTCCAGCCACGAATCTCAAAATCGTGGGAGACAACGCGGGCTGTCGGTTTGAGGTCCCGTTCCAGGACCGGTTTCAGCCGTTCGTTCGAGCTGGTCATCAGGTAGAGCGTCACCACATCGGCGTCGCTCAGTTTCGTCCGGAGGGCGTTGCCGTGGATCACCTTGACTTGGTCGGTCAACCCGAGCGATACGATCCGGGCTTGGGTTGCCTCGGCGATGTCGCGGCGGATTTCAACGCCTACCGCCTTCGCGTTGAACTTCCTGGCAGCCGAAATCAGGATACGACCGTCACCACAGCCCAAATCGTAAACGACCTCGCCCGGTTTCACGTCGGACAACTCCAGCATTCGGTCGACAACGGACTCGGGCGTTGGAAATGCGGGGGCCAGGGTGTCTGGGTCGGTGTATTTTTGTGCGGACAGAATGGCAACCCAGCAAAGGGCCGTCACGGAAAATCTTAGTGCCGCGTTCACGCTCAGTTTCATCGCTACTTTGTGGACGTTGAAGCGGTGGCTACAAGTTTCATCTTTGCCAACCGGCCCATGATGTCGGTCCACGCGTTCCATAGATCGCGCGGGCGGCTAATGGTGTATTCAAAGCCGCGCATGCGCTTGACGACGGTTCCAATCGAGTCCCTCCACGGCGTCTGTGCCGGGGTCAGGATGTAGTTCATGTAGAACACGGGGAACGGGGAGGCTGCGATTTCCTTGAAACTGTCGGCCGGTAGGGGCTCGTCCAGCATCACCTTCGGACCGGCAAAGATTACCGCGTCCGAGTCGTGGGTGCCGAGCTCGTCCTGGAGAAGTTTGGCGAGAAAATCGGTCTCGCTGTGCTTGTCCACAAGTTTGTTGTAATCGACGATACCCAGCTTTAGCTTGGACAGAGCCTTGCCGAGCTCCGGGAAATCGATCTTGTCCGAGTCGTCCTGCCGGTAGACCACTTTTTGGTCGTTCATATTAAAGGCGACCAGCGAGAAACGGTGGATTTTGGGCTCGCGCGAAATGTTGCGCAAGATCGAGACCAAGGCGCTGGTGTCGATGGGTTGCATGGCCGCGGCTGCGGAGCGTTGGGGCGAAAAATTGAGAAGAATCTTAACCTTGAAGGGCTCTTCGGGCGAGATCCTGGTCACCGGTGGCTCGTCGCGGAAGAACTCCCGCTCGGAGGCCTCGATGGCTTTGGGTGCAATGGCGGTCCGGATACCCTGGTCCTTGGGCGGCAGCGTCGCCGAGAGGTCCCAATTTTGGGAGCAGACGCGCTCCATGCGGTCGCGCATCATGAACGACACGTGGTACGAGCCTTCGCCGAGGTCGAAGCCGCCCTGCAGGAATGCGTCTCCCTTGGCATCCTCCTCAATGTCGGGCACGGTGTAGTGCTGCGAGAAGTAGACGGGGGAGTCCTTGGCGTCGTCGGATGTAACTTTCAGAAGAATGGTGAGCTGGTCGCCGGCACCGGAGATTTCGCGCAAGGGCAAAACGATGTCGTAGCCGGTGTGGAAGCGGAGGTCAAAACCGAGAACCGGCTTCACCTGCGTCGCGGTACAGGGAAGGTCCTTCTTCACATCCTCGATTTCGAGGATTGCCGAGTCCGACGCCAAGAGTTGTATTGCGCCGTGGGACGACACCCCCTGCATCAGGTTTTGCGCGGCGGCGCGCGGGAGAATGCTTGCAAGCAAAAGTGGGCTCAGCAGCCACACCGTTGTTCGCCCGAGCGTGCGGGCAGTTTCGCTGTTAGAGTCCTGTGCCGAGGAGCAAAGCTGTCGAATCACGTTTCACCGGCTTCCGAATCGTTTCAAGAAGATGGAATGGAACCATCGTACACCCGATAGAGTGCGGGGGAAAATAGATTCCTCTCACCCCTACCGATAAAAAAGTTGACTGCGGCGGGGCTGCGGGCGGAACGGCTTCATTTGTGGCCGTCTTCGAAATGCTACGATTCGGCTTGACCCGTAGAACGTTCGCGGCGGCGATGATTGTCGCCGGCTGCTCCCGAAAACTCGCGCCGCGCTTTTCCGGCCGCCTCTTTACAGCCAGCGCCGGTGCCCGGGGCATCGCGGTGGCGGATCTATCCCAGTTCCGCCACATGTTGACGATTCCGCTCGACCACGCGCCGTCCCAAGTGTTAGTCGCTACCGGAGCCGTGTACGCCGTCTGTCCCGAGGGCCGGAATCTCGTGAAGATCGATATGGACCGGCTGGTTCCGGCGGCGACGGTGGGCTTTCCCGGTCGGATCTCGGCGGCTGCGGTCACTCCGGACGGGCGCAGGATTGTGGTTGCGGCGACACAGCCGAATACCTTGTTTGTGGTGGATGCCGGAAGCGCCAAGATCACCGGACGAATCGCGCTGCCAATGGAGCCCGGAGTGCTGGACCTGACGGACTCCATGGTCGTGGTTGCCGGTGCGGCGGATGACAGCCTGGTCCGGGTGGCTTTGCCGGGCGGCACTGTCTCCGGTGTTGCGAGGACGGGAGCGGGTGCGGGCCCCATCCTCTTTCGAAAAGACGGCAATATGATTCTGGTTGGTCAGCCGTCAGTAAAAGGCATCGTCGCTGTGGACGCGGCCACCGGTGCCCTTGTCGCGCGGCTGACTTTGCCTTTCGCGCCAGGACGGTTTGCAGTCAACGGGGATGGCGGCCAGATGTTCGTGACCGGGTCGCCGGACGACGCGATTGCCATCGTCAATACCTACCAGGTTGAAGTGGACCAGACGATCATCGCGGGTCGCACACCTCGCGGGATGGCGGTTGCGGCTGGACGGAACTTGTTGCTGCTGGCAAATCCTGCCAGTGGGGACGTAACGATCCTGGATATCGAAACAAGGAAGCTGGCGGCGTCGGTCCACGTTGGGGGCGAACCGGGTCAGATCCTGATGACGCCGGACGAGGAGTACGGGCTAGTGTTCAACGGCTCCGGGGACGTCGCCGTGATGAGAATGCAGACGGTACTGGACAAGAAGAACAAGACCAAGCCGCTCTTCACGATGTTTTCGACCGGTCCGTCCCCTCAATCGGCGGTTGTGGTTGCCACCGAGGTCGAAGCAACGAAATCGTAAAGGACCACGCGGCGGGTGTAAACCAATTGAACTTGGGCCGCGTTATCATGGATAGTCCAATGCGAACTGTGCGCCCGATACCGCTCCTGATCCTCGCCTTGTTTTTGTGTTGCCACGGTATAACCGCGGCGACCTTCGGAACGGTGACGGCACCGACGGGCGGGGCCTCGTATTCGGATATCGTGCTGGACGAACCGCGCTCGCTTGTGTACCTCGTAAACAGTGGTCTGGCGCGCATTGAGGTCTTCAATATCAAGACGCGTGCCTTTGCAACGCCTATTGCCACCGATGCCCAGCCGGTCTCGGCGGCGATCTCGAAGGACCGGAGTTCCCTTTACGTGACGTCGTATTCCACCTCGACGTTGGACATCATCGATCTGACGCGCAACCAATTGCTGAACCGGATCGGATTGCCGACCAGCCCGGAGGGTGTCGCGGTCGGTGCGGACGGGAAGGTTTTGATTACCGCGGTTTCCGCGACGGGCGGAACCGCCAACACGCTCCTGATCTACGATTCGGCAAAATCGGCGGCACTGGCCCCAATTCAAGCGGTTTCCGTGGTGCCGCCCGCAGCAACCCCTCCAATCCTGCCGCCGCCCTCGAACAGGGCTTATAATTCGTTCCGCAGCCGCCTGGCGGTTTCGGCCGATGGCAAGTTCATCATCGGTGTGAACGGGCCGAATGCCAATACCCGTGTGGTGTTCGTTTATGAGACAGCTTCGGGAACGGTGCTGCGGAGCCGGACGGTGGCAAATTTGTCCACGGTGATCGCGATTTCCCCCGACGCCTCGAAATTCATGGCGGGCCCGGTGTTGTTCGACCTCCTGACATTGCAGGTTCTGGCGCAGGAGAACACGGCAAACGCACCCTTCGTATTTCCGAACGGGAACGCGAGCAACTTCAACCTCCAGGCCAACCAGGGCGGCAGCGTCTTCTCGCCCGACGGAAGCGTGCTCTATGCGGCGTTCAACATAGCACCCGTTGGCTCCACGCGCGCGAACACAACGGAACTGCTGCTGAACGATCCCGACAACCTATTGATCAGCATGGGCATCCAGATGCCGGAAAACCTGGCTGGCAAGATGGTGATCGACGCCGCTGGCGCAAATATCTATGCGATTTCGGACTCGGGCTTCATCACGCTGCCGGTGGGCACCATCAACCAGCAGCCGTTGGCGATTCCCCAATCCCGCTCCGTCCTGCTGACGAAGGACACATGCAATATTTTCACCGGCACAACTGCGGTGGATGTGGTGGCGAATACGGGTCGCGGACGGATCACAGCCACAGTGGCCCCGTACGTGATTCCGCAGCAGGGCGGTCAGACCCAGATTCCCGGCTTCCCTTTCCCCATTCCGACCCAGCCGACGCCGCAGACCAGCATCACAACACCGAATCCTGTCGCGCAAGCCGTGAACACAGGCAGCTCGCCGCAGATCAACTTCACGTACAGCCCGACGGCTGGCACAAATCCGGGCACGATCGGCCCCACGGATTTTCTGGTGAGTTCGCCCGAGGCGATCAACATTCCCGGGAACATCCATGTCTACCAGAACTACCGCGATTCTGTCTCGACAGGCACGGTGATGCCGATTGCGATCAACGCGCAGAGCACCTACGGGGTCTCGGACATCCTCCTGGACAGTGCGCGGCGGCGAATCTACCTCACAAATTCGGGCTTGAACAGGGTGGAGGTTTTCGATACCCAGAAGAAGACGTTCCTGACGCCGATCAAGGTGGGGCAGCTGCCGGTGGGGATGGCGATGGGGCTGGACGGTGTCACGCTCTATGTCGCGAATTCCGGTGGCGAATCGATTAGCATTGTCGATCTGAACAAGGGCGTCCAGACGGGGCGGGTGGTCTTTCCGGCGTTTCCGCTGAATGCGGCGGTCGCGGTGGCTGCACCGGTGGCGATTGCGGCAACCAGCCGCGGGCCGCAGTTCGTGCTCTCAACTGGCGGAACCCAGGGAACATTGTGGAAGGTCATCGGCAACCAAGCGATTCCGCGTCCTTTGAATCCGGTGGTTTTCGGGACGACGGCGACGACGGTGAGCGGTGGCGGCAACACCGCGACCGGGTTCTGGAGCCTGGCGGCAACTCCGGGCGGCGAGAACATGATCCTGATGACCGGAACCGGCAACGCGTACCTGTATGACTACACGGTGGACGATTTCACGATTGCCAAGCAGGTCCTGGCCGCACCGCTGACGGGGTTCCGGGGACCGGTCACGGCAGGTCCGCAGGGCCGGTACTATGCGGTCGGCGGAACGATCTTGAACGCTTCGCTGACGCCGGTTGTGGGGAGTTTGAACGGCTCGGCTCCCAACGGGCGCCCGGTGGCTGCGGTGGCATCCGTGTCGGCCAACCAAGTGGCGCTGTTCACAACGCCGCTGCGTCCGAATGCCGCAGCTCCCGTGCAGGATGCGGGAACTGTGGAACTGTATGATCCCGTGATTGGTGCCCCGGCAGGCAGTGCCACGGCGCTGGAGGGTCCGGCTTCGGTGATCATTGGCAACAATGGCGCGGTAACACAGTTCGCGCACCTGATGGTGGTGGATCCTTCGGGGCCAACGGCGTATGCGGTAACCGCTCAGGGGCTTTCGATCATCAATCTTGCCAATGCGGCTGCTCCCCCGACCTTGCGGCCAAGCGTAAATACGGGTGGCATCGTCAACTTGGGCGACTATACGGCCCCGCTGGCTCCAGGAGGGATGATGGCGATTTTCGGGAAGAATCTGGGCAGTACGCAGTCCGCAACTTCACCCTTGAAGACGCTACTAGGAGGGGTCTGCGTGACTCTCAACGGAACGCCGATCCCGCTGGCGATGACATCCACGGGACAGATCAACGCACAGGTTCCACTGGAATTGGCGGCTGGGCGGTATCCGCTGGTGATTCGGTCGATCGACAACCAAGCGGCATCGGCACCGTCGACAATCACTCTGACCAAGTACGCCCCCGCAGTGATGATTGCGGCCAAGAGCCAGCCAACGGTGTTCCACAGCAACGGCGGCTATGTGACGGCCGAGGCGCCGGCCAAGCGCGACGAAACGCTCACCATTTACGCCACCGGCATGGGGCCGACGCATGGCGGCATCGTGAAGACAGGGCAGGTCTCGCCTTCGACTCCGGTGGCCGACACCGACCCGGTGCAAGTTTTCTTCGGGAACCCGCTGCTGAAGCAATCGAAGATGATCGTGAAGTCCAGCCATATGGTTCCCGGATTGGTTGGGGTGGACGAAATTCAGGTGACCGTTCCGGGGTTCCATACCAAGGGTGCGGCAGTGCCGATTCTGATCAAAGTTGGCAGTGCCAGCAGCTTGACCACCGGGCCAAACGTACCTGTGATCGCGATTGAGTAGGGCTCCAGAACCACGCCAACATGCGTTGATTCCCACGCGCGATTGTTTTGTAGGACAATGGGAAGAGCTAGTATGCGATTCCTTGCCCTCACCTTGACCGCGCTCTTGCTCGTCTCGTGCAACCGCGACCCCAACTATCTGAAGCAGAGATCCTTGGAGGCCGGAAACCGGTATTACGATGCTGGTCGATTCAAAGAAGCGTCGATCATGTACCGGAAGGCGATCGAAAATGATCGCAAGTTCGGCATGGCTTACTACAAGCTTGCCTTGGTTAGTCTAAAACAGAATTCGGCGGGAACAGCGGTCCCGGCACTGCGCCGCGCGATCGAACTGCTGAAGCTGGGGACCACGGAGTCGAACGATTCGATCCTGAAGCTCTCCGAAATTATGGTCGTTGCTGCCCAGTCCATTGAACGCAACGAGGCTGTGGTCAAGGAAGTCAACGACTATGCCAGCGGATTGCTCAAGCGGAATCCGAATAGCTGGGAAGGCCACAAACTGATTGGCGATTTGAGCATGTTGGACCTTGGTGCGCGCTTCAAGGCTGGCCAAGCGGTGGAAGCAAAGAAGGCGTTGAGCACGGCTATCGGGGAATACCGAACCGCCCTTTCTGCGAAACCGAGCCCGCCAAATGACCGGATCATTACACTGGCGCTGGGCCGAACCTTGGCCATGGATGGCGAGGCGGTGGAGGCGGAATCTCTGTTCAAGGGTTTGGTCGACAAGGACCAGAAGAATCTCAATGCGTATTACGACCTCTACCGGCTGTACGTTGGCCAACGTCGACTGGGCGATGCCGAGAACCTGCTGAAATCGGCAATCAAGACTAATGCCAAGGACACGGCGCTGCGCTTGGAACTGGCGAGGTTCTACTTTGCCACGAACAAGAAGGACGATCTCCTGGCTTTGCTCAGCCAGATGAAGGCGAATCTCAAGGATTTTCCCCAAGCCTACATCCAGTCGGGCGACTTTTTCATGCGCGTCAACAACTTCGACGACGCGATCAAGCAGTACGAGGAAGGCATCCGCAAGGATCCGGCGCAGAAGAACAACTACCTAAAGCACGAGATTGAAGCGTACGTCCGCCAGGGCAAGCTGGACTTGGCTTTCGCCAAGAACGCGGAAATTCTGAAGAACGATCCCAAGGACCCCGAAGCCCGCGGTTTGAAGGCGACGTTCATGCTCGACAAGGGCGACATTACCCAGGCGCTGACCGAACTGCAGTCGGTAGTGACCGCGAAGCCCGGAAATTTTGTCGCTAGGTTCAACCTCGGACGCGCCCATTTTGCGCGCGGCGAACTGGAACAGGCACGGCAGGAATTTGACCGCGCTATTGAATTGCGCCCTGACTATCTGCCGGCGCGCCTCGCCCAAACCCAAGTTGCATTGCTGCGCGGCGACTTTGACAACGCAATCCGCTACGCAGATGCGATTTTGAAGGTGTCTGCGAACAACATTCCCGGCAAGGTGATGAAGGCATCGGCGCTGCAGCGGATGCAGCGGTTTGACGAGGCACGGGAAATCCTGGCCCCGATCATCGCCCAGAACCCGGGCCAAGTGGAAGCCCTTTTGGAATTGGGTGTGTTGAGCCTCAACCAGAAGAAGAACAAGGAAGCAATCGAATTGTTCCAACGCGCTTATGCGGCGCAGCCGAACAACATCCGTGGTCTGCTCGGGCAGTCCAAGGCCCTGCTGTTGGACGGCCAGATCGACAAGTCGGTCGATTTGATCCGGGCGGAGTCGGAAAAGAATCCCGACCGGCTCGACCTCCTGCGGGAACTCGGCAATGCCCAGATGTCGGCGGGGCAGTTCGATGCCGCGATCTCGACCTTCCAAAAACTGATGGCCAAATCGAAGGACCCGCGCGTACAGGCGGATCTTTGGAGCCGCATCGCACAGGCCTACCGCTACAAGGGTGATATCCAGCACGCGATTGAATCGCTGGAGAAGGCTCACCAGGGGATGCCGGACAATGCGACGATCGATACGAACCTCGCCATGTTGTACGAGGAAATCAACAAGATCGATCTGGCCCGGAAGTACTACGAGTACGCAATCAAGGCGGATTCCACCAACGCCTACGCCCTCAACAACTTGGCGTATCTGATCACGGAATCCAACGGCGATCTGAACGAGGCGCTGACCTACGCGCAGCGCGCCAAGCAAAAACTGCCGAACTTCACGGAAATCACCGATACGCTCGGGTGGATCTACCTGAAGAAGAACCTGACGGACAGCGCGATTGACAACTTCAAGACGCTTATCGTCCAGGCTCCGCAAAACCCGGTCTACCACTACCACTACGCGATGGCTCTCAACCAGAAGGGCGACCGTGAGAACGCCCGGAAGGAATGCCAAGCGGCGCTGGCCAACCGGCCGACGAAGGTGCAGGAAGACCAGATCCGGCAGCTGATGGCCAAGATCGGCTAGGCAATCCGGGAGTTGGAAATAGAAAGGGGACTGGCCCGAAGGCCAGTCCCCTTTTTGCTGTTCGGCGTGGCTATTTGATGGGGGCGGGTTGGGCTGCTGCGGGTGCTGCCGGAGGAACTGCGGGGCCGCCACGTCCGGCACCGCGCCCGGGTCCCGGCCCATTCGTCGGCAACGGCTGGGTCATGTAAACAGCAATATCCTTAGCCGCCTTCGTCTCGACACCCGGCTTTTGCAGGAAACCCAAGTCGCGGAACCAGTCGATGAAACGGTATTGCCAGGTTCCATAGGGGATGGCGTTGCGGTCGGTGAGCCCCCCGGACATGCGGCTGCCGTCGGGAAGCGGGTCGCCGGGATGCCGTCCGTTGCCGTAGATGTGCATTTCAACGTTGGGGACACCGACATTCAACATGGCGGAGAAGTATTCCATGGCCCAAACGGCGTGTCCGCGGTCGCCTGAGCCACCGCAAACGACGAAGGCCGGGGGCACGTTGCGGGGAATCGGCGGAGCCGTCCGGTTGCGGGAGAACGGAGTTGGACCGGGGTAGATCACGCCGACGAAGTCCGGTCGGGAGGAGATGCCGGACAGAGGGTCGGCGGGGTCGCTGTTCTTTTTATCAAAATCCTCGAACAGGACTGCGGCCGGGGTCGCCAGCTCAGCCCCGGCGGAGAAACCCATGATTCCGATGCGCGCGGGGTCGATGTTCCACTCCTTGGCGTAGGCGCGAACCATACGGACGGCTTGCTGGGCATCGTAGACCGCATCAGTCTGGGCGTTGTAGCCGTCCCGCCGCAGCCGGTTGCGCAGGATGACGGTGTTGATGCCGTAGTTGTAGAAGAACGGGACAAAATCGGCCGATTCGCCGCCGACGTTGAGGGTGTTGTGCCCGCCTCCAGCCACCACGATCACGGCCGAGCCGGTATTGATCGCGCGCTCGACCAGGTGGACCTCAATCGAAGGGTTGTGGATATTGACGATGCTGCTGATCCTGCCGGCGACCGCACCGCTCATGTTGTACTGCTCGGCCTCTTTCACCTTGTCGGCCTTCAGGTAGGGTGATCCGGGCGGGAACAGCGGCACTACGATTCCGCCGGCCACGATGGGCTGCGGGGAGTAGGGCGCATCGGTAACCGGACCTGGCTTGGGGACACTCTGCGCAGCGGGCAATGCGGGCAGGGGCGCGCGGCCCACGGGCTGCTGGGCGAATAGTGTGGACGCGCAGCACGCAGCTAGCAACAGCGAGGTGGAGTGGTTGATGATTCTCATATCCGTTGACTATATCGCGGATGGCTCCGGGAAAAATCGCCGAACGCGCGGAACAAACCTCCTCGGCGCGCGTATCAAGAGAAGGGTATGGGCTGATTCGGCACGAATCGCGGCATGCCCAGGGAAGACTATGGCGAACTTCAAAGTAATCATCGTTGACGACGAGAGCGCGGCACGGCGCCGTGTGAGGCGGCTCTTGTCGCTGGAAACCGAGTTCGAGATAGTTGCCGAATGCGCATCGGGCACTGAGGCGGTGTCTGCGCTACGGGAGTATCGTCCTCATCTGATGTTTTTGAATGTGCAACTGCCAGAAACGACCGGTTTCGATGTGCTGCGCAACGCGGGGGACGCAAACCCGTTGGTGATCTTCACGTCCGCCTATGAGGACTACGCCTTGAAAGCGTTCGAACTGCAGGCGTTCGATTACTTACTGAAACCGTTCGACGGGCACCGCTTCCGGGAGTCGGTTCAACGCGCAAAAGTACGCCTCGCGGAGATGACGGCTGCTTCGCCGGCGCGTGATCTCTCCAAGATGTTCCAACAGTTTTCCGCGCGGCGGACGGCACCGGACAGGATTGCGATTCGCAGCCGGGGCCGGGTTGTGTTCGTCAAGCTTGAAGATGTGGATTGGTTCGAGGCTGCCGACAACTACGTCAGCCTGCACTGCGGACGGGAGACACATGTGATCCGGGAAACGATGAACGACTTGGAGTCGCGTCTGGACCCGAGCCGTTTCCTTCGGGTCCACCGCTCCGCGATCGTCAATTTGGACCGCATCAAGGAATTGCAGCCATGGTTCCGGGGCGATTACCGCGTCATCCTGCGGGACGGTACCGAGCTGACATTGACGAAGACGCACAGGGAGAAACTGGAGTCGCGGCTCTTAATGGGTACGTAGCCATGTACAGTAGGAGATAGGTGGCGAACTTGGAAGCCCCCGTCGAGCTGGCGGCTGGCGTGGCATATCTGACAACCGGCATCTCCAACGTTTACTACGTAGGGGACAAGGACAATTGGGTCCTGGTGGATGCGGGAGTGGTGGGGTATACCCGCCAAATCCTAGCCGCGGCAGCCGCCCGGTTTGGAGCCGACGCGGTTCCCCGCGCGATCCTTCTCACCCATGGCCACTATGACCATGTCGGTTGCGCCGGTGAGCTGCATACCCACTGGGGAGTTCCGGTGCTGGCCCATGCGTTGGAGCTTCCCTACCTGACAGGGAAGTCGGACTATCCACAGAAAGATCCCACGGTTGGGGGCGCTATGGGGTTCCTGAGCCGCTTTTTCCCTGCCCGAACGGTAGATCTACGCGGGCCGTTGATCGAACTGCCGGAGGGTCCCGTCCCCGGTCTGCCTGGTTGGACAACGATCCATACCCCGGGCCATACCCCGGGCCATGTTTGCTTTTGGCGGGAAGCGGACGGCTTTGTCATTGGTGGCGACGTGGTGGCGACAGCGGACTTAGACTCGTGGATCGGCATCACTGTCCAAAGACCGAAGGTTTCGAGGCCCCCATCGCCGTTCACCTACGACTGGAACTTGGCGCGGAGTTCCATCCGACAGATTGCGGAGTTGTGCCCGCGCACGCTCGCTTGTGGCCATGGACCACCCATGGGTGCCGATGCCGCGGTGCAGTTGGCCCGCTTCGCGGAGGATTTCCGCGCACCCTCGCATGGCCGTTATGTGGACACGCCGGCAAAGGCGGATAGGAATGGAGTGGTCTACGAGCCGCCCGCGCCGCCGGACCGGCTCCCGAAAATCGCCGCCGGAATCGTGGCGGGGTCGCTGATATTGGCGGGCGCAATCTATCGGAAGCGGGGAGGAAAGACCAAGGCCGACGGTTCAGGACGGTCGAAAACGGACTCCAGCGCATGATTGAAAACTGCAACAAAACTGCAATGGAATCTTCATCAAATTTGGGCTTGGATTGAAGTATTGTAACAATGTGCCATTCTCGTTTCCGAACTCCGAACGCCTTCCCAAGCCACTTGCGGGTGCGGTCAACCGATTCCTGAAGATCGATCAACTTGAACGGCTGTACGATACGGCCCGGGTTGGCGGGTCATTGGCGGTAGATTTGTTGCGGGAACTGGGTGTCCAGGTTCAAGTCAGCCAGTCCGATCTGGACAAGATACCCAAAAAAGGGCCGGTGGTGGCAGTCGCAAACCACCCGTACGGACTTCTGGACGGTGCGCTGCTCGGGGATCTTCTGACGCGGGTGCGCTCCGATGTCAAGGTTCTGACTACGACGGTACTGAGCGCGCTGCCGGAGTTGGTGGGAAGCTGCATCTTCATTGATCCGTTCGACCGTCCCGAGAATCGGGCCGCCAATGGACGTGCACTGCGCGAGGCGATTGCGTTTGTGCGACGCGGCGGCATGCTTCTGGTCTTCCCGTCCGGCGAGGTTTCCCATTTCGATTTCCGGGCCGGATCCATTCGGGACCCCGAATGGCGCAGCACGGCGGCCCGATTAGTACGGATGACGCGGGCGAAAGTATTGCCGATCCTGGTGCGCGGCGCAAACGGCCTTCCGTTCCAAATGCTGGGGATGGTGCATCCACGGCTCCGCACAGCCGCGTTGCCGGCGGAATTGCTGAACAAGCGCGGCAAGGTAGTCGAGGTGCGTATCGGCGGCGTAATCGAACCCTCTGAGATCGAGGCAAGTCCCGACGACGAGGCCGCGATCCGCTACATGCGTCTCCGCACGGAGGTGCTGGCCAGCCGAGTGGATGCGAGCGAGTCGATTTCCAATAGCCCGGAGCCGCAGTCTGTTGAAGTCGCGGCCGCGATGGATCCGGAACGTGTCGCAGCGGAAGTGGCGGGTTTGCCTTCGCTGTGTCTGATGGAAGACACGAGGGAGTACTCGGTGTACTTGGCCGAGGCACCGCAGATTCCCTTGGTTTTGCGGGAGATCGGCCGGTTGCGTGAAATCACATTCCGGGCCGCCGGTGAGGGCACCGGGGAAGCTGTGGATTTGGACCGCTACGACCCCCACTATCTCCACCTGTTCGTTTGGAACAAGGAGAAGCGGGAAGTGGTGGGTGCCTACCGCATCGGTGATGTACCCCGGTTGCTGGCGAGATTCGGCCGCAAGGGCTTGTACACGAACTCGTTGTTCCACTTCCGCCGGAACTTCCTGGAGCGTTTGGGGCCCGCGCTGGAGTTGGGACGATCCTTTATCCGGCCCGAATACCAGAAGCAATACTCCCCGTTGTTGTTGCTGTGGAAGGGTATTGGTGCGTACGTGGCGCGCCGTCCGGAATACTCGACGCTGGTGGGAGCTGTCAGCGTGAGCAACCAGTATTCGAAGACTTCACGCGAGTTGATCGCGCGGTATTTCGAACGGGACAGGACCGCCTATATGGGCTCCGTGATTCCAAGGCCGGCTGTGCGCGCACGCAGACCGTTGCGCAGCAATTTCCTGCGCAATTGGGACTTGAAGGCGTTGTGCTCGCTAACGCCGGATGTGGACTGTCTTTCGGCCCCCATCGCAGATATTGAGCCGGATGGAAAGGGAATCCCGATCCTCGTGAAACAGTACGTGAAGCTGGGGGGGCGGCTGTTGGCGTTCAGCGTCGATCCGCAGTTCGGGAACACCTTGGATGGCTTCGTGATGGTCGACATGACCGCGACACCGCAAGAAATGCTGACCCGGTACATGGGCAAGGATGGCGCCAAGGCGTTTTTCGGGTGGCACGCGGCCACAACCAAGCATGCGGCTTAGATAAAAGTCAGGCGATACTGACCAGCCCTTGGCGGATAGCGTAGACCACCAACTCGGCAGTGTTGTGCATCTCCAGTGCCTGCATGATGTTGGCCCGGTGTACTGAGACAGTATTCACGCTGAGCGACAGCATGACGGCGATGTCCTTGTTGGACTTGCCATGGACGATCAGCTGGAGCACTTCCAACTCCCGCGTGGAAAGGGAGCGAGTCTCGCCCGGACCGATCACGCCGAGTCGGGGATCCAGAACCTGTTCTCCCAGAAAAACCTGCCGAACGGCGTCCACCAACTCCAGGTCCATTGCGTTCTTCAGTAGATAGGCGCGCGCGCCAGCGTCCAAACAGGTGCGGACGTAAGCGGCTTCGGCATGCATGCTGAGAATCAGGACCTTGACGGCTGGATTCGCCGCCAGAATGCGACGTGTGGCCACGGCTCCATTCATGCTGGGTAGAGCGAAATCCATCACGACCACGTCGGGTCGAACGCTGGTCGCCATGGTGACGGCTTGGTGCCCATCGCTGGCCTCGCCCACGATGCGGATGTCGTCCTCGTCCTCCAGCATGCGGCGGAAACCGCTGCGAACCAAGGCATGGTCGTCCACCAGAAGGACGTCGATTACGCGCTTAGCCATTGACCGATCCTCCAGCGAGAATCGGGACCGTCACGCGCACCACGGCTCCCGGGTCCGCGGAAATGAATTCCACGCTGCCATCCACAAGTTCCACTCTCTCCCGCATTGACACTAGGCCCAATCCCACCTTTTCCACATTACCGAATCCAATCCCTTCGTCGCGAATTTCGAGGACAACGGAATTCCCGGGAAAACTCAGAGTGACCGCAACCAAGCGGGACCTGGAATGCTTGGCGACGTTGTTCAGAGCTTCCTGAACCACGCGGTAAAGGTGGGTTGCGATCGTAGCGTCCAGCTCGCGGGTCTCAGCCGGCCTTTGGTACCGGACCTCAATGCCGGTCCTCCGTCCGAAACTGGTGATGTAGAGGTCCAAGGCGCTCTCCAAACCCACCTCGGTCAGAATTACGGGGTGGAGGGCATAGGAAAGGGATCGGACTTTCTCCAGAGTGGCTTGGACCAGTTCGCGGACTTCATGCAGGTCGCCGGCCTTGCGGTCCGCGCGGTTGAGCATCATTCCGATGGCAGTCAGGATCTGGCCGAATTCGTCATGCAGCTCCCGCGAGATGGAGCGGTAGGTGTTTTCCTGCATCGAGATCAGCTGGCGGACCAGTTCGCTGCGCCGCTTGGACAGGGCTGCGACTTGTTCGAACAGGCGTCGGTTGAACTGGATGAGCCAGATGCTGGTGACACCGATGGCGGCGACGATTCCGACCGCAAAGATTCCCGAATTGCGTAGAAATTGGCCGTAAATGCGCAGGGTAGAGCTCTCGGCGTTCCCCTCGCCTTGATTGGAGTCCAGTAGCAGGCGGGTAGTCTCACTCCGAATGGATGCCTCCCGAAGCTGCAGAGTTCGGCGGAGTTGGTCGCGTGCCGCGCCTTCATCGCCGGTCCTGGCTATCTCGAAAGATTTCTCGAAGTCAACCCACAGTGATTTGTACTGGCCATCCAGCGCTGTTCCGCGAATGGAGGATCGGTCGGGAGGGCTGGATCGCGATTCGACTTCGGCCTTGAGATACCGGTACTCGGGCTCCCACCCGAGGACTGGAGGTGGGGAGGGTGCCTCAAGAAGGCTGCGGATGGCCATGGAAAGCATCGCAAACCTGTCCTGAAGCAGCAACAGGCGACGCGTCTCGCTGCGGCTACGGTCCATGTTGACAGACTGGATGTCCCTTAGGCTGCGCAGTTGGCTTATGGAATAACCGGCATAGCCAACCACGGAAATCAATGTGACCGAAAGGCCGAGCGCTAGGCGGAGGGTCGGCGAGCGCTTCATCAATTCCTGCGCGTGTGTCCTTTGCTCCTTTTGCTCCACTCTCTTTTGCGCCACTGTGCCAGAGTACAACGGACACACGCGTTTGTTGCAGCTAAGCTAGTAGACGGGTATGAATACGATGCCGGTTGGTGGCCCGAATGTGGTGGCGTAAGCAAAAGGACGAAGTTCCGAAGGTGGAGCTGCGGGAAATCTGTGCTGATGCAGATTTGGACGAGGTCCTTGGGCAGGAGGACGTGGTTGTATTCAAACACAGCACGTCCTGTCCCGTTAGCTGGGTGGCGCATAGTCAAGTCATGAGGTATTTGGGGGGACATCCGGATTCACCGTTCGTGATGGTCAACGTGATCAAAGCGCGTCCCACTTCGCAGGAAATCGCGCGTCGGACAGGGGTCCGGCACGAGTCACCGCAAATTATCGTGTTGCACAAAGGGGCGGTGGTGACGTCCATGTCGCACGGGGAAATCACAGAGAATCGCCTCGGCGAAGTTGTGCCGAATTCATAACTGAAGACCCTGGTACTGGAACCTTCCGGCGCGGTCTTTATCATACCCAAACATCGTTGGGATGAAATTCCGGTTAGACTGGAATTTCATCCATGATCTGGGTCATACTTATGGCGATTGCCGTCGTGCTCGCCTTCGCGTTCGTGGGAGTGCTGCTGGCGGGCCTCTCCGACTCCCGCCGTGTGGAGCCGTAGCTTCTTAGTCAATCGCGGACGACTTGGCCGTGAACCAGTTCCTACCGCAACCGGATGCCGCGTTCGCACGGCCCTTCCGCTTCTAGCCCGCAGCCCGCGCGATCCGGTCGCGGACACCCGCCCAGTTGGACGTATTGGGAGGCATCTCGATCGCAATCCAATCCAAGCCTTCCTGATCCAGTTCGTGCAGAAGTGCATACAGCCTGCGGGCGTAGGCATCAGCGTTGGTAGGCATCGATTTCAGGTCGAGGACCTTTCCGCAACCGGAATTGGGAGGGGTGCCGAGGATCACGCGGGTCCTAGGGCTGTAGTGCTTGTGGTGCTGGCCGGGTGATTCGGCACCGGTCCCAACCTCAACGGGTCCAATGACAGCCTCGATCCGGTCCCTGCCAATCTGGCCGGGACGGAGAATCTTCGGTGTCGGCCCAGCCAGCGAAACTACAGCGCTCTCGATTCCGACATCGCACGGACCGCCGTCCAACACCATATCAACGGCTTCGCCCAACCCGGCGCGCACATGTTCCGCCGTCGTCGGGGAGATCCCGGTGAACCTGTTGGCGCTGGGTGCGGCGAGCGGAATGCCGCAGACCTGAAGTAACCGCAACGCGAGGGGGTGGGCCGGAATCCGCAACCCGACGCTGGGCAGGCTCGCGGTTACCAAATCAGGAATGCAGGATTTTTTGGGAACAACAATGGTCAGCGGACCAGGCCAAAACGCCCGCGCAAGTTCTTCGGCCTCACGTGGCCAGACCGCAGCCAATTCCCGCGCTTGGTCCACCGATGCCACGTGGACGATCAGCGGACTCGTCAGTGGACGGCCCTTGGCTTCGAAAATGCGGCGGACAGCGTCGGCATCGAGCGCATTCGCACCCAAGCCGTACACCGTTTCCGTCGGGAATGCCACCAAGCGGCCTGCGCGCAGGAGTGCTGCTGCCCGCTCCAATTCAGATGCAGTGTCCATTCCTTAGTCGGGGGGGAACTCGGCGGATTCCTTCACCGTCTTCCCGGTCTTGCGCCAGACGAGCCAGGAATGAATCAGATCCTCCAAATCGCCATCCAGAACCCGGTCCACATCCCCCACGGTGAGCCTGGAACGCAGATCCTTGACCATCCGGTAGGGTGCCATCACGTAGTTCCGGACCTGGCTCCCGAAGTTGATTTCGAGCTTGGACGCTTCCGTCTTGCGCGATTCCACGCGCTTCTTCTCCAGTTCGTGCTCGTACATTTTGGCGCGAAGCTGCTTCATCGCGCTGTCCTTGTTCTTGAACTGGGAACGCTCGTTCTGGCACTGGACCACGATCCCGGTGGGGAAGTGGGTGATGCGCACAGCGGAGTCCGTCATATTGACGTGCTGGCCGCCCGCACCACCGGCGCGGAAGGTGTCGATCCGGAGGTCGCCTTCCTTGATGTCGATCTTGATCTCGTCGTCGATTTGCGGATAGACGAAAACTGAGGCGAAGGAGGTGTGGCGGCGCGCATTGGCGTCGAAGGGGGAGATTCGGACGAGGCGATGGACGCCGATCTCCGATTGCAGCATCCCGAACGCGTTCTGTCCGTTCACTTCGAATGTGACCGACTTGATGCCGGCACCTTCGCCTTCGAGGCGGTCCGTAATCACGGCGGTCATGCCGTTGCGCTCCACCCAGCGGAGGTACATGCGCATCAGCATTTCAGCCCAATCCTGGGATTCGGTGCCGCCCGCGCCGGGGTGGATGGTCATGATGGCGGCGAGAGAATCGTTGTCGCCGGAAAGCAGCATGGCGGTTTCGAGCTTGCCGAGCAGGGCCTGATAGGGCTTCAACTCCCGCATGATGTCGGCGGCGACATCCTCACCCTCGCGGAGGAGTTCGAAAAGAGTGTCCAAGTCATCGGTCAGGGAGGTAATCTTGGCGTGGCTTGCGACGGCCTCCTCCAAGCGCTTGCGATCCTGCATGACTTTCTGGCTGCGCTCGGGCTGGTTCCAGAAGTCGGGGGAGGAGATCAGTTCCTCGGTGCGGGCTAGTTCCTGTTTCTTCGCAGGAGCGTCAAAGATAGCTCCGAACGGCAGATGCTTGTTCGCGGAGCGGCGCGTATTCGCGTTCCAATTCTTCGAGCGTCATGATTCCTTCATTTTACAAAATCAGCATGCAGTCCCCGTAGGAAAAGAACCGGTAACGGGATTCCACGGCATGCCGGTATGCCGCCATGGTGAGTTCGGGTCCCGCAAGGGCGGCAACAAGGAGCACCAGGCTGGTGCCCGGAAGGTGGAAATTCGTCAGCATCGCACCAACCCGCCGGAACGGCCGGTCCAGACCCGGATGGATAAAGAGATTGGTGGATCCCGAAAGCGCGCCGGATCGGCTGGCCGATTCCACGGTGCGCACAGAAGTGGTGCCGACCGCGACGACGCGGGACGCCGATTCGATCCTGTCCCAGGCTTGTGGCGTGATTGAATAGCGCTCGTAGTGGAGGGAGTGGTTTTCGAAATCCTCCCTCTCGATCCCCTGGAATGTACCCAGACCCACATGAAGTGTCACGCGGGCGATTTCCGCACCCGCCGCGTCCGACCGTTCCAGAATTTCGGGAGTAAAGTGCAGCCCGGCGGTTGGTGCGGCCACGGAACCGCGCTCACCGGCATAAACCGTCTGGTAGCGCTCGCGGTCGGCTGTGGCGTCGGGCCTCTTGATGTACGGAGGCAGGGGCATGTGGCCAAGCCGTTCGATGTTCTCCACAATGTCACCGGTGCCGCTCAATCGGACCGTGCGTTCCCCCCGCTCCCCTCGCGCGATGATCTCAGCCTGAAACGAATCGTCGAAATGCACACGCGCGCCAGTCCCCAGCTTTTTCCCTGGCCGGACCAGGGCGCGCCACTCGGCTTCGGCGGTCCCGAGCGGCTCCAGCAGCAGGACTTCGGCGGCACCTCCACCTTCGCGTTCGCCCAGCAGGCGCGAAGGGAGAACGCGGGAATCGTTCAGGACGAGGCAATCGCTGGGAGCGAGGTATTCGGGCAGGTCCCGGAAATGGCGGTCTTCCAAGCGCCCGTCTGCCCGGTGGACCACCAACATGCGGGCTCCATCACGTTCGGGAGGCGGCTCCTGGGCAATCAGCTCGGGGGGTAGGACGTAGTCGAAATCTGAAAGTCGCATGGTGGATTAGTCAGACCAATAGGCTTGGCGTGCGCGTATTTTCAAGGATGGCTGCGCCGGAATGGAAACTTCGATGCGGTGCATGCCTTTGGCGGCCGTTTCGGGCTGGGGGAAGGCGAGGATGTACTGGCTGTGGACCTCTGCGCCGAAGTTCTCGATGGCCTTTTCCAGAGAGCTTTCGCGCAGGAAAGGGTATTCGGATCCCCCGGTGGATTGTGCGAAAGCCTGAACATGGTTGGTCCTGCCGAGGCGGAACAATTCGTCAAATACAGCCATGAAGTTGGGTCCCGAAGGAGGGGGCAGGTCTTCGGGCCTTGCGAGCCAGGCGGTGGAGGAAACCGAGTACGGTGCGGCAAAAACCTCAATCCCCTCGCGCTCGATCGATTCCAACACATGGGATAGCTTGGCGGAACTGCCGCGGTCCTTGCTTTCGGAAACCACGAGGAGGATCTTCCGTCCCTTGCGGTCGCGCAGGGTTTCGGCGGCTTCGATCACGGCGTCGAACATGCGGGCCTGCTTCCCCCCGGCGGCGCGCAGTTTCTTCATCGCGCTTTGGATCGACCCCGAATCGGACGTGAAGGGCCGGATCCAGGCAATCTCGCTGTCGAACGTAACGATCGCTGCTTCACCCCTCGCGCCGATCACGAGCGGCTGGATCAGGCTGCCGATACGGCGGATTTTGGCCAAGGCCGGGGCCGATAGGCCTGATGTTTGGATGGCGAGGATGAGGGAGATGGGTGCGAAGCCGTTGCCGAAGGTGTCGAGGGTGATCTTCCTCGGAGAGCCGTCGTCCAGGACAAGGAAATCGCGCGCGAGAAGCCCGTCCACGTTCTTGCCATTCAGACTGGTCACGCTCGCCGGGACTTGGACAACGCGGGTTTCGGACCGGAAGGGTGCCTGGCCCTGGGCGGCCAAACTGACAACCAGAATGGTGGGGAATAGACGCATTATCGCTGCGCCCGGACTTGATCCACGACACGGAGCACCGCTGCGGAAACGGTCTCCGGGGCGTCGAGCTGGAGCCAGTGGCCGGTACCCGGGACCAGGACGTGCTCTCCCCGGGTGGAAAGCGCCGCATCGAGGTGGTGTTCGGAAACGTGTTTGGATGCGGAAAGCACGACAAGCGGTAAATCGCCCACCGAACGGTTTTCATCGAGCTGTGTGACGCTCTTCGGGAGCATCTCCAGATTCGCGGCCATCGCTTCGAAGGACGACGGCTGGCTCCAATGCTGCGCAACCACTGGCCACAGTTCGCGTGGAAGCTTGCGGACCTCTCCAACCAAGCGGTGGGCAACACCGGCAC
>CAIYDY010000077.1 GCA_903925015.1 uncultured Acidobacteriia bacterium
CGAAGACACTCTTTCCCTACACGACGCTCTTCGATCTCAATCCGGGCCAGCACCCCGCGCTGTCCGTTCCGGTCCCCCATCGCGCCCGCCGGAATTTCAAACAGCGCGTAGGCCAGCACGAACGCGCCCAGAATCCACCCCCAGCGCTCCGGCCCGATATGCAGCTCGTCCTGAATCCGCGCTCCGGCAACCGCGATCGAGATCCGGTCCAAAAACGTGATGATCGCCAGCGCGACCAGCATTCCCAAAGTGACATATCGGTGCTTCATCGGATTCTCCAGCCCCGTCCATCGTACACTCAAGGGATTCCGATGAGATTCCAACGCCTCGCAGTCTTGGTCCTGGCCGCGTCGAACCTCAGGGCCGCAGGATTCGCCGATCGCTACAACGAAATCGTGAAATCCGCCTCGCCCCAGGAACTCTACGCCTTTCTGACTGCTCTTCCAAAGGGTGGCGACCTACACCACCACAACGGCCTCTCGGCACCGGCAAAACTCTGGTACGACACCGCAACTTCGCCCAGGACGTTGGCCCGGAACTCCTTTTACACGCTCAGCAGCCCTGCCGCGTGTCCCGGTGACGCCCCCGTACCCCCGCCGCGCTTCCTCACCATCCAGAAATCCCGCTACGACGCGCTCGACCCCTGCCGCAAGCCCCAGTACGAGGCCCTAGCCGGACTCACCCCAGCCCTGAAGGCCGAGTGGATCTCCTCCCTGATCCTCGACCGCCCCGGCGAGGCGCGCGATGAATTCTTCGAACGCATCGTGCCCCGTTTTGGCGACCTTTCCCACGACCCCTACCTCTCCGCGGAAGTCACTGTAGGCAACATGAAGCTCTTCGGAGCCGAGGGCGTGCGGTACATCGAGGCCCAAATGGGTTCCGGGGGCTTCATCGACGCTTCCGGCAAGCCCATGGACCCGGAAGCCGCCTGGCAGATCATCCATGCGCGCCTCCAGCAGCCCGACGCGCTGGCAACCGGTGTCGCGATTCGCTTCCAAGCGGTCCTGATCCGCTATACGCCGGACGCCGAGCAGCGTCTGGAAGCCCACTACGCCTGGGTCGCAGCCCACCGCCAGGATTGGGTCGGGATCAACATGGCGGGGCGCGAGGACAACGACAAAGGCTACGCCCTCCGCTTCCTGCCGACCTTCCGGAAGCTGCGCCGCACCTACTCCGACATTCCCCTCTCGCTCCACGGGGGCGAAAAGGACAGCCCCGGCCACGAGGTTCGCGATACGCTGCTGCTGGGTGCTTCGCGCATCGGCCACGGCGTGAATCTCATCACCGACCCCGACACCATGCTGTTGATGCGCAACGGCCGGTACCTGGTGGAGGTCAATCTGGTGTCGAACCGGGTTCTTGAATACGTCCCGGATACTTCGCTGCATCCTTTTCCCGAGTACCTGCGCTTCGGGATCCCGGTCTGCCTCAACACGGACGACCGGGGCTCCTGGGACTCCAACATGACCGACGAATACTACACGGCGGTCACCAACTTCCGCCTCACGTGGGCGGAAATCGTGCAACTGGGCCACAACAGCCTTTCCTACTCATTCGCCGAACCCGCGTTGAAGGAAAAGATGTTGCAGGATTACGACCGGGCACTGGCGACCTTCGAGCGCAAGTTCGACACGAAGAATTGGCGCGAATCGCTGAAATCCGTGAAGCCTGCGGTCTCCGGTTACGCCTCCCGAACTTGGAACTTCCATGAATAAACTCCTAATAGCGCTGGCCCTTCTGGCCGTCGCAGCCCACGCACAAACAAAGCCAATTCCCGTGAAGGTGGTGGTCGTTGCGATGTTTGAACGCGGCGAGGACACGGGCGACGCGCCGGGCGAATACCAGTACTGGGTGGAACGCGAGCACCTCGACAAGATCTTCCCGATGCCCGCCAGCCACCACGCGGCACGGATGAATGATTCGGGTGTGCTCGGAATCGTAACCGGCATCGGTACCGCCAAAGCCGCCGCGTCGATCATGGCGCTGGGTCTGGACGCCCGTTTCGACCTGACCAAGGCGTATTGGGTGGTTGCCGGCATCGGTGGCGGCGATCCGGCCGACGTTTCGCTGGGTTCCGCCGTCTGGGCCGAGCGGGTTCTCGACGGCGATTTGGCGTACGAGGTGGACGCACGCGACATTCCCAAGGACTGGCCGACCGGAATGATTCCGCTGCGCCGCGAGACCCCCTACGAACAGCCCGTCCGTCCCGATCTGGAAGGCGAACTCTATACCCTGAATCCCCAGCTGGTTGACTGGGCTTACCGCTTCACGAAGGACACCAAGCTGGCCGACACGGACCAAATCCGACGATCACGGGCGCGCTTCGAGGGTTTTCCCGTCGCCCAACGCCCGCCGTTCGTCACCAAGGGCGACACCATGTCGTCCAGTACCTTTTGGCACGGCACGCGGATGGACACTTGGGCCAACGAATGGACCAAGTACTACACCAAAGGGGCGGGGAACTACATGATTTCCGCGATGGAGGATTCCGGGACCATGCAGTCCATCACGTTCCTATCAAGAGCCGGGAAGGTGGACAAGGACCGCGTGCTCGTGTTGCGCACCGTGAGCAACTATGACCGCGAGGCTCCGGGATCCACCCCGGCGGAGAGCCTGAAAGGGCTAGTGATCGGAGCCTATTCGGGCTATTTGTCGTCGCTTGAAGCCGCGTGGGCCGTTGGGTCGCGCGTGGTTCACGAGCTGACGGGAAATTGGGAGAAGTACTCTGCGGCGGTGCCGCGCTAGCGCCTAGGACTGCCAGGGTTTGTGGTGGGTGCCATGGTCGCGGCCTTCCACGCGGTCGTACAGGTACTGGTTGGAAACCGTACCCAGCGACTCGTTGTAGAGGCTTGTCATGCCCATTGCTTCGCGCAGGTCTTCCTGGAAATCCTGGATCGCCTTCAGCTCATGCGCCTGGGCGGGCTTTTTCTTGCCGCTGGGCGTGACGAAGAACTTCTGGTAGCCGCCGTCGGTCAGCGTGCCGATCTCGGCACCCATCACGATCCCTGCGCGGGTGCTGAACCGGGGCATTTCTCCCCCGTTTTCGTCGGTCCCGTCCTCACAAACGCAGGCACAGCCGCCACGCTCAATCCGGGTCTTGCCCCCGGCTGCCGATTCCGTACGGAATCCGGCGGAGCGGGCCGCCCCGATGCGGTCGTCGAAGGTCAGGGTTTTGATTTGCGCGCGACGGAAGAACATAGATGCCTCTCCATTATAGGGTGGCCGGGGTGGCCGGTCATATAATTGCCTCAGCAGCTCAAATGACCACGCCCATTCCCGAACTCCGCCGTTCGCGCACCGAATCCATCGCCGTTGCCGAAGCCCCCTATGTCCTGTCGCTCGACGAGGGCACCACCTCGGCCCGCGCCGCCCTGTACAACGAGCGCGGGGAGCGCATCGCCATGCACTCGGTGGCGTTCGATTGTTTCTACCCGCATCCCGGTTGGGTCGAGCAGGACGCCGTCGCCATCTGGAACGCCCAGCTTTCCGCCGCCCGCACGGTGCTGGAACAGGCCGGGATTCCCGCCGATGCCGTCGCTGCCTGCGGCATCACCAACCAGCGCGAAACCACCGTCGTCTGGGATCGGACCACGGGAATACCGGTTTCCCCCGCCATCGTCTGGCAATGCCGCCGTACCGCCGATTTCTGCGGCGAACTCAAGGCCTCCAGCAATGCCTCCATGATTGAGGACCGCACAGGCCTCATCATCGACGCCTACTTTTCCGGCTCCAAAATCCACTGGATCCTCGAAAACGTTCCCGGAGTGCGGGCCCGCGCCCAGTACGGCGACATCCTTTTCGGCAACATCGACACCTGGCTGATCTGGAATCTCACCGGCGGCCGGGTACATGTTACCGACTTCACCAACGCCTCGCGCACCATGCTCATGAACCTCGAAACAGGCGAGTGGGATGACGATCTGTTGCGGATCTTCGACATCCCGCGCGCGATGCTGCCCAGTATCGTTCCGTCGTCGGGTCGCGTGGGGTTCATCGGTGCCAACGTGTTGGGGGCGGAAATTCCCATCAGCGGCATTGCCGGCGACCAGCAGGCTGCTTTGGCGGGCCAGGCCTGCTTCCGGCCCGGCCTTTCGAAGAATACCTACGGAACGGGCTGTTTCGCACTGACCCACGCCGGAACCAAGCGCCCGAAATCCACCAACAAACTGCTGGCAACACGGGCCGCTTCGCTCGATCTTACCGGGCAGTTCGCAGTGGAAGGCAGCGTGTTTATCGCCGGAGCTGCCGTCCAGTGGCTGCGCGATTCGCTCGGCATCATCACGACCGCCGCCGAATCCGAGGCACTGGCAGCCAGCATTCCCGATACCGGGGGCGTCCATATGGTCCCGGCGTTTGTCGGCCTCGGTGCCCCGCACTGGGATATGAATGCCCGCGGGTTGATCTATGGCCTTACACGCGCCAGCGGCAGGGCTCAGATTGTCCGAGCTGCTCTCGAAAGCATCGCCTTCCAGAGCCGCGAGTTGATTGACGCCATGGAGGCCGATTCCGGCGAGCCGATCACCGAGCTTCGGGTTGACGGTGGTGCGGCGGTCAACAATTTCCTGATGCAGTTCCAGGCCGATATCCTTGGCAAGCCCGTGGTCCGGCCCATGGACGTGGAAACGACGGCGCTCGGCGCGGCCTACTTGGCCGGAATCGCGGAGGGAGTCTGGTCCGGGGCCGACGAGGTGGAAAGCTTCTGGCGCGTGGAGCGCAGGTTCGAGCCGGTCATGTCCCACGCGGAGCGGGCATCGCGTCTGGACGCATGGAAGAACGCCGTCGCCCGCTCCAAAGGCTGATAGCCCCTACTTGATTTCCCACTCGGAGTGGAATTTCTTGTCCAGAACAAGCTCCCCGGCTTGGCTGAAGATAAACAACCCCGCTCCCTTGGGGCGGTCCACCGGTGCACGTTGGGCAGGTGCGGAAAAGCCTCCGCGCCGCCCGACCATGCGGGGTTCCTGCGGTGTCCTGTCGCCGTCGTCGATCGGCTTGAACGCTACGGGCAGTTCCACCCCGTCGCGTTCGATGGAGTCGAACCGGATCGCCACTACCCAGCGGGGTGCGCCGCCGAGGAATTGCTCCATCCTCAGAATTCGCCCGTGGAGCCGGTCGGTCTGGCGGACCACAACCTTCCCCTTTTCCTTGACGTCCTTCTCCACAACCCCGGTGATGGGATCGCCCGCCGCAGCCGTTTTGGTGTCGATCGGCGGATCGACATAGACGCGGACATGGGTTTTGGCTGGAAGCTTCTGCAGTTCCGCCTTGGCCGCGTTGGCCGCCGAAGCCGGTTCGTCGTCCATGTCGTAACGGATGGTGGATTCGCCTGTGAATTCATGGCAGCTTGCGTAACGGGTTTCGTTGATGGAAACCTCGCCCACCTTGAATAGGACATCCATGGTGGAAACCGCCGGGACCATGAAGTCGCCCGTTCCCACCTTGATGCGGGTGTAGTCCATGGTGTCGGTGACGTGGCAAACCTCGTCATTCTGGAACTCGGTGGCTTCCACCACCAGCCGTTTCAGTTCGGCGGTGGCGGGCACCGCGTAGAAGAAACCGCCGTAGGGAATGGTGGCACCCTTGGAGGTACGCGTGCGGTATACGTAATGGCTTTTCGCCAGAGGCACTTTGTATTCGTACCTGGCCAGAATCCCCAAGTCGGTCTTCAACTCGCCGTTGTAGCGGAATTGTTCGGCACTGTTGCCAAAGACACCGGCGAGGAAGGAGCCGAATTCCCCGGATCCGGACGAGCCGCTCAGAGCCAAGTCTTCCAAGTCGTTGGTTTCGAAACTGCGCGCGCCCGCCCACGAGAACATTTCGGCCTTGTCCCCGACAGCCACGTCCAGCCTGAGCCGGTCGCGCCAAAGCAATTCGCCGGTGGAGGGATTGGCCTGGCGGGAGGCGACCATCGTTGCGCAGTTCGTTCCCTTTCCGGCCAATTGGGGGCGGTATTGGCGGCGGGTGACGGTTTCGACGCAGGTGTACCGTGCGGCCCGCTGCAAATCAGCCCGAACATTTTCTCGCAGCTTGTTGAACAGGACTTGTGCGGGTGTATCGGCAGTGCGTGCGGGCAGGCATACAAGAAGCAGTGTGCACGCCGGTAGAACAAGCTTCATCTCAGCCTATTCTACCGGCAAGGTGTCCCGCCGGAACCCGCACTTACACGTCCTTACACAAGTGCGCGACGCCTCGGCCAAACCATGGCCGCAACAAGGAGTTACAAGGAAGAATACAAGCTGACGGCCCGGATGGATGCCAACAACTTGTTCCCGCAGGCCCGCTGGTACAACACGGTGAGTGACCCCGTGAACTTCTCGAGCTCGACGCAGTTCGGAAGTTCCCGGTGACCACGGGCTATTCCTTCAGTAATTTCTATGGACGGAACCGGACGCTGCAGTGGTCTTTGCGGATTTCGTTCTAACCGGTGCCAGCAATCGTGTAATATTGCCTGAGCGGAGTATCGCAATCTCCGAAGGAGAGTGGAATGGTCAGTTTTCGGTTGTTCGGCGTAGTCCTATTGGCGGGTTGCGCATTGCAAGCCCAGAATCCGGCCCCTGCGGCGGTTCTGAATCCGGCCAGCAACATTCCGGTTGGGCACTTCAATTGGGGCATCGCGCAGGGCTCGATCTTTGTGGTGTACCCCGCATTTGACCAAGCCGGCAAGGTTGTCGGGGGGAGTTTGGGTCCGGCCAGCCTGGTGACTGCCCCGGCGCTGCCCCTGACGAATACCTTGTCAGGTACTTCCATCAAGGTGACGGTCGCCGGCACAACGGTGGATTGTCCAATGCTCTACACGCTGCGGTCCCAAGTGGCGGCGGTTCTGCCATCCACAACGCCTTTAGGTAGCGGCACACTTACGGTTACCTACAACGGTGCGAGCGGGAGCACGCCGATCAAGGTGGTCGCCACCAATGTGGGCCTTTCCACCGTGCTTGGCACCAGTGCAGCGGTGGTGACTTTTCCCAATTATTCGTTTGTGGACAGCACTCATTCCGCCAAGCCCGGCGACGCGGTGGTGCTCTGGGGTACCGGTTTGGGTGGAGCCAACAGCGACGCCAATATCGCCACCAACGGCGATCTGAAAACGGACATTACGGTATGGATTGGCGGGATCGCCGCGCCGCTCCAGTATCGGGGCCGGTCCGCCGGACCAGGGTTGGACCAGATCAATGTGGTGGTCCCGGACGGTGTTGCGCCTGGGTGCGCCGTGTCGCTGGTTGTTCAAACAGGGGGAGCGCAGTCCACCCTGTTGAGCAATACGACTACCGTGCCAGTGATGCCCAATGGCGGCACTTGCGCCGACCCCGTACTTTCGGGTATTCCGGCCGCCACCATTTCGTCGCTTCTCGCAAAGCCCGGCACCACGCTCGCATCCTTCCAGATCTCGCAATCGGTCGCCCTGACATCTCCGACCTTCGACGCAACCATCGACGCGATCTTCCTGAGTTTCACCCAACAGCAGTTAACCTCGCAGCTGCCGAAGCTTCTCGGCAATTCGGATCCATCCCTCGGCAGTTGCCAAGTCACGTTCAACGTTGGTTCCGGCAGCACCAACGGCGGCGGGGACGGCAAGCCCGATGCAACTGGCCTCAGTGCCGGAGCCAGTATCCTGTTCACACCGCCGACCGGACTTGCCTTGACGGCAGCTGGCAGCCCCCAGCTCAAGGGCTTCTACGAAGTGAAACCAACGGCATCCCTGCCGGGAGGTACCTGGAAGGTGGCGAACGGGACGGGTGGGGCCGATGTGACTCCATTTTCGGTGGACCTTCCCTTGGCCCAGCCGGTTCTCTGGAGCAACCAAGCGGCGTCGATTGACCGTACCCAGCCGTTCATATTGAAATGGACTGGTGGCGATCCCACCGGCTACGTCCGTATCGCGGTGTCCACCGGCTTTGGTGGACCGACTGGCGCTCCGGGCAGTGTTTCCGTGGTCTGCAGCGCCCCGGCGGCGGCGGGCCAGTTCACCCTCCCGACCAGTGTCCTCGGGAGTCTGCCTCCGTCGGGGACGTTTCCGGGCACGATGGATGTGCGCGGAATCGGAACGACAATCGCGGCGATACCGGGCATCGACTTGGCCTTCGCTTCATACACGAACACCAAGCAGTACGCACCGAACTTGAAGTAGTCTGTCGCGAACTACAGCAGGATGGCCTTTACCGGTTCGGCTTTCTCCACGCCGGTCAGCTTCACGTTGAGCCCCTGGTAGTTGTAGCTGAACTTTTCGTGGTCGATGCCGAACAGGTGCATGATGGTCGCTTGGAAGTCGCGAACGTGGACCGGGTCCTTGACGATGTTGTAGCTGAAATCGTCTGTTTCGCCGTGCACGACTCCGCCTTTCACGCCGCCGCCAGCCATCCACAGGCTGAAGCAGCGCGGGTGGTGGTCCCGGCCGTAGTCGGTTTTGGTGAGTTTGCCCTGGGAATAGACGGTGCGACCGAATTCTCCCGCTAGAATCACCAGCGTGTCGTCCAGCATGCCCCGCTGTTTCAGATCCTGCACCAGCGCCCAGACCGGCTGGTCAATCTCCTTGCACTGGGCCGCCAGCACCTCCGGCAGACTCCCGTGGACGTCCCATCCCCGGTGGTAGACCTGCACGAAACGCACGTCACGCTCGGCCAGCCGCCGGGCCATGACGCACGTGTTGGCGAACGACCCCGGCTTGTCCTTGGCGTCCTGCCCGTACATCTCCCAAGTGGAAGCGGGCTCCTTCGAGAGGTCGGTCAAATCGGGCACCGACGCTTGCATGCGGAACGCCATTTCGTACTGCGCGATCCGGGTCTTGGTCTCGGGATCGCCCACCTTGTCGAAAGTCAGCTGATTCATTTCGGCGAGCCCGTCCAGCATGCCGCGCCTCACCTCTGTCGAAACGCCTGCGGGATTGTTGATGAACAGGACGGGGTCGCCGGCACTGCGCAGTCCCACTCCGGAGTACTTGCCGGAAAGGAATCCGGCGCTCCAGAGTCGGGCCGAAATAGCTTGGACGTTGGCCTTCGGGTGGTAGTGCTTGGCCTGCAGGACGACGAACGACGGCAGATTCTGGTTCATGGTCCCTAGGCCGTAACTGAGCCACGAGCCGATGCAGGGGCGTCCGGCAATCATGAACCCTGTTTGGAAGAACGTAATCGCGGGTTCGTGGTTGATGGCCTCCGTGTGCATGGAGCGGATGATGGCGATGTCATCGGCCATCTTCGCCGTGTAGGGGTAGAGTTCGGAGATCCACGCACCCGATTTACCGTACTGTTTGAAGTTGAATATGGACGGTGCGATGGGGAAGCGGCTCTGGCCGCTGGTCATCGTGGTGAGTCGCTGGCCCTGGCGGATCGATTCGGGAAGATCCTTGTCGAACATGTCGACCATCTTCGGCTTGTAGTCAAAGGTCTCCATTTGCGGCGGCGCGCCGACCAGATGGAGATAGATGACGCGTTTGGCCTTGGGTGCGAAATGGGGGAGGCCGGGAAGGCTGCCGATGGCGGCACCCTTGGCCATCCCCTCCGCGTGGGCGGTGTCCTGTCCAAGAATGGATGCCAGAGCCAGCGCCCCGATGCCTTGCGCGCCCCGCGAAAAGAAACGACGGCGACTCTCCTCGGAGGCCATCGCATTCGCGAGGGGGTCGAGAGGATGCTGTCCCGGCGCGAACTTTCGCAGGACCGCGCGGTCAAGTTCGTGGGAGAGGGGCGAGTAGTGGCCTTCGGCGTCGGGGTGCAGTGGGCTGCGGGGCATGACGCTCTCTATTCTATTGCAGACCACAAACATCGCGCTCGACGGAATACAACCCCGACTCCGGGTCATCTCTCAAAGAACCATGAAGAAGCGCATTTTGATCCTTGGCGGTGGATTTGGCGGACTCTACACGGCCCTCGAACTCGACCGGACGCTCGCCAAACGGGACGACATCGAAGTCACGCTGGTCAACCGCGAAAACTTTATCCTCTTCACCCCCATGCTCCACGAGGTGGCGGCTAGCGATATCGACCTCACACATATCGTGAACCCCATCCGCAAGATGCTGCGGCGCGTCAGCTTCCTGCACGCGGAGGTGGAATGTATCGACCTCGCTTCCAAGTCCGTGAAGGTGGTCCATTCGGAAAGCCGGCATCCCCACGATCTGGGTTACGACTACCTCGTGATCGCCCTCGGCTGCACCACGAATTTCTTCCACTTGCCGGGCTTGGAGGAAACGGCGTTCACCATGAAGTCCCTCGGGGATGCGATCCGTCTCCGCAACCACCTGATTGACGGTTTGGAGGCCGCCGATTTCGAATGCGCCGCCGGAGATCGCGACCAGTTGCTGACCGTCGTGGTAGCGGGCGGCGGATTTTCGGGCGTGGAAACCATCGCCGGTATCAACGATTTTCTGCGCGAGGCTTCTCGGAACTATTCGCACCTCTCCGAGATGCAGATTCGGGTTGTGCTGGTGCATCCCGGCCCGGTGATCCTGCCGGAACTGGGTGAAGCCTTGGGACGCTACACAGCCACGAAGCTGGCCGAACGCGGGGTGGAGATCCGGGTAAATACACGGGTAACGGCGGTGCGGGAGGGCCGCGTGGAATTGAGCGACGGGACTATAATTCCCTCAAACACCCTGATTTGGACCGCGGGGACCGCTGCGCATGCCTTGTGCGGCGGGCTTCCCTGTCCCACCGACCGGGGGCGTATCCAAGTGAACGGCTTCATGGAGGTGGAAGGCTGGCCGGGCGTCTATTCGCTGGGCGATTGCGCCACCGTGCCGGACCCCGAGACGGGCAAGCCCTACCCGCCGACCGCCCAGCATGCCATTCGCCAAGGCAAGGTGCTGGCAGGGAATATTGCGGCGGCGATCGATTCCGGTATTGACGGCGGGGGATCGAAGATTCCGTTCCGTTTCAAGACGATGGGCCAACTGGCTGCGATCGGGCGGCGCGTTGGCGTAGCCAATATCCTCGGACTCCAGTTTTCGGGGTTCATTGCCTGGTTCCTGTGGCGGACCATTTATCTGATGAAGCTGCCTCGGCTGGAGAAAAAAGTCCGGGTGGCCATTGACTGGACCCTCGACTTGTTCTTCTCGAAGGATATTGTGCAGTTCCAGACCGAACGGTCGTCCACGATGAACGAGCGGGAGCGGAAGTAGGCGTTTAACCGGGGAAAGCTCTCATCCAGTCGAACCGGCGCCAATGAAAGCCAGCGCGTCCGCCACCGAATGGTCGATCGGCTGGACGCCCGAAACGGAGACGTCGGCATGCTGCTCGGTCGGCTTGATGTACAGGTCGGCGCTGGGCCGGACCGTGGTGTTGTACTGCCAGACCACGGATTCCCTCGTCCGCCCGCGTTCCACGACATCGCGCTCGATGCGCCGTTCCAGGCACACGTCGTCCGGCGCATGGACGTAAAACTTGGCATCGTAGAGCGCGCGCAAAGCCGGGTGGTGGAGCGCGAATATGCCTTCGACGATCAGCCACGGGGACGGTTCCACCCGAACGGTTTCGGAAACGCGGGTGTGGTTCTCGAACGAGTAAACGGGGTGGTCGATGGCCAGGCCCCCCACCAGGCGTGCAATCTGATCCACGACCAGGTCCCAATCCAGCATGGAGGGGTCGTCGAAGTTGAGCCTTTCCCGTTCAGCGACCGTGAGGTGGGCTTGGCTCAGGTAGTAGGAGTCGAGGGATAAGAGTGTGGCTCCCTCCAGTTTGGCGCGGATGCGGCTGGCAAGCTCCGTTTTGCCCGATCCCGATGGCCCAGTGATCCCGATGGCGTATGTTCTCAAGATTTCCCCTATTGTTTGCCGATGCTTGCCAGCAGTTCCCGGATGGCCGCGTCCAGTTGTGCATCGCGGCCGGTATAGCTTTCCCCCACCGGCCGGTCCACCGTTACATCCACGGGACGCGGGTGCAGTTCCATATCGGTGCCGTCGTTGGCCGTGATCTTGACGCCCGGTGTCCGGAGCGAGGACCCGTCGATCAACTGGGCGCTGCCGGTATAGATGATCCACCCCGCGGTGGGCACTCCCACCACTTTGCCCACTTTTAGGGCCCGGTAGCCTTCCGTGAAATCCTCGGCATCGGAGAGCGAGTTCTGGTTCACCACCAGAATCGTGGGGCGTTCCAGCGCGCGCTGGCCGTTGGACGATCTGGCCGAGGTCGAAACGCGGTCGCGCGGCGTCATCGTCAGGTATTTGCCGCGCGCAAAGACGTCCAGCGCGTAGGCGTTCACAAAACCCCCGTTGTTGTTCCGGATATCCACCACCACGCCATCCCGGTTCTGGTTCTCGCTGTCCAGATCCAGGTACAACTGGTCCAGCGCCTCGGCGGACATGTCGAGAATATGCACATAGCCCAGCCTTCCTTGGCTGATTTGTTCCACGTAGGCCCGGCGGCTTTCCACCCACTGGCGGTAGAGCAAGTGCTTTTCGGCCGCATTGCCGATGGGGAGAACCGCGATGTCCTTCCTTGCCGAAGTTGTCAAGGTGGTGCGCTTGCCGATCTTGTATTGCAGCCGTTCGTCCAAGTTCACCGATGCCGCCAGCGGTTTGCCGTCCACCGCGAGCAGTCTTTCGCCCGTCTTGATACCGGCCAGATCAGCGGGCCCGAGCGGGGTTACCGAAAGGATGGAGCCGTCTGTCGGGTCGATGGTCAGGCCCAGCCGTCCGGTAACGGGTTGCTGCGCTCCCTGAATCCCAGCCGTGATGCCGGTGTGCGACGAGTTGAGTTCGCCGATCATCACCGACAGGACGCGCCGCAGTTCGTCCGACGTGGCAGCGCCCTCCACCCACTTGGCGTAGTGGCCACGCATGTCGGACCAATTGGCACCGTGGAATTTGGCGTCATAGTAGGTCTCGTTGGCGATGGTCCAGGCTTGGTGGAAGACCTCCTTCTTCTCCTCGTCGAAGTTGACGTCCAACTCTGCGGTCACTGCCAGGGGCTTGGAAATGCGGGTTTCCACCGAAATCGAGGTGATCCGGCCCGCCTCCAGATAGAACACATCTTTGGAATCCGGCGAGAACTGGGCCCCCGTTTTGGCCCCGGCGGTGGAGGTCAGTTGCCGGGGTACGGCGGGCTCGCGCGCCAGTTCGTCCAGCGAATATGTATAGAGGTTGGGCTGCCCCACCCCGGATGCGGCGGAAAACAGCAGGGTTTTCCCATCGGGACTGACCACCGGGGAGCCTGCGTCCACTCCAAGCCCCAGCAGTGACAAACGCTGGCGGATTCCCTCGAACACAATCTGCACGGGTTTGGCATTCTTTGCCGCCGGTGTGGCGGGAGCGGGCTCGGCCCGGAACAATTCTCGGAACGGGTCCTCCCGGAAGCGTGGCGCGCGCGGGGTCAGGTCGATCCGCGCGATGGACCGCCGTTCGGTGCGCTGGGAGGTCGAGAAAAGCAGCGAATTGCGGTCCGGAGACCACTGGATGGCGTCGGCAAAGGCGTTGGCGAGGAAGCTGAGCGGGTGTTCCGCGCCACCCGCCGACGGAACCACGCTCACGTTGCTGTAGGCCCGGTTGTCCGTCGTGAGGAACGCGATCCACTGTCCGTCGGGCGACCATGCCGCGGGGCTCGGACCCTCCTCCCGGAAAACAGGCGTCAGCCCACGCAGTTTCCGCGATGCGACCACCAAGTCATCCTTCGCCGCCAAGTTCATGACGTGGAGTTCACGGCTGTCCCGGAAATAGGCGAGCCGGGTGCCGTCGGGCGACCAAGCGGGGCGGGCATCCTGCAGCGGCGTGTCGGTAACCTTGGTCTCCATGTCCGTGCCAAAGTCGTAGAGGAAGATGTGGGCGGCACCGTCGCGGTCGGAAACGTAGGCGAGTTTCCTGCTGTCCGGCGACCAGGCCAACTGGCCTTCGTTGCCGGCCGTCGCAGTGATCCGGACGGCGTTTCCGGCGTCCTTGGACGGTGCCGCAAATACCTCCCCGTGGGCGATGAAGGCGACCTTCTTGCCGTCGGGCGAAAGAACCAGATCCCGGAATCCGGTGGTCAGGCTCAAGTGGGTTGTTGCGACCCCAACCGGGGTGCCTCGTACAGAAATATCGAGTGCCGAGGCCGCTCCGGTCGCCAAATCAAGCTTCCAGATGCTGAAATCGCGCTCGAACACCAGGAATTTGCCATCGTGGGAGAGGTTGGGGTAGAGGACCCGGCCGTCCGTGAACTTGGTCACTTGCCTCGGTGCGCCGCCGACGGGCTTTTCCCAAATATTCTCCGCGCCGGACTGGTCCGACATGTAAAGCAGCTTGCGGCCGTCTGGCGTCCATTGCGGCCACAGGTTCTTGGCGTGGTTGTCCAGCACGGGCGAATAGGTGGGGGTACCTGCGGCGGTGGACGCCGGGGTCAACTGGGTGAATTTGGTTTCGTCGATGTGCGCGTGCCCTTTGCGCCACCACTGGGACACGGCCATGGCTCCAGTTGTGAACACGAGCGTGCCGTTGGTGGGGTGGGGTGCAGCCTGGGACTCGTCCATGTACCTGTCCGCAGCCACCGCCACGGGCGTGCCTCCGTCCGCCGGAATCCTGTAGATGTCCGCGTTGGAACCAATGTCATGCCGACTGGACGAAAAGTATAGATACTTGCCGTCCGGCGACCACGCGTCCAGGTTGCTGCGGGCGTCGTCGAACGTGAGCCGCTTCAATTCGCTGGTGCGCAAATTGAGCACGTAAATATCTCCGCCACCGGTGCGGGTCGAGATGAACGCAAGCCGGGTGCCGTCCGGGGAATAGATGGGGCGGGATTCGGTGGCGGGATGCGAAACCAAGAGCCGGGCCTCGCCGCCGGTGGACGCGACGGTCCAAATGTCGCCGCCGGAGACGAAGGCGATTTCGGAATGGTCGGGGGAAATGGCGGGTTCGTAGAGGGGGCGCGTGGCAGCCGCAAGGGCGGGAGCCACAAGGAGGAAAAGGGCGCAGACCAATCGCATGATTGAGTTTAAACTACCGGTCCTGCTAAACTACGCGGAAACCGTGCGCACCATCACATGGACGAAGCCATACACAGCCTCGCCCTGCGCCCGGTTCAGGTCTGAACACCAGTGAGCCCGCCGGGCCATCTTTATTGGGACGTCCAAGTGGTCCATGCCCTTGGTCTGCACGACGAAAGCACTGGATGGCGACACCGCACTAGGAAGTCCGGGTAGTCGTTGATGCCGGGCGTGGGAGGGTTTCGAGAACGTCTTCGGACGGGCGGGGATGGCAATGGTTCTGACCACTACCGCTCCCATTCCACGACTTCCCCATGTGGTTCTGCTCCAAGCCTAGAGGCGCTCCATTCGGCTCCTTCGGTGTAGGATAGCGTTATGGAAGTGCGGTTCCCCATCGACGTGGAAGGCAGACTGGCACACGTCGCGACCGCCCGGGGCAGAGATAGCGAATCGCTCGTGTTCGAGGCGATTGAGCGCATGATTGGAGACTTCACGTCCGAAGAGGCACAGTTTGTCGAGGGGGTCGATAAAGGTCTCGCGGCTGCCGACAGGGGCGAATTTGTCGAGCACTTGCGGGTGCGAGAGTTGATCGACTATTGGTATCCGGCCTGAGATGCGACTTCGGTGGACGGAGACGGCCGTTCAGGATCTCAAAGAGATCTCCCTGCGGATCTACAATGCTACGGAGTCCCCGCTACTCTTTACCAACAAAGGGGCGACCTGGTCGCAGGATGGAGACGCGCGAACTGGTTGTGACCCGGACTACCGTGGATCGGAGTTTATCGGGTGCGCGAGGACGTTGTGGAGATTGACCGCATCCTGCACGGTTCCCGGAATCTGCAATAGAACCTCTTTTAGTTTGGTTGCGTTTTGAGCCGGGACAAACTGCTAGACTCTACTGCGCAAAGAGTTCTTCAATGCACCCGGCGTTCGCGATCTGGAGCCCGAGCCGGGTCAACTCGTCAGGCTTCATCGCCTTCAGGCGTTTCCTCAAGTTGGACGACACGACGCCGAACCGCTGTTCGAGCATGAGCAAAACGATTTTCGCCTGGCCCTCGGCCAGCCCCTCGGCCAAACCCTTCTCCCGACCCTCGCGATACGGCGGGCCGAAGACCGCGTTCTTCAGAATTTCCCGTTCACTCAGCATCTTCTTCGCCTCCTGTTCGACCTCGGCTCTTCATTGACAGCGCACGTCCAGCCGCGCCACGCTGTTAATGGGCCTTGTTAACCGTGCGTTCGCGCGGCTCGTGCGCTGTCAACTGCCGCAGTCCCGCCAGAATTGCCAATCCCGCCAGCGCCTCGCCGCGCTCCTGTTCCGGGCAGACCGCGATCCGCTCGACAATCCTGCGGACCGTGCCCGCGTGCGACCCGAGCCGGGTCAGCACCACAGCCACATTATCTCCAATGTGGGGACTTGCCAGCAACGCCTCGCTGTCGAGGTCGCGTATGTCGACCACGTACCACCGAAGGGAATTGTCCTCGTCCACGTAGGTGTCCGGCAGTGGCTTCTTCGACCTCCCCACGTACAGGACGATCTGCTTCGGCATCTGGAAGGGGCCGTCCAGCTACCGCGGAACCCAGGAACCGCGGAAAATCTGCCGCGAATCGAGACTGCGGAGAATGAGCGGAGACCCGCTGGGTGTAATGCCGGCCCACTGGTTGTATACCTCGTTGAATGCGCGTTCGGTGCCGCTCAAGCTGGTTACAAACTCGGTTTTTCCCGATCCCGGCCATACCCTGTAGATCGCCGCCGTGCCATCGTTCAGGCGGCTGGTAAATGAGATGAAATCGCTGTTCGTTGACCAATTGGGATAGTCGGCCTTCATCTCAGAGACACGAATCCATCGGCGTCGACCAACATCGTAGACATCGATGCCATGCTGGTTGTTGGGCGTCGCAACAATCCATTTGCCATCCGGTGACCACCTTTGGTTGAACTTGTAGTCCGAATCGGGAACCAATTCGACCATGCCATCCTCCAGATTGACAATCTCCAAATGGTTCCGCTCGAGCGCTGAATCCAAGCGCACCAGAAGCCTCCGGCCCTCGGGTGACCAAGTGGGGGATACTTGGGCCGTTCCAGGCTCAAACTTGCCGGCGGGTTGGGGTGGACCACCGCCGAAGGAAATCACCCAAGTCCGCATGTCCTTGCCCGAGTAGTCGCCGGTAAAAGCGATCCGATTGCCGTCGGGCGAAATGCGCGGCATCCCGGCCTTCAGGGGTCCATGGGTAAGCTGCAGGGCGGAACTCCCATCCAGTCGGCTGCGCCAGAGATCCCGTTCCGGGTAGCTAACGTAGGCAACCCAATTTCCGTCACGCGAGAAGTCCAGCATCTCAGCCGACATGCCTCGTAGAAACGGGACGAACTGTTTGTTCCTGGTATCGAAACTTTGCAATTCACCACGCCGCTGCGTCCCAACTGCAAGTATTTCGTGTTCTCCGGGCAGTGCAACCGGAAAGGAGAATGCCATCGGGCCCGGAGTCAGCCGAGCGAGGGGAGGTTGATCCCCTTGGTCGGCGAGCTTGAACAGCGCCGAGCCGCCGTCTTTCCGGACTCCGAAAACATATTCTCCTTCGCTGGGCCAAGCTCCCCCTTCCGCAGATCCGACATCCGGACCGGGAAGCAAACGGTGAACGCGCCCGCTCTCGATCCGGGCTTCGTGGAGTACTGCCCGATATTCCGTGTTCGGCTGCACACCGAATCTTATCCTCGTTGAATCCGGAGACCAACGTGGTCCCCACGAAAAACCGGGTGCCTGAATCTCCTTTCCCGAGGGCGACCCGTCGGCCTTGAGTACTTGAATCCTGTCCCAGCGCGCGAGTGCGATTTGGCTTCCATCCGGTGACCACGCCGCATCTTGGCCGCTCAACATCCCCAATCGCCGAGTCTTTCCCGAACCGACGTCCACCTGATGGAGTGAGCCTTGAAGTCCTTGGAGCGACACGGGCCGACATTCCGACCGGACCATCAGAAGTAGGCGTCCGTCCTGTGTCACGTCAGCCACTTGCGCCGCTCCGAATGGAACCGGAATAGGCTCGGGACGCCAACTCCCCTCCAATTGGGCCATCCACGGCTTGCACCCGGTTCCGTCAAACTCTGTCCAATAGACGTTCCTCCCGTCCGTTGCTATTTGAGTGGTCGCGTGTATGCCGCTGGAGACCATTCTCCATTCGAGAATGGCGTCGGAGCGGGCCGCCTGTTTTCTCCAGACCGCCAAAGCCGCAACGATCAGAACGGGTAACAGCACCATGGCCGCGAGAGCCGTCCGGTTTCCGGGCTGGCGGAGCGGCGTCTCGTCCGTGGTTTGGTGCTGGGCCGCCTCCGAGCTCGACTCCACTTCGGATGTCACGATTTGGGCGGTGGCGGAAGGACTGGCTTCAACTTCAGCCGGGGCGCGAGTGCTCCCCAGCATAGTCACCGGCGCGATGAAGCGGTAGCCCCGCCTCGGCACTGTCTCTATGTACCTTGGCGCCGACGCATCATCCCGCAACGCGGTGCGGATCTTGAGAATGGCGGAATTGATGCCTTGGCTATTCTCGACAAAGGTATCCCCGCCCCAGAGCGCCTCAATGATTTCCTCACGCGTGACCAGCCCGTTTTGACGCTGGACCAAAAGAATCAGGAGGTCCAGTGGCTGTTTGGCTAAACGAATTCTGCGTGCACCACGTTTCAGCTGACAGTTTGCAATGTCCAACTCGAAGTCGCCAAAACGGGCAAGCATAGCTATATGGCTTATATTTTATACACTTGCGCGTTGAGGTATTGGTGATGGAAAATCACCCACCGGAAATTGCGTGTTCCGCGCCGGTGTAGGAGCATCGGCCATGACATCCTGCCTGTCAGAGGCTGGGTGGTCTGGAGGCCCATGAAGAGACTGACCAAAGACCTTTCGCTCATTGCGATCCGTGTGATGCTATCAGCCGTGATGATCCATGCGGGGAGTGCCCTTGGCCAGACTGGGAGTTCCCAGTTTGTCCAAAATCTGCCGCTGTCATTCACCATGACGGCTGGAGGCCAAAACCCAATCCCCCAGCTCGTGACTCTCGCAAACACCGGGGCCAGCTACATCTATGTCACTTCGGCAACCGCCACGACGACGTCGGGAGGCAGTTGGCTATCGCCGCAATCCACCTGCAACGGCTCATGCGTTACCCCCGCCGCATTTTTTGCGGCGGTGAACGGCTCTGGACTTTCAGCCGGGACCTACGCAGGTCAGATTGTCTTCTCGGGGTCGCCCAATGTAGGTAGCGGCACCGTCACCATGACTGTGCCTGTGACTCTTACGGTTGTACCGCCCGGAACTCCGGCACCTGGAGGTCTGACCGGAGGCCTTCAATTCGTCGCGGGAAACAGCTACATCGCATCCTTTCAGAGCGTTCAACTTGTGAATGTCGGTTCGGGTACGCTGAATTGGACCGCGAAGACAGCCGTCACGGGTTCGACGAACTTCCTGGGCATCTCGTCCACCTCCGGAACCGGGCCGTCTACCGTCGCCGTGAGCGTCTCCACCCAAGGCTTGGCGGCCGGGACGTATGCCGGCGAAGTCGTGTTCCAAACGGCCAACGGCAATATCAGCGTGCCTGTCAGCCTGATAGTCGTTGGTCCCACCACCAGCAAGTTTCCCCAGACCTCGGGCTTGAACTTCGTCATGGCCGCAGGAGGATCGAATCCGCTTCCTCAAATCGTCACTCTTGAAAACACCGGTGCCAGCTATATCTATCTGAATACTCTTGGAAGTACCACCGGCCTCGGCGTGAACTGGTTGAAGGCCACATCTCCATGCAACGGGAGCTGTGTGACCCCTAGTTTCCTGACAGTTTCCGTTGATGGTTCGAAGCTTCCCGTTGGCATCTATACTGGGCAGGTCCTGGTTGTCGGTGCGCCGAATTCCGGTGATGGAAGTGCTTCGATTTTGGTGCCGGTCACGCTCACCGTGGTCGCCTCTGGAGTTTCAGCCCTCGCCGACCTCCCTGGTGATCTAACGTTTGTGGCTGGCAACGGCTACAAGGCTGCGTCTCAGACTATAAACATTTTCAACAGAAGCTCTGGACCGCTGGCATGGACCGCCAGCTCGGCAATTTTCCGTACCAACGCGGCCGGGACGGCAAACTGGTTGAGTCTTTCGGCCACTTCGGGAACGGCTCCGTCCGCGCTCACCGTCAACATTAACCCCCAAGGGCTCACGGTGGGGACATATCTGGGCCAAGTCGTTCTCCAAACACCTAGCGGAAATGTAACCATTCCGGTCAACCTGAAGATCGTGGACAGCGGAGTCAGCGCGTTCCAGGAATTGCCCCCCTTATCATTCAGCATGCAGGCCGGGAGTTCAAATCCCCTGCCGCAGACCATCTTCCTCACAAACACCGGGCCCAGCTACATCTATCTCAATGCCCCGACGATCGCCACCGGGACCGGAGGCACGTGGCTTAGCGTCAACTCCGATTGCGCCGGGGGATGCGTTACTCCGGGCGTCTACACCGTCTCCGTCAATGGATCGGGCCTCGCGGCTGGCATCTATACCGGGGAACTATTGTTCTTCGGCTCCCCCAATTCAGGAACCGGAACGGCATCAGCCGCACTTCCCGTGACGTTGACTGTTTCCGGGTCGGGCACGCCATCCTTGGGAGGCGTTCCTGGCGGCATCAGCTTTGTTTCCGGAGCCGGGAACGTAGCCGTACCCCAAACCATTCGTCTCACCAACACGGGCACGGGAGCCGCGGATTGGTCGGCTTCGGTGAGCACAGTCAAGGCCAGCTCGGCGATCACCACCGACTGGCTAATCCTCTCCGCAACTTCGGGCACCGCACCGTCGTCCCTAACGCTGACTGTTTCCCCGCAGGGATTGACACCAGGTGTCTACATGGCGCAAGTTTCTTTCCAAAGTTCGGGCGGGAGTTCGAGCATGCCTGTGACTCTCACTGTGGTGGACGGCACAAACAGCGCCTTCCAACAGGCTCCCGCACTAAATTTCACGGTTGCAGCCGGAGGATCGCCGATGGACCAGTACTTGGACTTGGCCAACACGGGTACAAGTTACATAAGGATTACGTCCGTGTCGGCATCGACCGCGTCCGGGGGTAAATGGCTCTCGTACTTCGGAAATGCCTGTGGCGGTGCCTGTGTCACTCCTGTTACCTACTTCACGCACATCACCTCCGACAGTCTAGCCCCGGGTACCTACACAGGACAGTTCACAATCACCGGCGTTGCAAATTCCGGTGGGTTCGTGACCACAGTTGTTCCCGTAACTGTGACCGTAGTGGCTGCCACCGAGCCGCGTCTGGAGGGAGTTGCGGGCGGATTGACTTTCATTTCCGTCAATGGTGCCACGCCTTCCCCTCAGGACTTGAAACTTCCCGTTGCGGGCTCGGGACCAATCGCCTGGACGGCAAAGTCGGGTGTGCTCCGATCAGGGGCAACCGGTTCAGCGAACTGGCTGAGTCTGTCATCGTCAAGCGGCACAACACCGTCGGTCCTTACGGTCTCAGCCTCAGCCCAAGGTTTGGCGGCGGGTGCCTATTTCGGCCAGGTTCTAATTGAAACAGCCTCGGGAAGCATCACGGTGCCGGTCAATTTCGTTGTTACGGACAGCAACAGCGTGTCAACATTCCAGCAGCCGACGGCGCTATCGTTCTCGATGCCGGTCGGTGGTGCCTTGCCTGCTCCCCAGACTGTGACGGTATCGGGGACAAAGGCTGGCCTCAATTGGGATATTTCGACCTACTATTTCCAAGGACCGGCGGGGATCAATTGGCTGAAGATCAGCGGTTGCGGGTCGAACTGCAGCGGGCCACAGACCTACACGGTTTCCATCACAGCCAGTACGCTTCCGGCGGGCACCTACGTGGGCCAGTTGGTGTGCCAGGGAAGCAGCAAACTGATAGTGCCGGTCACACTCACGGTTGGTGCCTCAACCGCCCCCACCATCACATCCGGCGGTGTGGTTCCACTTTACAGCTCCGTGAACACCATCCAGCCGGGAGAGTGGGTATCGATCTATGGCACGAATCTCGCCACCGCGACAGCAACATGGAGCGGGGACTTTCCAACATCGCTAGCGGGGACCAGTGTTACGGTCAATGGCAAACCTGCGTACCTTTGGCTCGTCAGCCCAGGGCAAATCAATCTGCAGGCACCCGACGACACTGCAACTGGCCCCGTACCGGTAGTGGTCAAGACTCCAAACGGTACGTCCACCTCCACGGTAACGCTGGGTACGGTTGCCCCCTCCTTTAACCTGCTCGACGGAAAACACGTGACCGGCATTATCCTGCGGAGCAACGGTTCGGGTGCCTTTGGCGGCGGCTCTTACGACATCATTGGGCCGACCGGCACGTCTTTGGGTTATCCGACCGTGGCCGCGGCGGCCGGTGACACCATTTCCCTCTATGGGGTCGGATTCGGGCCGACCAATCCGGCTGTGCCAGCGGGCAAACCCTTCTCCGGTTCGGCACCCTTAACAAGTTCGGTCACCGTCTCGATCGGCGGCGTGTCCGTGCCCGCCAGTTTCGCCGGGATGTGGTATTCGGGTTCTTACCAGATCAACCTGACCTTGCCAGCCGGATTGGGCTCGGGCGATCTGGCTTTGCAGGCAACCGTTGGTGGTGCGAAGACTCCGGCTGGTACGGTGATTTCGCTCAAGTAGGCATTGCAGCCCCCGAAGCGAACCACTCCAGCCGCCCGCCACAGCCCGACCGCTCTTCAACAAGTGGGCTGTGGCGGCGGGGAATCCGGGGTTTGCGGATGCGTTGCCTGATCCTGTCATAAATGAATTTATCTAAACGCCCGCTTGGGCTGGCAGCCTGCGCGGCGGTCGCCGACCGGCACACGCGCCGTAAAGGCGCGGATTCAGATGCGGCACCGCTCCTGCGTGAAGCGGCCAATCTTGGCTGCGGTCGAATTTCAGTCGGCCATAACCGGATGTTCGGCGCGCCAGCGTTTAAGGTCCATTCGCCGGTGGTTGCGGCATCGACCAAGTCGTGGTCGTGGGCGTCACGGTTATCGAACCACCAGTTGGATTCCTCGGCTTCGGTGGCAAACCACGCACAGCACGGGCGCGGTCCGCGAGGCTGCCGCAGGGAATTCGCTGCTGCGCCGCCTGCCGGGGCGGATACGGTCGGTGATCTCAGCACCCTGTGAGTCCCGGGCGATTTCCAGGTCGTAGTTGGCTTGCAGGTTCATCCAGAAACTTGGGGTGGTTCCGAAGTAGCGGCTGAGCCGGAGGGCGGTGTCGGCTGTGATGGCCCGGCGTTCACGGGCGATGTCATTGACTCTTGTGGCTGGGACAAGGAGTTCGAGCGCGAGTCGGTTCGCGGTAAGGCCGAGGGGTTTCATGAAGTCCTCGCGAAGGGTTTCGCCGGGATGGATCGGGGGCATTGTGGGTTGTGGCTGTTTCATGGGTCACCTCTAGTGATAGTCAACGATTTCTACATCCATGGCGTCGGGTTCAATCCAGTGAAAGCAGATACGCCACTGATCGTTGATACGGATACTGTGCTGGCCAGTGCGCTTGCAGGAAAGTGTTTCCAATCGGTTGCCCGGTACTGCGCCCAAGTCGGACAGCGCCGTCGCGGCATGGGTTTGGTCCAATTTCCGCTTAGCGGACGGGCCGCGCGAGGCACGGCTCCAAGTGAGGGAGGAACCGGTTCGCGGCCAAGTCGTCCGCGGTTCCTCAGAAGCCGGATGGGCCACGCCTTGCAGTTGCCGACTGAATTCGCGACGGAAGATTCGCTCCGTTTCCTTGTCACGGAAAGACCGGATCACACAGTCATCGTAGCAATGCGCGGCGTTTGACGCAAGGCGTCATACCGGCGGGCTTTGTGGTCATCCAAGCTCGCCGCGTTACTCGCCATACTCCGTCCACAGCTCTGCCCGTGCACGAGTTGGGTGGCGTCCTCCGCGTCGGATCACCGTTCTGTTGCATCTTCGGACCCGGAAGGCTTGTATTCCAAACAGCTCGCCGAATTCGGTCATGACATCTGTTTTCCGATCTCTGCGACGCCACGCGCGTCACAAGGTGGCAGGGCGGCTTGGTCGACAATCGAGTACAGTAAAAATAGGCACTGGACGTGCCAGATGGGGAACTCTCGGGACTTCCCGAAGACGGTGCGGACAGAGTGGACAACTATCTGTACGGTTCTGGGGCCGATCCAAGCAGTAGCTGATGCCATTCTTTTTCGCCGATACCTTCGTCTGGGTTGCCCTGTCAAATTCCCATTCCTGAATAACAGAACTTCGGTTGCGTCGTCGCCCACTCCAGCATCGCCTCGCCGTCCATGTTACGTATTTCCACCACGTACCACCGAAGGGTATGGTCCTCATCCACGTACGTGCCCGGCAGCGGCTTCTTCCACCGGTCAGCGCCCATTGCCTTGTCCTGCCCCGTCTTCCTCCTTCCATCTGGAAAAATTTTGCGGAACCGGTTTCAAGCCCTACAGATATCAAGAATGCCGTCGATATGTAAGGCAGGGTGCAGGACTACGACTCAACCTTGAAGCAACTGCTGCAGGACCCGCAGGGTCTCGCGGCTGAATACTTGACCGGACGCCGCCTGGTGTCCTGGCGGAACCCCGAAATGCCAGCCACGCTCACGCTAAGGGCGGACTCGGTCGGCAGGGACGACACGGGTGAAACCGTGCACATCGAGTGGCAGGGGCGCAACGACCCCAGGATGGCAGCCCGGATGCTCCACTACGCGGCGTGGCTGCTGAACGACGAGGGCAGGTTCCCGCTCCAATACGTGTTCTATGTGGGCACAGCCGAGATGTCCATGCCGACCACGGTCGTGTGCGAGGGCCGCATCGTCTATTCCTACAACCTGTTGAACATTGCCGCCCTGGACGCCGAGCCGTTGCTGGCCAGCCCCGATTTGCGGGATAATATTCTTGCCGTGCTGATGCGGCTGCATGACCGGGAACGGGCGCTGCGCCGGATCCTTGGGCGGATCGGCGATTTGCGGGATGCCAACCGCCGCGAGGCATACCAGCAGCTTCGCCGCTTGGCCGGTCTGCGCCATATGGGTGAATTGGTGGAGGAGGAGGGAAAGCGGATGTTTGTACTGGAAGACTATTTGGAGCACGACACTTTCGGACCGGTGCTGGCCCGGAATCTGGAAAAGGAGCGGCAGGAAGGGCGGAACGAGGGCAAGCGCGAAGGTGCGCTCCAGCTCGTGCGGAGGGGCCTTGCGAAGCGATTCGGCGACGTCCCCGATTCCCTGCTTCAACAGCTGTCGGGACTGTCCATTGACGAACTCGAGGAAGTCAACTTCAGGGTCTTTACCGCAAACAAGCCCGAAGATTTGTTGAACTAGCGGTCCCGTCCCGCCTATGAGGAGGCCTCCGCGCGCCGGGCGGCTCGGGCACGAACTGGCAGGCAATCGTCCACGAGGCGGGTCGCGTCTTCGCCTCCCGCTGCTACGCAGCCTGGCGGGGGCGGATACGGTCGGTGATCTCGGCACCCTGTGAGTCCCGGGCGATTTCCAGGTCGTAGTTGGCTTGCAGGTTCATCCAGAAACTTGGTGTGGTTCCGAAGTAGCGGCTGAGCCGGAGGGCGGTGTCGGCGGTGATGGCCCGGCGTTCACGGGCGATATCATTGACTCTTGTGGCTGGGACAAGGAGTTCGAGCGCGAGTCGGTTCGCGGTAAGCCCGAGGGGTTTCATGAAGTCCTCCCGAAGCGTTTTGCCGGGATGGATCGGGGGCATGGTGGGTTGTGGCTGTTTCATCGGGCACCTCTAGTGATAGTCAACGATTTCTACATCCATGGCATCGGGTTCAATCCAGTGAAAGCAGATACGCCACTGATCGTTGATACGGATACTGTGCTGGCCAGTGCGCTTGCCGGAAAGTGTTTCCAATCGGTTGCCAGGTACTGCGCCCAAGTCGGACAGCGCCGCCGCTGCATGGATTTGGTCCAATTTCCGCTTGGCCGGATGGGCCACGCCTTGCAGTTGCCGACTGAATTCGCGACGGAAGATTCGCTCCGTTTCCTTGTCACGGAAAGACCGGATCACACAGTCATCGTAGCAATGTGCGGCGTTTGACGCAAGGCGTTACATCGGCAGGCGTATATGTCTGCTCTCATTTTCACTCCGCGCTCCGCTAGTTCGAAGTGCCCAAGGCATCGAAACTCAGCTGGACGCAACCTTCCTCATCCGGGTAGACAAAGCCATATACTCACTCACACTGCGCCAAGTTCAGGTTCAACACCAGTGAGCCAGCCGAGCCATCTTCGGGACGTCCAAGCCGTCCATGCCCTTGGTCTCCACGACGAAACCGCTGGATGGCGACACCCGCACCTGGAAGTCCGGGTAGTAGTTGGGTCACTCAGAGTGTCCCAGTCATGTTGGCACTGAGGGGGGCTCGGAGAGGATCGTCGTTTTGCCACGGCGTACGCAGCATTTCTGCGCGATATGGTTTATGGAGCGGTCCCGGATTTCAAGGCCGCGCTAGCCACGGTGACGGCGCTGGGCGCTCATCTCAAACAGCCGCATGACAGAAGGGTAAGCAGTCGAACGCTGTTGAAATAGAAGAAGCCATTTCGCTATTGGCGGATCAGCCGTTTGACACCTGATGTTGCTGAGGCAGCGCCCCGCGACAGCGAAGGCGAAGGCACGGTTCATCCTGGCGACACCATGCTTATCCAGGAAATTGCGACAGCGGGGATAGCCAGGATCCGCCGGGCGGTTATGACAGGGGCTCGGGAGTTGGGGGATTGTGACAGTTCCGATGCAAGGGCAGGTAGCTTTCTGAGTTGGCCGGCATCGCGAACGTCTGCGCTACCCGAGCAGCCGCAATCCCCGCACGTGCTCGAAGTGCCGTCGGTTGTTGGTTGCCAAACGCGCATCCAATCCAAGCGCCGTGGCCGCTATCCAACCGTCCTGCGGACTCATCGCCCGACCCACGGAGCGCGAGTGGGCCATTACGGAAGCCCAGCCCGAACACGTCCCGTCGTCGGGTAAGACAATCTCGAAGCCCCGGATGAACTGCTCCAAGACTGTGCACCTCCGAACGCCCCACTTCGCCGAGATCGCGCCCGAGCGCAACTCGGCCACAGTCATAAAGGACAGGGCCAATTCAGCGTCTGCAAGGAGTGGAAGAAACGGCTTCGCCGCAGGCAGCACGCCGAAAAGATAGGAAGCGACGTCGGTGTCAACGACGATACGGTTCATCTCGAGGCGGGATGCACTTCGGAGGCGCGTCGCTCTGCATAAATCGCAGCCACAAAGCGCTCCATTTCATCTGCGGGAATCGGATCCACGAAACGCAGGATGTCTTCGAGGGTATGCCGACGCGGCCCGGTAACCACCGGCGGCAATTCGGACATGGGTGTTCGGGTAGCCATGTACACCTCCAAAATCAGAGTACCACGATACGAAACCCTTTCATTCGTCGAGACCGAGGCAAATGGCATAGCGACTGATTCGATTTGCCATAGCGCATATTGCAACGGACGGAAGGACTCGGCTTTGAAATTCTTGAAACCTTCTTCAACGACATGGACGAAGCCATACACATCCTCGCCCTGCGAGCAGTTCAGGTCTGAACACCACAGAGCCAGCCGGGCCATCTCCATTGGGACGTCCGAGTCGTCCATGCCCTTGGTCTCCACACGAAAATGCCGATGGCGACACAGCACCAGAAAGTCCGCGCCGTCGTTGGGTCACCGAGTGGATCTATTCAACTATCGGGGCCACGGATGTGTCGGCCTCAAGTCTGGCAGATTCAAAATCCACACTTTGGTCCGGTTGTCTCAGCCTTGGGGGCCAGTCCAGTCGCGCGCCACGGGACATTCCAGCGTACCCGTTCTCCGGGTCTTCGGTAATCCGTCCTTCGGGGTCGAATTCCGGTAACCGGACACCGCGGGCAAGACCGCCCCATGAATCCCCGATCAGCGTGACGTGTCCAACTGATCGGCCAGCATCGAATCACTCGTCCCCCTCGATAAATTTGTTAATCACCGTCGCTATCTCCCGAAAGTAACCGTTCAGGAGGCCTCGGCCTGTTATTTTATCTATGACCTGTGCCGGATGAACTGCCAGGGTGAGTTCGTAATGGAATTCATCCTGACCATCATCCCGTGTACTCCCGGTACCGACGTCTGACGGCAGGTAAACGCAAGCACGGCTCAACCTGAAGAAGCGTGCCACACCTTGCGGTATGAAAGACATCATTCTGTGAAACTTCACATCGTCCACAGCTTCCAAGAGAAACCAGGCAGAGAAAAACCGATCAGTCTCGATACTGAGCTCTGCTATAAGCGATGTCCAATTCCGACGGGCGCAGAACTTATCCAAATCCTCGATCGTTGAGTTGCACGAGCGCACAACTCGAAGGAACGATACTTTGTTGAGAGCCGTTAAGAGTGTGTCGTAGCCGCCGTTGCGCTCCTTTGTGCCGATCTCCAGCATCTCGCTCTCGAACTGCGTTCTTCTTTCTATATCACTACGGCTTCGCCGTCGCGCAAGGCCGTGGCTGAATAGTGCCAGATCTTCGTAGTAGTCATAGTGATCAGGGTCGTGGTGCTCACTCCCTTTCCAGTAGGTACGGAGCTGCACCTCGAAAGTATATTGCTGGCCGTCTTCTAATACGTCGCCATCCCCAAGTACACGTTCAATCTCACGGGTGCTCATTCCCGCGTTGTCATTTTGGGGTTGCAAATAATCGAGATACCATGTGTACCCCCCATTTTTGTCGTCGTAATACACTGCCCGGACTCGCAATAGGTGGTCGGGCGGGAGAGAAATGCTCCCGATGTCGGCAACGCGTGCCTTAACACTTTGCAAATGGAACTCGCTCTGCGAGCCGATCCTATTGAAGAGTTGAAAATAATACGCATTGTAAATCACAACCCACTGGTTAGGACGGTCAGTAGCATACACCCGCCAGCCGTCGGCAGACTTAGGAAAGAATCGCTGAGCTAGGGACCAATTCGACGGCGTCGACAAGATCTGTTCAAGTCGTACGGCGTCCCAATATGTGGTAGCCAACTTAGGGCTTGAATTGGCCGTTATTGCCTCAAGTCGCTGTACGACGGCAGATGACGGATATGTCGAACACACAAGTAGGTACCCTACACAATCATGCTGGCGGCAGCTATCGACGATACTGTCGAGATCGGAAATGCCCACCGCCCTACCGCCGATCGCGTAGTGCTTACACTGTACAAGCCAGCGCCGTTCACATGGCGCGAAAGTGCTGTCCTGCTTTTCTATGCAGACGAGATCACGGCCACCGTCGGGTCCTTTGCCGCTCCAGTGGGCGGCAAGATGCTTTTTGAGCAGAATCTCGCGCGTTAGCAACTCAAGGTCCTGCCCGTCGCCAGACAGTTCGGAAAAATCGAGCATTGCCGTTAACTCCTCCACGCAGAAGCGCACATGCTTTTCCTAGCACGCTGGCCTGTCTTAGCCGTCGGACATCGCCTCCACGCTATCCGACGCAGATTGCCGCGCGGTGTCTGTGCGAGCCATACACATATCCGGCGAGTCTCACTGAGTTCAATCACGCGTTCCGACGTTACCCACGCCCAGTATAATACGTCATCCCGCTGGAACTGGGCGCAGGCCCCAAAATGGCCGATTCTATAAAAACGCTTTCGCCCTAACAATCGCTCCAGACGGCCGAATGAAAAGGCACTTGCGCCGCAACATCTTGAAGTCAGTCAGAATCCCTCAGAACGGCGCTACCGTGGGAGGACATCCTTACTGGAAATGTGATCGCGGACGAATCACCGGAACTGGCAGAAAGGTAGGCTGTGGTGGTCAGGCGGCAACTGAATGGCCCTCTGTGTCAAGCTTGATGAGTCAGCCTTTGTGACAAAAATTACAGTGCGGGGCGGGAAAGGCAAACCTCATCATGGCTACAAACGGTTTTACCAGCCCGGTCCCGGTTCCGGCTGGACGTCCGGATCCTGAAGTGGTGGCGCGCGCCAAGCGCCGGCGGTTCACGGCGGAATACAAGCGCCGGATTCTGGCGCAG
>CAIYDY010000078.1 GCA_903925015.1 uncultured Acidobacteriia bacterium
GCGGATTGCTCTCCAGCAGGGTCCGCTTCCGCTTCGCCAACCAATGCCATTTTGCGGTAATGTAGTTCTTCCGGTCGAGGAAGTTTCATCGAACGGGCTGTAGTGTCTTAACCGGTTGTCTCAGCCTTGGGGGCCAGTCCATTGGGATTCCAATTGTTTACGGTCGCTCACACGCCAATGAACAGCGCACCAGTCTGGTTCGTGGCAATACTCGCCGTCTCAGGACTGCTGGGCCACCTTGTTGCAACCTTCTACTCAGAGCCGCTCAATCTCGCCATCCGCCACCGGACCGGCCCGTAACCGGATATTGACTCTCCGACGCGGCACTGCGTTAACTTGGTACAAGCGCAGATCATGCATCGAGCAATTACGCACCGATTCCAACTCCTGGGAGTTTGCCTGCTGGCCCTCCCGCTAGCACTGTCCGCCCAAGCGCAGACTCCAGCCCAAGGCGGGCGCGCGCCCGCCGCACCCGTCCGCAGCCCATTCCTAATCTCTCGACCAGTTCCCGATTCAGCCTCGGTTGAACGCGGAAAGTCCGCGTTCGTCCAAGCCTGCGGTTTTTGCCATGGCCCCAACGCGACCGGTGGCGAAGGACCGGATCTCCTCCGTTCCGCAGTCGCACTGCGCGACGAGGGTGGCGACGAGCTGGGTCCCGTGATTCGGAACGGCAAGCCGGGCATGCCCCCGTTTCCCCAGATGTCAGACGCACAGATCAAGGATGTTGCGGCGTTCATCCGCACCCGCCAGCAGGACGCAATCGACCGGAATTCCTACAAGCTGAAACCGGTGAACACGGGCGACGCTGCAAAGGGCAAGGCGTTTTTCGGTGCCAATTGCGCTTCCTGCCACACCGGGGCGAAGGATCTGAAGGGCGTCGCCGGAAAGTATGATGAAGCGGTGCTGATGGGACGGATCGTCTATCCCGGCGGTAGGGCAGGGGGAAAGGCAGCTGTCAAAGTAACCTCGGGGACCAGCACCGTCGAAGGCAAGCTGGAATACCTGGATGACTTTGAAGTAGCACTGCGCGACGCATCCGGGGAGTACCACGGCTTTACGCGCGGCCCGGCTGTCAAGGTGGTGGTGGACGATCCGCTCGCCGGACACGAAAAACTCATGAAGTCATTCAACGACACCGATTTGCACAATGTTCTGGCCTACGTGGTGACCCTCAAGTGAGAACGTTCGACATGAAGAAGCTCGCGATTTCCCTCTCCCTTTCGGCAGTTGCATTGCTGGGGCAAGGCTTGGATCCAGCCAAGCTGCTCCAGCCGCCGACCGATGCATGGCCCACGTTCAACGGCGACTATTCCGGCAGACGGTTCAGTCCGTTGAAGCAGGTGAATTCCGCCAACGTCGGAAACCTGACGTTGGCATGGACCTACCGGATGAATTTCGGACCCAATGCACCCGGCGGCGTGACGATGAAAGCGACCCCCATCGAGGTCAATGGCGTGGTCTATTTCTCGGCCCCGGACCACGCATGGGCCGTGGACGCGCGCACCGGTCGCCAGTTGTGGCACTACACTTGGAAGTCGAAGGGTGGTATCCATATCGGAAGCCGCGGCATCGGCATATACCGGGACTGGATTTATTTCGAAACACCCGACAACTATCTGGTGTGCCTGAACGCCAAGGACGGCACCGAGCGCTGGCATGTGGAAATTGGAGACGTCCGTCTGGAGTACTTCTCGACCCCTGCCCCGGTGGTGATCAAGAACCACATCATTGTCGGCACTGGTGGCGACTCACTAGATGTGCCCGGCTACTTGGAGGCCCGCGACCCTGAAACAGGCAAGACCCAGTGGCATTGGAACTCCACTCCGCGCGTCGGCGAGCCGGATGCCAAGACATGGCCCAACAAGGACGCCATGGAACATGGTGGCGGCATGACATGGATGCCAGGCACCTACGATCCCGAACTGAACCTTTACTACCTGGGCACAGGCAATCCCAATCCTGTCTTTGCGGGACAGGGTCGTAAGGGCGACAATCTTTATACGTGCTCGATCGTGGCCTTGGACGTTGATACGGGCAAGATGAAGTGGTACTTCCAAGCCTCCCCTCACGACACGCATGATTGGGATGCCGTGCAGACACCGGTGCTCTTCGACGGCGTCATCGATGGCAAGCCGCGCAAACTGATCGCCCAGGCCAGCCGCAACGGCTATTTCTTCGTGCTGGACCGCACCAACGGGCAGAAAATTGTCTCCAAACCCTACGTGCCGATCAACTGGTCGAAGGGCGAGGACAAACGTGGACAACCGATTCCGAATCCCGACAAGGACCCGAAGGCGGACGGCATTCTGAGCGCGCCCGCAGCCTCCGGCGGCACAAACTGGGCCGCACCCTCGTTCAGCCCGCAGACAGGCCTGTTCTATGTGAGCTCCACCGAAAACTACAGCCTGCTTTTCATGACCGACACCGACAACAAGCCCGAGGGCTTCGCCGGCAAGGAGAACAACCTGTGGTCCAAGGCAGCCCTCACTGCGCTTGACTACAAGACCGGTGAGAAAAAGTGGGTTCACGAGTATCCGGGCCAAGGCGGCGGGAACTTCGGGATCCTCACGACAGCGGGCAACGTGCTCTTCACCGGAGATCCATTCTCGAATTTCTTGGCCTTCGACCCGGCCAACGGCAGCATCCTTTGGCACGCCAGGTTGGGCGGCGCGGTGGCCAATGGTCCGATGACTTACCAGTTGGATGGCAAGCAATATGTCGTAGTCGGGGGCGGCGATTCGTTGTACGCCTTCACCTTGAACAAGTAGTTGGTTGGATAAAAAGGGGGGACAATGCTTTGGATGTACCTGATTCCGACGTGGCTGTTGGGGCTGCTGATCGTTGGCACCTGCGTTGTCCTCTCCGTGCTGGGATTGTACCTGCTGGAGCCGTTCATACGGAGGCATCCGCACCCTGGCAACGACATCGTCTACAGCTTCGCGGCGGGAGTGGGAGTCATTTACGCCCTTGTGCTCGGATTGTTTGCCGTTGCTACATGGGATTCGTTGAAGGCTGCGGATGAAACGGCATCCAAAGAGGCGCTCCAGGTCAGCAAGCTGTATTTGGATCTGAGCGGCTATCCCAAGGCCGACCGCGACCACCTGCGACCGCTGCTGCGGAGATATTTGACACAGGTGATTAAGGTTGAGTGGCCAGTGCAGCAGAAGGGCCAGGACCCCAAGGACCCGGCCTTTATAGCCGAAATGATGGACTACTGGATGAGGGTGGAACCGACCACCGAAGGACAAAAGATAGTCCACACCGAGGCGATGCAGCAGTTGAACGAACTGCTGTCACTTCGACGCGCCAGGCAGGCCAATGTCCATGCCGCGCTGCCGACACCGCTCTGGGCTGTCGTGATCCTCGGTGCAATCGTCAACATCGCCATGTGCTTCCTGATCTCATCCGACCAGGGGGTCCTGCACTCGGCCATGGTGGCCTTGTTTGCCGCGATGATCGGCGTCATGATCTTCGTCATTGTGGCCGTGGACCATCCCATGTGGGGCGATGTCAGCGTGTCGCCGGAAAGTTACGTACAGGTTCTGGATCGACTTTCCAGCGAATCGGCGTCACTGGGCAGGTAGACGGCACCCTAGGCCGACTGCGGGTGCCGGTAGTGACAACTGTGTTAAACTAAAGCAGTTCGGGTCCCGGCTTCCAAGCCGGGGCTTATCTGTGCCCAAAAGCACCGGAAACAGTGCAACAAGCACTTGAAGCAAAGACACCTCCATGCCAAAACTCAAAACCCACAAAGGGGCCGCAAAACGGTTCAAGAAAACCGGGAC
>CAIYDY010000079.1 GCA_903925015.1 uncultured Acidobacteriia bacterium
CGGTACGGGTCTCCCATGCTGGATGCTGCAAATCGACACAGTAGCATAGAAAACCGGCTTTGGCCCAAGGCGCGACCATGTGGCCGCTCAAATCGAACAAGCTGATCACAATCTCGCGCTCAGCCAAGGCAGTTGGATCGGACGAGAACCGTCGGGAGTGACCACCTCCCGTCGTGCCAACCGAGGTCTTCCCGGGTCCGGTTTCCGCCGTTCAAACCACTGGGGTGACTGTTTGTTGATGTGTTCATGGTATTGCTGCTGCCTTTGCTTGGTTCCATCCCCCTCCTTCCTCCGTAGGCTGAGGTTATCCACAGCCGGGGGCATTCTTTCCTCAAAGGAAACCTATTCTTCCTCTGGGTATGCTTACCCTGAGTATTCTTCTATAGAGTGATGTCAGCGGGCTGACTTCTGGAAGTGGACGGGCCGACTTCTTGTCGTCGGCCGGCCGACATCAGGACGCCTGACCACACCTTTCACGACGAAGTTGATGACGTACACGTTGGTCCTCCCCTGCCCGCGTCGCTGGATCGTCACGAGGCCTGCCCGGCTCAATTCCGAGATGAACTCCGTCACTCGGGATCGGCTCATGCCGATGTCCTCGGCGAGGCGTTCTTGGCCGGGAAAGCAAAAGTCATTGTTCCACGCGTAAGACAGGAACATGGCGTAGGTGATCTTTGCGCCGACAGAAAGGTCCGGGTCGCGAAGGATGAAGTTGGGCACCTGCGTAAACCCACCCCGCGCCACCGGATCGGTGGTCGCGAGTTCGATGTTCTTCTCCTGGATGAGTTGGCTGATGGATTGCATGGGTGTTTTTGCGTGGTATCACGTTCGTTCTGCGGATGACGTTTAACGACGCGGACGCTTGGTCAATTTCGCCAGTTTGCTGGTGGGCTTGATGATCCGTTCTCCTTCGGCGTTGAGCTTCACGGTAACGAAACCCTTTTCCCGCAAGGCGGCGATGCACGCTCGGACGTGACGTTCCGCCACCCCAAGAAAGGCGATGATCTGCCGGTTGCCGGCCCGATAACCCTGGGCAGGGTCGGCCAGGCCGATCTCAGCCAGCAGCGCCTTCTCACGGAGTGAAAGGCCCGGTGCCAACCAGAGGTTGCGCGGAATGCAGATGTCATCGTGTTGGTGCTGGAGCATGACACCAGTCTATCACGGAACGGCAGCATCCCGCCATGTCCCTCCCCCTGTGCATAACCTCCGCCCCTGCCACCGGAGTGTGGTAGAATTGAAATCAGGATTGCCGGCGCTCGAACGCCCCCTGCCGGTCACTCCTTTTATCCGCCTCAGCTTCAAGACTTTGATGCCAGAATCTACACAACAAACTGAACCACGATCAGTTCCGCACCCTGCGGAAGGCTTCGGCAACGTGCCGAAAGATGCCGAATCATTCCGCACCGTTCCGCACTCTTCGGAATCCTTCGGAACTGTTCCGCAGGCTTCGGAAAGCTTCCGCGACCGGCTGACAGTGCGACACGAGAACTGCACGCTGACAGTGCGCGAGGTGGCCCGGATGTTCGAAGCTGCCGGGGTCGCCCGTTCGGAACGCAGCATCACCAACTGGTGCCAGCCCAACCGGCAGGGTATCGCCCGCTTGGAAGCCTACTTTGATCCCAACGAACGCCGTTACTTCATCACGCCGCAGAGCGTCGAGGCAGTGATTGCGGAAGAGAAGGCCAAGGCCGCCAAAGCCAATGCGGAACCGTTGCCGCACCTTTCGGAAGAGTTCCGCACCGATACGCCGAAGGGATCGGAAGCCTTCCGCACCGACCCGAAGCCGACAGAATCAACTCCAACCAAGTCTTCCGTGCAAGATGACGCCAATGAGTTGGCCGAATTGAAGAAAGAGAACCGTGACCTCCAGATCGCCAACCGCGGAAAGGACTACTTCATTGAGCAGCTTCAGAAGGAACGCGAAGGACTCCTCAAGCACGCGATGGATGCAAGCCATCGCTTAGGACAGCTTGAAACAGAACTTCTTCAACTTTCCTCACCTGCGGAAGTCGTCCGCAAAGTTAAGGCAAATATCGATACTAATCTGTGATCCGGTGGAATGATGTTCAGCGCAGATTCAAGCCTGTCCGCTACAAAGGGCGACACCTTGCCGGCCTCACGGGGTAACACTATTATGGGGCAGCAAACAAGCACCCTCGCACCTCAGCCTGGGCAGCAAGGATTTTCGATTTCGCTTCCTGCTGCTTTCTGTTGTGCATAGTAAAATCGATGATGGAGTGCTCAGGAAAGTCTGGCAATGGGGCGCCTGCGGCAGGGAGACTGCACGCGTTTGACTCGGCGACTGTCACCGCCCAGACCCCTGCAGATTTGTAGCCCAACTTATTAGTATAGTGTTGCCACGATGGATTGGGGGCGATCTGGTCGCCGTCGTAAACGGATAAAAGCCCGTCATCCTTCGGAAACGGACGGAAGGCCAGGCTCATCACATGGCCATCCTTGAACCACTGCGGGTGAACTTGTCGGAGTAGCAATGTCCCTGCGTGCATGATGGAAAAGTTCAGACGTGATCGCGCACGAAGCTGAAGAGCGCCGGCCAGTTGCCGTCCTGATCCAAATCCAACTCCGCTTCTTCAGATTGCCCAGTGCTAATGTTCGTCGCTTGAAGCTCGCAACGATGAGCAGGCAGCAAAAGTTCTGCTGAGATGCGCCAAGGGTTCTGAATCCACTCTAGGAAAAGGCCGCCATCGGACGTGGACGCGGTCAGCGGGAACGGAAGGTCTTCGGGAAATGATTTCACGAGCTCCTCCGTAGCCCACGCCAAGTGGGCTTTGTCCGGCGCCTTGCCTCGTCCCTCATACCAGCCATCTTCAAGATTCATGAGTTCCTCCAGTTCATCAGCCAGTGCGGCGTTGGGCAGGAGTTCCAAGTGGTGGGTCTCTGCGATTTTCTGCAATCGGTCCCAAGCGTCATACACGCCGACCCCTTTCACCGTTGCTACGGTGCGGTCTTTGCCACCCGCAGCCCTGACTGACTCTTTGAAAACGTCGGGCAGCGTAACGATCACGGCTGGACCATCCTTTAAGCGAAGACGAAACGTCTGCTTCGCATAGTCGGTTTCTTCAACTATCCCACTCAGCTCCACATCTTTCGTGTAGACTCTTTGTGCGGCGAGCACTAGCGCCTTGCGCCGTTCGGGATTGAGCACGGCGGGCGGGGCATTGTTCGGACGTGGCAGGTCAAGCGCCTCATCGTCGCGCAAAGAGCGGCCAAACAAGTTGAAATAATCCAACAGGTTCTTTGGAAAGTTGGCCGGCAGCGTCTGATTGGCAGCACTGGCGCTGACGCACTCCGCTACAAGGTCGCGTGCCTGTTCAAAGTAATTTGCACTGCCGGCTGGCAGCACCAAGGCGCCGGCGGCAACCCAGGCCAAAAGAGGCTTGGCGCTGCCCTCACCGACCATGCCTTCAAGGTGAAGGCTAAAGCCCTTTTCAAAGCCTTTGGGGACGCGCTCCCGGCCGGGGTGATCCGTCAGCCACAGGTGTTTGGCGAGTTCGATGATCAGCTCCTCGTAAGCTGCGAGGTCGCGCGCGATTTCAACAGGCAACGTGTGCTCGTCGAACCGGGCGCCCGTAAAGCGGGGCTTGAGGAAGTCGATCTTCATTATCGGAGTGACCGCACTTCATTACCGTAGCACTTGGCTTTCGACAATGTTTCTTGGCCAGCGTTCATCCGATTATGCGGACGGCGACGGATGGGCGGCTTAACGGCGGTCTTCGGCGTCGAGCTCAGATTCGACCTTGGCGATTTGTTCAGTGAGGGCGGCGATTTCATCGCGGGCGGCTGCGTAGAGAAATTACGGGCACCCGCGGGCGACGCGCTGGCTGGGTTTGGCGCGTTTTGCAAATTCAGCGGACAGCAGCGACCACGGTTGCTCTAGGGGTTGCGCATTTCCAAATCGATCAAACCTCATTTGCGTCCGTGAACACATCCATTTTCCTGCGCTCAGTTTGAGTGGATTGCGTGACTCGAAAGCGCCAGGTTCTTTGAAACCCGTCCGCGTCTTTCTCCGGCGCTGAAAGTTGCCGGACGATTTCGACGAACTCCTGCTTTGCGGCCCCATCGCTGCCAACGAGAAAGAGGAAAGCCGTCGCACGACTAGCACACACGTAGAGCTCCTTACGGCGCTGCCACATCCGTTGGTCCGCCCCCGGATCGGCCCATTCGTTCATGTCCTCGGACGTACCTTCGATGACTACAATCGGGAAATCCTGCCCCTTGATGTATTTGTCGGTGAGTTCAACCGACTCAGCACAGTTCAGATTGTGGTACGTGAAGCAGCTCAACTGCTCGTAGTCGAAGTGCTCATCCTCATCGGAAAACCTTACCCAAAGCACGTCTTGGGGTTTAAAGCGAAACGGACGCAACCGGGCGAGAGCACCTTCCGGATGCGAGAACCATTCCACACAGTGGGACCAAGCATTTGCTGGGTGGGAATCGTTCCTCATCGACAGCGGAACAACTTGGTTGCCCTCCGGCGCTTCAACCGTCAGCCCGAATCCATTTTCCAAATCGTCTTTGGTGGGCAGAACCTTCGGCCCGGAAGCGGTGAACCACCGGAACATCATTCCCAGGCTTGCGGCATAGACCGCAAAGGGATTGCGGTAGTTCAGACGGAGCTTTTTTGTTCGCCGGCTAAAGCTGACCCCTTCGATGATCGCTTCGTCACGGCCAACCAACCGCAACTTCTGGTGCCGGTCACATGCGATCAGGAGATAGCGTTGCTGGTCCGGTGCGTTGGCCCAGGCTGCAACTGTCGCGGCATGCGCAACGGATAGATCGTGGGCCTCATCAATGATCAAGACCTGGCAATCAGACGGAATCTGCCCATCCCAGAGCCGGATCGCCGGCCGTCTGACACCAAGATCGGCATCCACCGATAAGGGAGAGAACTCCTCTACAAATCGGCGGTACAATACGCTGAGGACCTGGCGCTGCTTCTCCTTGAGTGCGAAGGCGTATACACCTCGTTGTCCCAGTGCAGGTAGCCCCATTTGCAAAGCGGGATTTGAGAAATCAGCCAGCACCTTCCGACCATTTTGAATCTCTACCCGGCGATTGGTTGAGAATACGAAAAGACTATACGCCAGTAGAACGCTCTTACCCATGCCGGCGGAGCCGTTGATAGCCCAGCGCTCCTGCGTTGGTGAGAAGGTTCGAAACAGCTCCAAATCAATGCTGCGCCGGCAACGCTCAATATAAGCCAACGCGTTATTTAGCTCTGGATGTCCCAGCCCCTGAGTCGGCATCCCCAATCGGAGGAGATTCAAAATGTCGGACTGGGCGACACGCAACGGCGAAGGGTTAAATCTCTGCAAAGCCGTCAACAGTTGCTCCGTGCTACAAAGGATGAATGAAATGTCCGGCTCGTTTGATTTGTTGACCGTGCTAGTTCCAGAATCGCTCGATACCACGATGACATTGATTGTCAGCTTCCGTCCACGGCTGAGCGGGTTCACGTATCCTCGCAAGGTCTCCGCCTGCCGCTTGATCTTCGGCAGCACGTTAACGGCACTGTCGGCATACTGGGCGGTCCATGTTTGATCGTTCTCGACCAAAATTGCTTGGTTCTTGCATTCGACGACAATCAGATTGTCTTCGGATGCGCTTGCCCTGTGAAGCAGATGGTCCAATTCGAAGGCGTGATCGCCACCGCCCTTCGCTTCTTGGGCATCGTTGGAAAAGCGCGCGCGCTCTGATCGAAAGAGCAAGACATTGGAAAGTGTGCAGTTAGGAAACTTGCCGTCGAGAATTCGGCGAACCGTACGTTCAAAGCGGATATACGCTGGTTCATTGTATTCTCGCCCCGCAGGAGACCCGTAAGCGATAGGGGCAGGTTTGGCCGGCCCTGCCGTTGGGGCGGAAATATGGGGCTGGTTATTTGGCTTGATCGTTGCCACCGGCGCTGAGCTCCATATAGGACGCCCCGGCTGCTGAGACAGTGTTGGTCGGGAGGCTGGAACTTGACCGGAGGAACCACTTAATTGCCGCTCAATTGCTGAGATTTGCGATGGAGTCAGGGAGGGCAATGGGGCTGGCGCTACTTCTTTTGGCGTTGCAGGTCGAACTTCGCGGAGCCTGAGCTCAGGAGGTAAGGTTGCCCTCCATTTTAGGATTTCTTCTCGCAGATATTCGCCGGTGATTTTATCCAAGCTGCTCGAAGGCACCTTAGCCGCAGAAATCCCTAACACTCTAGCCCTAGCCAAGACCACCTTGGTCTCGATCTTTAGGTCATTGGCAATCTCGTAGATGCGAATTGGCATACGTCCTCACTTTAGCGCCCAGCCGCTGTGTTGCTCGATCACCTTGTTGATCTTTGCAATGTGCCTGATGGTTTTTGCGAGGGCCTGCATGAGTGCTTAATTCATTTGACGTTTTACAAACGGCTTCCCTCAGACCGATAACCCGACTGCTTCAGGTCGGAAAGGATGCCATCGAGACAAGCCTCGGTGCCGTGACCGAGGGTGGAGGCAAACAACGACCGCGCTCTTTCCAGTCTCGGCAAAGCGGTCCCGTAGTTGGGGCAACGCTATGTCTTGCTGCAAATCACCGAGCTGATAACGGGGTTTGTGCGGGTGTGAATTCATCAGCTCTAAATCGCCCTCTTTCCAGACCATGCAAGGGATGAATACGTCGCTGGAATCCTTTGCGGATAACACGTTTATACGATTCATAGTTGTTCTCTAATTGTGCCGGGGCTTCGAGTTATGACGGTGCGCCAAAAGCAGGCACCATTGGTCGCGGGCTAAGCGATCCTCTATCTCGGCACGGACATCGGCAGGGTAAGCATTGATCAACTCTTTTGCCTTCCGCCTAGCAATTTCAAAAGGATCCGAATCGGTACCTTTTGAAGCGGCTAGCCATGATGCATGCGCTATCGCTTTAATTGCGCAAATGACACGCGTCTCCCGAGACTCCACAGACATTGCTGGAGTTTTGTCCCTGGTGTCCATTGGGTTGCCGCGGCGGTCCTTTTGGCGCTCTGAGAGATCCACGATATCACGCATGGCAATTTCACCGTAAGTCGGATGGATCAAGAGACGATCTTCCCGGGAAATGAACACCAGAGCACCAAGAAGGGAGGCGGTAGACGGCATCCAAGCGAGAAAAAAGCCGATCTTGCTCTTATTTCCGAGAACCACTTCGAAGAAGTTTGATTCGCCTGAAAGGGACGGCCGGATACAGGACACCACGCCTAAGTTTGGTTTCTTGTTCCTAGCGATCTTTTTCGACCAATCGTGGAAAGCGTGGGTGGCTGTGTTAGGTTGATCAAAACATGCATGCTTGGGCCACGGCCAACCCAACTCATCTACCCAAACGGAGCCGTCGTTGTGCCTGATGAAATAAACGCGGTCGCCACATTCCGGGCAGGTAGTTGGGCGTGCAAAGTTCACACTTCGCCAAACGCGAGGCTCATGTGAGCGATGCCATCCAGCACTGGAACCAGAATCAGTCCAGGAACCACAATGCCAGCCGCCATCGGGGTGAATTGGCACGCATCGCCCGCCGACGTAGCGAAACTCGATTTCTTGTCCGCAGTTTTGGCAGGTGGACATACACGGTTCTACTTCAACGGCCAGCCGCCGTGTTGATCGATCACCTTGTCGATCTCTGCCATGAGCCGGATGGTTTCGGAGAGGGCGACGACGATCTTTTGATAATGGGCGAGGTCGTCTTTGGTGAGGACGCGGCCTTTGCGGTCTTTAAGCCATTTCTCGCAGACCTGGTAGCCGCCGATGTGGAAGTTCCACACTTCCTCGCATACGCCTTTGAAGCCTGTGGTTTGCGCCTTATCCACCCATACCGTGTTATGCGACCAGGAGATCTTTTCGACCACCGGATTCCGCCCGCCGACAAACTCTGTGATCGGTTTATCGAGTTTGGTAGATTCCAAGAGATGCAGGGCGGTGAGTTCGCCGCCGAGCTGGGCTAGCGCGCGAAACAGGTCCAGGTTCCCGGTCAATGGCAGGCGGGGAAAATCAATCTTCAGAAACTCCGCGTAGCGGCTCCGGTAGCCGGGACTGTGAAACACCGCGTAGGCGTAGTGGAAGATTTCTTCGGGCGTCAGCCCGGTGGGCAGGCCGTGTTCGCCTTTTTGCGGAAGTTGTGAAGCGGACGCGATCTTCTTGAGAAACGCGGGAGTGAAATTGGGGCGCTTGGACAGCCCCTGTGCTGCACCGATGCTCTTGTGTCCAGCATCGAAAGCCAACGTCTCCTCGTAGAGGTATAGGGGAAAGACAGTGCCGATGTCGAAAATCGAAACGATGTCCTTTCCAATCAACCCCCGGCCAACCAAGTAAGTGCCCGTTTCCGCTCGGCGCGTCTGGCGCAAGCACGCCATCGCCATGTTGGAACCTTCAATGAGATGCTTCATTGTCGGATACGCTGGAGTGCCGATGAAACCGCGCGTCTGTCCGCTATACCAAGTGTGTCGGATGTCGAAAGGCCGATAGAGAATTGGCCGGAATAGCTTTTCACTTCGATTGTCGCGAACATCGGCCCTTGCGTTGGCAACTTTCCAATCCCTGCTGTCTGTCTCCAAATCGTATTCCCGACGGAGAAACGCTTCGTCCTTCGAGCGGAAATTCTCGACTGCGGCCTTGGCGTCTTCCGGCGTGAAATGAATCGAAACCCTGTCCCGCTCGGTCTTGATGGCGTTACCTGAAGTGATGAAGATTTCCTTGAGACCGGGATAGCTTTGAAAGTCGTCTCCCGTCTCGAATGTCTTTGGAACGAAGAAAAAGTTGGGGGCCGGCGATTCGATGGGCGCCCATGCTGTTGAGCCGATGGAAGTCTTATCCAATGCGCGATATTTCGAGTCGCGAGTTCCCCACATATCGGCGTGAAGGAGACATGGCTTCGTGTCACCAGCGGGACAAGCGAAGATTTCAACTGCCACGCCCTGCTGAATCTCGAAGACGTTTTCCTCTCCACCGTCTCTGCCAGTCTCCAGCTTCCTCGCGCTACCATGCAGGTCGAGTATGCGAATCGTTGGGAATGATTCGCGCAAACACCGCCGCATTTGGCGGTGAGTGATGCCATCAAGGAACACGTTGTTCGTTATTAGTCCGAGAGCGCCGATGCCGCTTTGTTGGATAACGTGTTGACCAAACCGAACGAACTTTATGAAGTCATCGTCGAGGTTGAGCTTCTTCTCGTTGAGGCCGCGTTTGTAGTCGTCCAGCAATCTGAGCAGAAATTCTGTGCGGTTGAGCTGGCCGAAGTTGGAATATGGCGGGTTGCCGATTACGACGGTGAAGCGCTTGTGCCGCTTGATTTCGTTCACGGCGGCGGCTTCGTGGGCGAGGGCGTCGAAGCCGATGAGCGGAAGCTGTTTGACCCATGGTTCGAGGGCGTTGGTAAGGTAGATGCGGGCGCGTTCTTCGGTGCCAAAGCGGTAGCCGGTCTCGGCGAGCTTGAGGCCGATTTTCATGTGGGCGATGGCATAGGGGGCCATCATCAGCTCGAAGGCGTGGAGGCGCGGGAGTAGGTGCTTGGGGACGTAGTCGTTCCACGCTTTGAGCAGCTCAGGATGCTTTTGGTCTTTGGCGTGAACGTAATCGCGTTTGAGTCTCGCGCGGCATTCCTTCGCTTTGACCGTCTTCTCTACGACATCGATTACTTCGACCAGGAAGGTGGCGGTGCCAGTGGCGGGATCGAGGATTTGGACGAAGTGTTCGTCCGGTGAGATGGTGCGCTTTTCGGCCGGCTCGTCGGTGAGTGGGGGGAGTTTCAGCCCGGGATGCTTTTTCTGCATCGTCCCCCAGGTGGTGGTGTCGGCCAGGCCGTCGGCCAGGCCGAACTCGGTTTGTAGCAGCTCGTGGACGCTGCGGACGATGTAAGAAACGACGGGCTGTGGGGTGTAGAAGACGCCGCGCTGGATTTTGAGCTGCTTGTTGTAGGCGCTTAGGAAGTGCTCGTAGAAGTGGATGACGGGGTCTTCACCGCGGGTCTTGTTGTTGAAGTCGGCGAGAACGACGTCCATGTGCGTGTCCGGGCTGGTGAGGAGGTCGGTGACGTCGCTGACGCCGAGTTCGTCGAAGTCGATTTTGCCCTTGCGGCTTTTGATGCCGAGGAAGACGCCGAGCATTTCCTTCAGGAAGGGGCTGGTGAAATAGTGCTGGAGATCGTCCTTCGCGAATGCAGTGCCTTCGCCGGGGATGGTGCGTCGGCTGGCGAGGGAAAAAAGGCCGTAGGTAACTGTCTGCGCGAACATGTCGGCAAACCCTTCGTCGTCGAGGTCGTGGATGAGGCTGACCTGGAATGCGCGCTGGAGCTTGCGCATTTCACCGGAGGCATCCTCCGAACGCAACACGGTGCGGATACGGGAGCGAATGCGACGGGCAAGGGCGGCGAGGGTGGTGGCGAGTTCCTCGGACGTGCGGACGACGTGGCGGTGGCGGATGAGGAAGGCATCGGACCACTGCTGGCGCCAGGCGTCGGGCTGGGCGGCGAGTTTGTCGTCCCAGCGGAGCTTCGCGTGAAGCATCTGGGCAACGTAGTCCATGTGGAGCGGCGAGTCGTCGTCGTCCCAACCGAGGACGCGGAGTTCGGCGAGGTTGTTGCCGGGATTTTCCACGAAATGGGCGAAGGAAACAGCGCGGTCGTTTTCCTCGCCATAGGCAGAGATGAAGAGAAGATCGTGGGCGGCCCAGGCCTGCCGCTCGGATTGGCCCGACGACGCGCGCTTTTTCAAGACGAGCGCGCGGAGGATGAGGCGCATGACGACGACGGGGAGACTCTTCTTCTCGAAGTTCACCCAGAAGATGCCCCACGGCTGGTTGCCATTGAGCGGGCGTAGCTGCTTGATCTCCTTGATGCGGACGGCGGCTTCTGCCGCGATGCCAAGTTCGGCACTGGTGTAATCGAAGCTGATGTCCTCGATGTCTTCGGACTCGATGGGCCAGTCGAGTTCGTCGCGAAGGTAGGCGATGAGGGACGCGAGGGTCTTGATACTGCGGAGGCGGTCGAGATCGGCGTGGGGCATAAGTTCTTTCAGTGGATGGCTAAGCGTCCCTTTGAGGCACTTGCAGGTCGGTGGGCTGCAACCCCGCCTGCAGATCTCTGAGTTGATTCAAATGAAATCGCCGACCTTCCTTTTTACCGTCCCGCAGCAGCCTGCCATCTTCTCTGGCGAGGAAGCCGTCACTTTGGGATAGAAAAGCACCCGGCCCGTTATAGACCGTGTCCCAATTCTCCCATTTCTCATCGATCTCCAAAACCAACAGCAGTTCAGGTTGCCAATGGATATCAATGCCAGTGCTCTTCCTACGGCACTTCACCTGAACTCTGAGCGTTTGGAGGCCAACAGCGCAGGTGCCATCGTCACATGGGCTTTGGCGAGGATGAAGTTTAATGGCGAAGAATTGCGCGGCAATGAGTTCACCCAAATCACCGACAAAGCGGCCATCCAATGTGAATTGATGGTTCCAACCTGATGCCGCAGCTATGGTCGCAAGTACATCGCAAGCGGACTGCGCCGCTTGCAATTGCGTTCGTATGTCATGAGGGATTTCGGGCATAGATTAATTCAGTTCCATCCAGCATTTCAGGGTCGGCTTCACGCCGACGGGTGCCTGGACCTGCTTGAGGTAGGTGTTTCTGATGTGCTTCTCGACTTTGAGGCGGAGGTCGCGGAGCAAAGTCGGTTCCATGGAGAGGCGGCGCGGCGTCTCCAGAGTGCTGCGGATGACTTCGGCGATACGCGGGGCGTCTTCGGCAATCTGGTCGCGGGCAACATCGTAAAGATACCAACCAGTGCGCCCCGCTTCGCCTTCCCACGCTTGTTCGGAAGGTAGAGTTTTGTCCTCGGCGGGAAGTCGGTAGCAGAAGAATACGGCGCGGGTGCCGGATGTGAGGTGCTCCTTGCCACTGTAAAGACGGAGCGGGGCGGAGTTGAGGAAAGGCTCCAAGGCCGGATTGTCGCGGATGAGTTTCTGGTATTCGAGATGGAGTTGTTCCACCGGGGAGGCCTCGCCTTCATAGGCATGGGTGAAATCCCGAAGGGCGTCGAAATCATCGTCGGGCTTCAGCAGCTGCTTGCCTTCGATCCCGAAAACTTTGGAGATACGGAGCGTTTTGAACGCCACACGGGAGTAGAGTCGCAGAAGGCCATCGAGGTCATCGGGAGGGAGAAAATTCCAATAGGCCACTTTCCCGCGCAGGACCGCCTGCTCGGGGTGGTCGGCAACCAGCTGCTTCTCAACCGCTGGGTTCATGCGGCGATCCACGCGACCGATGCGCTGCATTAGCCGAACCGGATTCCAGTGCAGGTCATAGTTGATCAGGCGGGTGGCGTCCTGGAGGTTCAAGCCTTCAGAGAGAACATCCGTGGAAACAAGCACACGGATCTCGTCGCGCCCTTCAGCGGCCAGCTTGGCACTGCTGCTTTCGTTGTAGTAAGGGGCAAACTCCTGGATGACGTCGGCCCGGTCGCGTTTGCTGTCGCTGTCAATTTCGTCCACACCTTGGATGCCGGTGTCCTGGAGCTGCTTCTTGATATAGCGGGCGGTGGTCATGAACTCGGTGAAGACGATGACCTTGTGCTTTTTGAGCACGGCGTCTTTGGTAAGCAGCCTGATTAGCGCCTTGAGCTTGTCGTCGTGGGAAGGGTCCAGGCGCTGAAGCTCTTCCAGAAACGCCGTCAGTGTCTCCAGGTCACCATACGTGTCGTCGAAGATCTCCGACATTTTGTAGTTGTCGCGCTCCAGGGGCGAGAAATGGCCCGCAAACTCATCGGCAAGCTCTTCGTCCTCCTCCTCAGTGTCGTCTCCGGCGAACTCAGCCTTACGGGACTGGATATACTCCAGCAACTCCGCATTCCGAATCTTCCACTTCTCGAACTGCTTAAGCTCATGCTCGGTTTCGCTGTTCACCTTGATGAAGGCCAGCAGCTTCAGAAGCAGGTTCTGGCAGGACTGCTCGAACGCGGCGATGGAGCTTTCAAAACGTTTCAGAAACCCGATACGGATCAGGCGCACGATGCCTTTCTGGCGGCCGCCTTCAAAATCTTGAATCAGCTCCACATTGCCCTTGAAGTACTCCAGCGGATAATACGGAGCGAGGGCGAAGAGTGGTTTGTCCCGGGCAAAGGCCACCTCCAACTTTAGGAGGAGGTGCCCGTAGGTCTTGGAGACTGAGTAAGGGACGAGCTGGGGCGGCTCTTTCACCGGGAAAAGGGCGGCGACGGCCCCCTGCTGCTTCTGGCTAAGGGTCACGTAGGCCCGGCTGCGTTGGACTACCAGCCCCCGGAATAGCTTATCCTCGAAAAGCAGCGGCTCCATTTCCACCTGGTTGTGGTCAAACAGCTCACCCCAACCTTTGTTGGCGACGATCTGCAGGAGTTGCTTTTCGAGCTTCTTGAAATAGGCGGGCAGGGCGTGGATGCCCAGCGAGGTGGCAAAGGCGTTGGGGTTCTCGACACGCGAAAAGATCTCAATCAGATGCTGGAAATCGGTCAGGTGGTTGTTGACCGGCGTCGCGGTGAGGAGAAACACAGTCTTGGTCTCTGCGAGGTCATACAGTTTCCAGTAGCGTGAGCGGATCTCGCCTTCTTTGGTTTTGGCCAGACCACGGTTCCGAAAGTGGTGCGCTTCGTCGATGATCAGCACGTCCGCCTGTTCCTTCATGCGCTGGATCTCCTCGGGGAAGTCCCCCGAGCGCATCAGGTCGGTGTGGTTGAAGATGCGGAGGTTGCTGAAGCCCTTGAAGAGGTGGGGCAGGTATTTGCGAAGGTTGCGCTCCCACACGGCGACACGCCCGGACTTCGGCACGATCAGGACGACTTTCTTGCGGTCGTGGATCAGCCGCTCGATGAGGAGCAGGCCGACGAAGGTTTTGCCCAAGCCGACGCCGTCGCACAGCAGCGCGCCGCGATGCTGGTGGGAAATCTTGAGCAGCGAGTGATAGGCCTCCTTCTGGTAGAGGTCGAGATGGTGATACATCTTCGACTGCGTCTGCTCCCATGCGGCCGGCGGCAACTCATGGCTTTGGAACAGCTCTTGCAACGCCTTGGCGTAGACTTGGAACGGCGTGTATTCGGCAATCTGGCGCTCGATGATCCGGATGACGTCGGGCGTGATGTCCTCGCCTTGCTCCCAGTGCAACTCGAACCAGGCCTGCAGTTGGGCCACGTCACCCGCACCTTTGACCTGGATGTTGAGCTCGATGTTCTGCGTGAGGCCCGGGAGCGTGAAGTTACTGGACCCGACCAGGGCGACCGAACCAATGACCGCAACTCGCGGATGCGTGATGTAAGCCTTGGCGTGGAATTTCCGCTTCGCATACACGCGGCATTCGATTTGGCCTTTCCGCAGGGCTTCGACAATGGCGGCGGCGCCGGAGAGGAAATCGTTCGACTCTTTTACTTCCTCCGCGCTGGTGTCGAGCGTCTGGGTGATGCGGGCACGCAGACCATCCAGTAGTGCCTGCCGGGTGCGCTGGGAAACCTCATCGCCCATCAAGATACGAATCTTTTCGAGCTTCTGCCATTTGCCGTCGAGCGCGAGGAGTGCGCCGATCTCGAAGTAGCCGGTCGCGATGTCGAAGGCGCTGGCGATTTCGGTCCAATCTTGGAGGTAGCGCAGGCCTTTCCACGATTCATCGCTGTTATCGACGATGAAGAGCTCGCCGCCGGATTTAGGGGATTCGCTCATGGCGCTAGAGTAGTTGGCCGAAGGCTTAGGCGGCAGAGGCGTCCGGTTTCCTTGGTCTTCTCGAAGCCGTGGATGGAGAGTTCGGCGGCGGGTTTCGACTTACCTTCGGAGACGAACTTGCCGCCCGAACCGCGTGCGGGTCGAGGATGCGCCCATGATAGGGCTTAATGACTTCGGCGAGGAGGCGGCCGATCCTGCAGGGGGGGTTAAATTCGCCGCCGCTCTGAATCTTGTTTGGCTTGAGTTCGGCAAAGGTCATCGGCGCAAGAATGATTAGCGAATTGGAATTCCAAGGAAATCCTAACCCGTTCGACAGGACAAGGGCAGTCCAATCAAATCGAAACCAGAAATGCCCGTCGCTTCAGGTCAGCGGTTAAACACCCTTCGGCACGTCGTTCTTCGGATTGCCCACGCCTTGCCCTGATTGGCCGAACACGCCGCGCCGGCATCCCGAAGCAGCTTCACCACCGTATTGTTCGACACGCCAGTCAGCGGATGTCGGTTCGCTGAGGCGTGGTCAACGGGAAAATGAAATCCCCGTCGGCCGGTGGCGGGCTTCCGGCCACTGGTGAGAACCGGGTGCGGGCGAACTTGCGGACTCGCTGTTGACGCAGCGAAACGCCGCGTCGATATTTGAGCAGCCCTGGCAGGCACAAGACGCGGAAGCGTTGCGTGAGTTCTACGCCAAGCTGCCCGCACTCACCTCGTAAAATACCTATGGACTACTTCTACCTCAAATTCGGCCAAGGCAACTCGATGTTGGAAGATTGGTTAGCCGGCAAAAATCCCCTCAAACGACCCGCTGCTCCCATTTTTTTCGACAACTATTCGGCGGCCGATTATGCGGCTAAAAAAGCCGGCAATGAGCCGAGTGCATTTGTTCAGCGTGGGGAGCCATCTTTGTGGGACCAGACTTTGATGGTTGCGGTGCATCAAGGCGAAGTCTGGGTGCTGAAACCCGCTGGCAAAGTCGCCTTTTTGCCAAGCCGGAAGCATGACGAGGGTCAGTGGCTAACCACGAAGGCGATGCCGGTGAAAATTGTGCATCGGCGTCCTTGCAAGGAAGTGCCGCCCGTTTTGGCCGGCATCGGGGCGAATCAGTTCTACGCCCGTGGAACCTTTCGCCAATTGAACGATTGGGGAAACTTCAAAGCAGTGGATTACGTGGCCGGACGGGTCGGCACCGGGGAGCACTGGGCGCCGGATAACAATGGCGATGACCAGTTGATGGAGTGCTTGGGGAGCACCGAGATTGAGACGTTGGTCGCAAAACTCTTCGAGGCGCACGGCTGTTTTGTGCCGGCCTATCGCGGCGGCGTTATGAAGGACATCGACTTGTTCGCCCACAACGATGGTCGTGAACCTATCCAAATCGGCCCATTGAAAATCCCTGCTGGGAAAAGCAGGTCGCTACAGGTGAAGCGATGGGCAGAAGGGGACCGCTGTCCGGAAGGGGTTGATTGCCTGATTGGCATCGGGGTGAAGGGGCCGAATACCGTCAACGCCACTCAGCTGCTCCACCTCGTGCGGAAATGCCCTCCCGTAATGAACTGGCTGCGTCGCTCACTCCATTGGCTCCCAGAAAATCTCCTCTCAAAGATTGGTCCGTGATGGCGCACGACATTTGTCACCGATAGCGGCCCCTGCATGGCTTCGCCCGATTACATCGAACTGCACGCGCGGAGCGCATTCAGCTTTCTGCGCGGCGCATCGTCGCCGGACGCGCTGGCGGAAACGGCGGGAGTCAGGGCACCCGCCTGAGGCATGACGGCTGGCGCATCCTCTGGCCTTGTCTTCCTGCCGAGACGTGTCGGAAAGGAGCGCAGCGTCCGCGCGGTCGGAGGAGCGGTGCGGCAGCGCAGTGGGGCGCGGGTCGGCGGGGAGTCAGGCTACCACTGGCGGCGGCAGTCTGCGGCTTTGAAAGCGCAGGCCCAGCCGCTTTCGCGCGTCGCCGCAGACTCACAGGGCGCAGTCTGACGCCGTCAACGCGATGGGAAAAATCGTTGGGAGGAGGGAGCCACACCGCAGGTCAAAGACGCCTTGAACTATCCCCTCGAACGCCTGGTGCTCAAAAATTCGTTGCCGACTTCAGACGTGTTGGCGGCGGCAAAAAGACTCGGATGCGCAGAGAAGGTTCAGTTCCCTCGGTGAAGCGGGGTGAGCAACGGGTGCCCCGAGAATTCCCGTTTCCAGCTTTCGAATGCCACCACCAATCGCCAGCAAACACTGGCAATTCACCCCCATTTGGAGCGCAAATCGGAGGGTGCCATTCCCGTTTTTATTCCCGTTTGTGCATTCTCAGGTGTTGTTGTTTTTCGGGACTGTCTCTTAGAGAGCTACTTAGAAAGACTGGAGCGGGTGAAGGGAATCGAACCCTCGTTTCAGGCTTGGGAAGCCCACGTTCTACCATTGAACCACACCCGCCGCCAGCTGACGGGGTTTTCGTAGCCGGTTGA
>CAIYDY010000080.1 GCA_903925015.1 uncultured Acidobacteriia bacterium
CCACCGGCAAGATCAGCCTGACCTATGGTTCCTACGACCAGAAGGCTGGCTCGGTCGAATTCGGCAGCCCCTTCAAGCTTGGCGGCACGCGCGGCGGTTTCTACACCTTCTTCAGCGTTGAGGACTCAAAAAGCTACTACAAGGGCATCTCCACCCGCTCCAAGCTGGGGCAGATCTCCTTCGACATGGAATTGCCCTCCAAGTGGCGCATGGAATTCGGCATGCAGGGTTTCGCCGGAGCGCTGCCCCGGAACATCGGCTGGAACCGCGATCTGGCGGGCAACCAGTACAACCTGAACCAGACCCACTTAAGCGCTGCACAGTTGCTCAATTTCGCCGACCTGCCCAACTACGCCTCCACACTCCTGGCGACGCCGCAGGCGGCGCTCTTCGCGCTCGATCCGAAGTCGCTCGGCGTTCAGGGCCGCCAAAAGGCCGGCCACCACGAAGAGTCGTTCTTCAGGCTAGTTGGACCCTGCTAAAATTTTGTGAAACCCATGCGCACACTACTACTCTGGATATCGCTGGGGACGGTGTTGAACGCCGCCCCCAAGGCCGAGATCCTTTGGGATCAATATGGCGTCCCGCACATCTTCGCAGCCGACCGGGAATCGATGTTCTACGCCAACGGCTGGGCGCAGGCGCAGAACCAAGCCAATCTTCTATTGCGCCTTTACGGCGAATCGCGCGGACGGGGGGCCGAGTATTGGGGGGCCGACGCGCTCCCGCTCGACCGATGGGTGCAGTTGAACGGCGTACCGGAGCGTGCCAAGGTCTGGTACGCCGCCCAGGACCCCACGTTCCGGAAGTATCTGGACGCCTTCGCCCAAGGCATCACCGACTATGGCAAGGCCCATCCCGAAACGATCGCGCCGGATGCGCGCCTGGTTTTGCCGGTCAGCGGGCTTGATGTGGTCCAGCATTCCCTCCGAGCTGTCCACTACATGTACATGGGGTCGATGGCACGAATGCGCAACGAGGTCAACGCTGCCCTCCGCGACGCCAATGTTGGGTTTATGCCCACGCTTCAGGAACAGGAACTTGCCGGTGAGTCCAACACCTGGGCCATCGGGCCGGCACATTCGGCCAGCGGGAAGGCGATGCTGATCATCAATCCCCATCTGGCCTGGGGTGACACGTTCTACCGGTACATGGAGATGCAACTGGTCGGGCCCGGCTATGACCTTTATGGCGCGCCGCAAATCGGTTTTCCCACCCCCGTGGTGGGTTTCAACCGGACCGCCGGCTGGGGCCGCACCGTGAACACCATCGACACGGTGGATTTCTACAAGCTGACCGTCAAGGACGGCCAATACCAATACGATGGCAAGTGGATGCCCTTCGAGCGCGAAACGAAGACGATCAAAATCAAACAGAAGGACGGCTCGTTCCAGGAGGAGAAGCTGGAGATCCGTCGCAGCATCCAAGGCCCGGTGGTGTTCGACGAGCGCGGGCTCACGGTGGCGATGCGTGTGGCTGGCCTCGACCGTCCCAAGATGCTGGAGCAATGGTTCCGCATGGGCGAGGCGAAGAATCTGAAGGAGTTCGAAGCGGCCTTAAAAATGATGTCGGTCCCGATGTGGAACCAGAGCTATGCCGATGCCGACGGCCATACGATGATCGTGTGCGACGGCTTGGTGCCCAAGCGGAAGATGGGCGACTACCGGTATTGGTCCAAGGTTGTGCCCGGCGATACCTCCCAGACCATGTGGGACAGCTACCTATCCTTTGAGGAACTGCCGAGGACACTGGACCCGGCCAGCGGCTGGAGCGTCAACACCAATGAACCGCCATGGCTGATGACCTCCCCGCAATTGGACCCGAAAAAGTATGCCCTGTTCGTGGCTCCCAGCGGGCCGGAGATGCCCCAGATGAGGACCCTGCGGTCCCTGCGGATGGTGAATGAACGTGCCAAGTTCACGTATGAGGATTTGCTCGGGGCGAAGCTTTCCACCCGCATGGAACTGGCCGACAAGGTTCTGCCCGACCTGCTGAAGGCTGCAGACCCCAATTCCGAGGCCGCGCGGCTGCTCTCGAAATGGGACCACCTGACCGAGGTGGACAGCCGGGGAGCCGTCCTGTTCCAGATATTTGCGGATTCGTATTTCCAAGGCCCGGGCGGTATTGCGGCCAAGCTGCGCGTGAAATACGATCCGGCCAAGCCGCTCGAATCCGCTTATGGCCTGGCGGATCCGGCAGGTGCATGGAAGGCGATGGAGCAAACGGCTGCCGTGCTGAAGAAAACCTACGGGGCGCTGGATGTGAAGTGGGGCGATGTCTACCGCTTCGGCAGCGGCGGGGGCGACGTGCCCGGCAACGGCGGGGCAGGGAACTCGGGCATCTTCCGCACCATCGCCTACACACGAAAGGTGGGGGACAAGTTCTACGCCGCCCATGGCGAAACTTTCCATTGCGGGATCGAGTTTTCGAAAGTCCAGAAGGCCCAGTGCGCCGTCAGCTACGGCAATTCCAGCCAGCCGGGCTCGCCGCACCTGACGGACCAGCTCCAATTGATGACCGCGAAGAAGTTGCACCCGGTCTGGCGGGACCGCAAGGAAATCGAGGGGCATTTGGAGAAGCGCGAGAAGTTCTGAGTACACCCCCCGAAAATCGGTATCCTCGCTGGAACATCCGCCATTACGGCAGTAGGAGTCGTGCCGTCTGTTCGTTGGTGCAGATCATGTGGAAGGCTGGTCGTGGATCCTTGTGGCCCCCGATATCCCAGTCGAGTATGCGTCGGAAGACGGGCGCTTTTGTTTCTCCACCCCCGATAAGGATGATGGATCCGATGCGTGCCAACTGTTCCATTGTTGGCGCAAAAAGATGAGTGTTGATTTCATCGACTAGCGCGCGCAATTTGCCCGGAACGTCACCTGCGCTGCAAAAAAGTGACATGCCGACCTCGCCGACGACCGGGGCATCGTGTTTCTTGTCCTTCGTGATGGACTGGGACAGTTCCAGCAGATCCTTGAGCTTGCCGATGAGCCCCGACACGAATTCCCAAGGGGGCAGAAGTGCCTGTGCGGTGCTATCCGACGTGAGTCGTGCGAGTCTGTGCTGGGCGTCGAAAGCACCCACCCCGAAGATGCCCAAGGTCGGTGGACCCGTTATTCCGAACGATTTTTCAGCGTAGTCCGTCTTCCATCGTACGTCTTGATCCTCTGCTCGCAGGAGGATGTGCTTGGACGTAAGCCTCACCTGGACAATATCTTCGAATGCGCGGGCCAGCAGGCTGGCATTGGCATCCGCGTCCAGCCAAACATTTCGTTCCAGATGGTTGGGATAGCAGTCGCCGCAGGCCGAAATCACTGTGACCTCGCGGGGACGCAGCCGATTCGGGAACTGGGTTAGGCAATCAGCTGCGTGGTGAACGCTCCTTCCGCCTCCGAGTACAACGCGTTCCCTATCGGTCCACACCCGGTCATGCAGGTAGAACGCCAGCCCAGTACCGAGCTTTTCTTGTACCGCATGATCGTCGATTTTGTCCGTCTCGATCACGATCGCCCGCCTGAGAAGAGGGAATCGCTTGAGTAGCGCGTCTTCCAGATCGGGCCGTCGCAGCGGGGCGGTCCTTCGGTCTACCCGCCGTACTTCCACGAGGCCCTCGGCAAAGGCACTCGAAATTGCGCGGGAGACGACAGACTCAGCCCGGTTGTACCGCCTTGCCAGGGTTTCCAGATCAACCAGTTGCGGGCCGAAACGGTCTATTGCCAGCTGGATCTTGAGTTCGTCATCCAGCTTGACGCGCGTACGCTTTTCGGCTTGTTGTTCGGTCGGTGACATGAATGTGCCTTCGGTAATCTCACCCTCGACTGCAAGGCCTCTCTCGCAATTCTACCGCCGAATTCCTACAGGGAGATAACGGGAGCTGTATTTCGGCAGAGTATTTTTTGTCATGCACATAGCTATAAATTGTCATGAGATTGAGTTCGTATTTTTGTTAGCCTGTGGCTTGACCATGTTCCTCGAAGAGCATGTGCCACTCAAAGATTGGAGAACCCATGCCGAGTGTACCGTCCAAGTGCGATCATTGCAACAGGGGTGTTTTGGAGAGGCGCAAGCGCCGCGGTGTCAAAGGGGGCTTGCAGACTCTGCTCTTTGTCAAGCCGTACTCCTGCAGCGAGTGCAAGCATCATCAGGTCCGGGTTGAGGAAGATGCCCTCTTCCGGTTCCTAGTGTTCGTGATCATGGTTGTCATCCTGATGACAGCCAGCTACCGTGTTCGCAGAGGTCCGGTCCGTCCCCAGTGCGTGGATGGAGGCATCACGACCAACGATCAGGTTGTCCAGATGGTTGGCTCCGGTGTGCCCATAAAGACAATCGTGAATGTGATCCGGAGCCGTCCCCACTACTTCGTATTCGGCACGGCGACATTGCTGGAGCTGCGGAAGACGGGTGTGCCCGACATTCTGATCGATGCCATGGTGGAGCTTGAACGTTCCAACATCAACCCCAGTCTAACGATAGGCTGCGCCGCGCCATCCCGCGTCAGCAACTGATAGCCGGTACAGGAGCACACCAGGCCACTTTCGAACGTAGCTGCCTCCTGTTGATCCAACTAGTTGGGATATTTGAGGCAAGCGAACAGAACTAGCGTGTATACACCTTTCAATGGTGGCTAAACTTTTTGGGAAAATTATGCCCCGGCGCTTGCCAATCCCCACCGCGCCGGGGTATATTGGAATTTCGATGACCAACGCCCCGGCCACATTTTTCGGCTACCGATTCTGGCGCTCCACTCCATAGTGGTGTTGGTCTGAACCTGTTTGCAGTTCAGTTTTGTGCCAACCCACTCCCTAGGAGTGGGTTTTTTATTTTGGAAGTTCCATTTTGGAAGGAAAGCTTTAAGAATGATCATTTCGATGCGTCCGCATGCGCCGAAGCATGAGGTCGAACATGTCTGCGAACGAATTCACGAGTTCGGCTTTCGGGTCCACTCGATTGTCGGCGAGGAACGGGTTGTGATCGGGGTTGTCGGAACAGGGGGGGATGTGACCAGTTGTCTGGAATCGCTTGAAGCGACACCGGGTGTCGAGCGTGCCGTGCGGATCACCGCGCCGTACAAATTCGTCAGCAAGGAGTTCCGCAAGGAACGCACCGTCATCACGGTTGGCAAGGCCGCAATCGGTGGCAACGAGTTTGTCACCATGGCCGGACCGTGCTCGGTGGAGAACGAAAAGCAGATCATGGAGACCGCCTACGCGGTTGCCGAGGGCGGGGCCAAGATCCTGCGCGGCGGAGCCTTCAAGCCCCGCACGTCGCCGTACGATTTCCAGGGCATGGAAGGCGAAGGACTCAAGCTGTTGGCCAAGGCCCGCGAGGCCACCGGTTTGGCCATCGTGACGGAAGTCATGAGCGACCGCGATGTGGAGTTGGTTGCCGAATATGCCGACATCATGCAGGTCGGTGCGCGCAACATGCAGAATTTCGCCATGCTGAAGGTGCTCGGCAAGTGCGGCCGTCCCGTGATGCTGAAGCGCGGCTTGAGCGCGACCATCAAGGAATTGCTGATGTCGGCCGAGTACATTGTGGCGCACGGCAACCCGAACGTCATGTTGTGCGAACGCGGCATCCGTACTTTCGAGACGGCCACCCGCAACACCTGCGACATCTCGGCCGTGCCGGTGCTCAATGAATTGACCCACCTGCCCGTGATCATCGACCCAAGCCATGCGGTCGGGAAGCGGAGCCTCGTTCCGGCAATCTGCAAGGCGGCGGTTGCGGTTGGAGCCGACGGCATGATCGTCGAAGTCCACCCCTGCCCCGAAAAGGCTGTCAGCGACGGCGCGCAATCGCTGACCATCGAAGGCTTCCACGCCATGATGAAGCAGTTGCAGGGCTACCTGGCACTCTGGGCCAGCGAACGCACCGCGTAGAATCAGCCGTATGAACCGTTCCCGACGTATCGCCGCAATCGCCGTATTGGGTTTGTTTTGCGTGGCGGGGGCGTGGACGTTGTGGCAGTGGCGGGCGTCGGTTGCGTTCTGGGAGACCGCGTCCCTGTTGGGACGATTTCCTGTGGAGGACGCGACCGTCGCCCGGATTGACTTCGCGTTGTTGCGTGGCGCGGGGTTCCTGGGTGAATCGAAGGTGCCGCTGGAGCCCGAGTACCGCGAATTTCTTGACGGCACCGGGTTCAACTACCGGAAGGACTTGGACCTGCTGGTCGCAAGCGCATCGGCGAGTGGCACGTTTTTCATCGCCAAGGGGCGGTTCGATTGGGACAAGCTCCAGTCCTACGCAGTGCGCCATGGCGGTTCCTGTTTCGAGCATTTGTGCCGGGCGCAGGGGTCCAGGCCGGAACGGAAAATTTCCTTCCTGCAGCTTCGCCGCGACGCAATTGCTTTGGCGGTAAGCGCCGACGAATTGGCTGCGACACGGTTGATCCAGGTTGGCCCGCGTGTTACAGCGTCGGTTCCGGAAGGTCCGGCATGGTTTTCGTTGCCCGGTGCATGGTTGCGCCAAGGCGGGGTGGTGCCCCCCGGGCTGAAGCTTTCGCTGTCGGGGCTTGTGAATGCCGACCGCATCGTGGTCCGTTTGTTGTCGGCCAGCGGGACCGGA
>CAIYDY010000081.1 GCA_903925015.1 uncultured Acidobacteriia bacterium
CGCTGTCCAACTTGTGATGGCAACCCAGCCCGACCAAGCCGACGCCCATCCCGAGGCCAAGAAATACTTCCGCTACGGCAGTTCGCCGCGCGGAGCCCAATCGTTGGTGGAATGCGGCCGTGTGCTCGCGATGATGAAGGGCCGCAGCCACCTGTCCGTCGAGGACATCAAGCAGATCGCGGTCTCCGTCATGCGGCACCGCGTGGTGCCCAATTTCGACGCGCATGCCGACGGCAAGACACCGGACTCGATCCTCGCCACGATCATCGCCGACGTCAAGGCCCAGGCTCCGGCGGCCTAGGGTCTATTACTGCCGTGGCAAACGAACCCTTGCTCGACCGGCGGTTTCTGGAGCGCTTGGAACGGCTGACCATCCATTGGCAGCGTTCCTTCAACGGACTCGTGGGCGGACACAACCGTTCCCGGTTCTCCGGCGGAGGCCAGGAATTCCTAGACCACAGAAATTTCCACCAGGGCGACGACCTCAGGGCCGTCAACTGGCGGGCGTTCATGCGCCTCGACAAGATGTTCCTCAAGATGTTCCAAGTGGAGCCGCGCGTTCCCGTGCGGATACTGCTGGACACATCGGAATCCATGGCAGTCGATCCCGCCAAGTTCGAATATGCCCGCAAACTGGCCGCATCCTTGAGCTACGTTGGGTTGGTTCGGCTGGACATGATCGAGTTGATGCCGTTCGCAGGCGAATTGCACAAGGGACGCACAGTGGGCGGTGGCCGCCAGCGTTTCAGCCCCTTGGGGACCTTCCTAGAAGAGCTGAAGGCTTCCGGCTCCACCGACTTCATGAAGGTGGCCCGCCAGTTCCTCAATGAATTCCCCCAACGCGGCTTGGTTGTCATCATCTCGGACTTCCTGGGCGAGGAGAACTGCGAGAAGGCCATCCAGTACATCGCCGATGCGGGCAACGAGATCTGCCTGATCCAACTCTGGACCGACGACGAGCGGTCGCCATCTTGGTCAGGCGAATTTGATCTGGTGGAATCCGAGACCGGGGCGAAACTCCACATCCATGTCGATTCCGACTCAAGGAAGCGCTACACGGAGGAGTTCGACAAATTCGCAGCTTCTCTGCGCACGCTCGCACTCCGCAATTCGGGCCGCTATGCCGGAATTCCAACTTCCCTGTCCCTGGACGACGCGATCTTCGTAGAGTTGGTCAAAACCAGGAGCATCGCCTAAATGGAACTGCTGAATCTAACGTTGGGCCAATTCCTGGTGACCTTCGGCGGTGTCGCGGCTGTCGCGTTGGCTTTGTATTTGCTGGACAGGACGAAAAAGCGCCACGTGGTTTCCACGTTGCGGTTCTGGGTGACGCCGGGGCAGCCCGCCCCCGTGTCCCGCAACCGCCGAATCCAGCAAAAGGTCTCGTTCCTCATGCAGTTGCTGGGAATGCTGCTGCTCTTGCTGGCGATTGCCGAATTCCAGTTCGGCGGCGGATTTAACAAGCACCGCGACCACGTCCTCGTCCTGGATTCCAGCGCGTGGATGTCGGCATCCCTGCCCGGCGGGGCCAAGGGCACCACATTGATGGATTCCGTCCGTGCCAACGCCTTGGGCTGGCTGCGCGCTGTACCCCCAACCGACCGCGTCCTCGTCGTCCGTGCCGACGGCCTTGCGACACCGGTTACCGCTTGGGAGACCGACCATAAGAAGATCCTCAGGGCAATTTTGGAAACCACGCCCGGCTCGACCGCGCTCAACCTTTCGCAAAATTTGGAGTTCGCGCGGGGGATGCAGGAGCGCAGCGGGTCGGACGCCGGGGAGATCGTCTATTCGGGCCCCGGCCGGATTTCCGCCCGGGAAGCCACCAGCCCGAACCTGCCCGCGATGCCCGCTTTCCGCGTCCTTGCAGTGGATGACGCCGTCGAAAACTGCGGCCTGCGCAGCGTCGGTGCACGGCATTCCGAAACGAAACCGGGTGTTTGGGAGATTTTGGTCCGCGCCAGAAATTACGGTCGCCGCAGCCGCACCGTAAGCGTTACCCTGAATTACGGCCACGCACCGGCTGGCAACCACACGTTGGAATTACCCCCTGGCGAGGACAAGGAAACCTTGTTCGAGCTCTCCAGCCGCGCCGCTGGTATCCTCGAAGCCCGCCTGTACCTCCAAGGTGCCCCCGGTGACGGTTTCGCCGCCGACAACTACGCCGCGCTGGAGTTGCCGGAACAACGCACACTCCATGTCATCGTCTACAGCGACCAGCCCGCGTCCTTGAAACCGGCGCTCGAATCCGACCCCCAGGTCCGCGCTGAATTCCGGGCCAAGAGCGCCTACACCCCCGAAAATGACGGTCTGGTGATCCTGGACCGGTTCAGACCCGCAGTTCAGCCCAAGGGGAAATCCTTCTGGATCGACCCTCCCTCCGACCGTTCCCCCATTCCCGTCAAGGAGCGTGTCGACCACCCCGAGGGCCTGCGTTGGATCCCGGACCAGCCGCTCACACAGGGTTTGCGGGCACGCAACAGCCAGATCGAATCCACTTCCGTGCTGCAGACTGTGAACGATGACGTGCGGGTGGCGGAAATCGACAAGGGGCCGGTCATGATTGCGCGCGGCGACATGCTGGTCTCCGGATTCAACCCTTTCGCCGGATCGATGCGCTACGAATTGTCGGTACCGATTCTGGTCGGCAATATTCTTCATTGGGCATCACCGGACACCTTCCGTGACGTGGATGTCGGAACCCAGTCTGCGGGTGCGGTGTCTTCCCCGCTCCCGACCTCGGTGGACCGAAAAACCGTGCAAGTCTTGACTGAAACAGGCTCGGTCCTGCCTTTCAACATCCGGGACAGGTCCGTACAGTTTTTCGCCGGCGAGCCGACGCGCGTGCGGGTCCTGTCCGGCAGCAACGAACGGGTATTTTCCTTGACGCTTCCAGAAATGTGGGATGCCAAATGGACGGCTCCACGCGACGCACGAAAGGGGATACCCGCGTGGAACGATTCGCTCCGGCGCAACCGTGTCCTTTGGCCTTGGCTTGCGCTGCTTGGAATTGGATTGTTGGTCGCGGAGTGGATTCTCTACGGCAGCTACCAGCTCAGCCGCTTGCAACGTGTCGCAGGCACAGCTAGAACCCAGCAGGAGAGCGCAGCATGACGTTTGACCGCCTTTGGGTATTGTTGCTGCTACCGCTACCGTTAGGGTGGTTGGCATGGGAGTGGCGGCGGCAGGCGCACCGTGCCCCGCTGGTGCTCAAGACCGGAATGCTGGTGGCGCTCATCCTCGCCCTCGCCGAACCGGTTTACCAATCGCGCGACCGCAAGGTGGCCCTCGCGGCGCTCGTCGACACGTCAGCATCTATGACGGACGCCGACATGGAACGGCAGTCCGGCATTCTGCGGAGACTGTCCGACGAAAAGGGCTCCAACCGGCTCGACGTGATTCCGTTCGCCCGTACGCCGCGCACCCTGTCGCCCGAGGAGGCCGGATACCGGCTCTCGCGGACTTCAGGCGCCGCCGGACGGTCCACCAATTTGGAATCGCCCCTGCGGGAGGCGCTGGCATCACTTCCCACCGGCATGATCCACCGCGTTGTCCTGATTTCGGACGGCAATGAAAACGACGGTGCCGCAACCCGAGCCGCATGGCAGGCCCAGCAGTTGGGCGTGCCCGTCGACACCATAGCCTTGGCTGGACGCCCACAGCCGCGGCTGCAAACACAGGCTGTTGGAATCCCCGGCGCGGTATTCACCGGTGAGCGATTCCCGGTCGATCTGACTATTTACTCGCCGGCCCCCGTCGAGGCGACCGTCGAATTGGCTGCCGAGGGCAAGACCATCGGCACGCACAAGGTCCCGTTGCAGTCGGGCGAAAACCGCGTCCGGATTCGCACCAGCCTGAACGCCGCCGGTGCCATCGACCTCAGCGGCAAACTGTCGGCCCCGAACATGGGCGAATCGCGTTTCGAGAATACGGTTTCCGTGCGTCGGCCGAAGGTGGTCTGGGTTACCGATGACCCCACCGGCACCGAGGAGCACATCGCAGCGGTACTGGCCGCCAACAAGTTTGATTTCGCCGAGTCCAAGTACCTGCCCGCGAACCTGGACGACGCCCAGCTGGTTGTGTTCAACAACGACGACATGGAGCGCCTCACCTACCGCGACAAGCAGCGCGTGGAGGACTTTGTGCAACGCGGCGGCGGTGCCTTATGGATCGCGGGTGAACACAACGCCTATGTGGACCACAAGGGATTGCCCGAGGACCCGATCGAACGCACCTTCCCAGCGAAACTAGCCCCTCCGCGTACGCCCGAGGGCACCACGGTTGTACTGATCATCGACAAGTCTTCGTCGATGGAGGGCAAGAAAATCGAACTAGCCCGCTCCGCAGCCGTTGGCGTGGTGGAGAATTTGAAGCCCGAGGACCGCGTGGGTGTCCTCATGTTCGACAACTCCTTCCAGTGGGCCGTACCCATCCGCAAAGCCGAGGACAAGCCCCTGATCAAGCGCCTGATCGCCGGGATCACCCCCGATGGCGGTACGCAGATCGCTCCGGCCCTCAACGAAGCCTACAGGCGCATCGTCACCCAGAATTCCACATACAAGCACATTGTGCTGCTGACCGACGGTATCTCCGAAGAAGGCGACAGCATGCAGCTGTCCAGGGACGCGATCAACAACAAAGTCACAATTTCGACAGTCGGACTCGGACAGGACGTGAACCGGGCCTATTTGGAGAAGATTGCCACCAACGCCAAGGGCAAGTCGTACTTCCTGAACGAGCCAACCGGCTTGGAACAGATCCTGCTGAAGGACGTGAAGGAGCATACGGGCACCACGGCAATCGAGAAGTCGATTTCGGCCATCGTAAAGCACCCGTCCGACCTGTTGGACAAAGTGGACATGGCGGGCGCACCGCCACTGGCCGGATATGTGCGTTTCGACTTGAAACCGACAGCCGATTCTATTCTGGAAGTGGACGAGAAGGATCCGCTCTTGGTGCGGTGGCAATATGGCCTCGGCCGCGCCGCCGTCTTTGCCTCGGACGCCAAGAGCCGCTGGGCCGCAAGCTGGGTCACTTGGAATGGTTTCGACCGTCTCTGGACCAACATCTTCCGGGATCTGCTGCCGCACGGAAACGAAAGTGACCCTACCTCGCGTTACGATTCTGCCAACGAAGAATTGGTGGTCGAGTATCACTTATCGAATCTGGCAGCCGAGCCTCCGGCATTGCCGGAACTTTACGCCATCGGCCCGGGCGATTTCAAGAAGCCTCTCGAAGTGTCACGGGTGTCGCCGGGGACCTACCGTGGACGCGTGCGGATCGGCGCACTGGAAGGCCTGTTCCGCGTCCGGCCCTTGGTCGAAACCCGCGCCTTCCCGGAAGTTGGGCTGTACCGGCAGGAATCCGAGTTATCCGACTACGGGTCCAACGAAATACTGCTTAAATCTATCGCGCAATCGACAGGAGGCCGCTACAACCCTCAGTTGAGTGGTCTGTTCGATTCCGGCGGGCGTTACATCGATTCGTCGCTTCGACTTTGGCCGGGGCTGTTGATCTTGGCTCTGTTGCTGAATCTGACGGAATTGGTGATGCGGAAATGGCGGGGGATTGTGGAGAGCTTCCGAAGCACAGCGGTTGGGCGCAAGCTTACGGCCTAGCCGACGAACCAAAACATCAGCTATCCCTGGGCTTGAGGCCTGTAATCAGGCCACCCCTCACGCTCGAGTCTGCGATGGGAACCGCTCCGTCTTGTCTCGCGCCAGCCAATCCTTAGCAAAGCTGAAAAACAAGCCTTTACTGAACGCCATTCACTCATGCGGCTGCGAGTGGTCCAAGCTCCACCACCGCCCGTCCTCCTCGCGGCCAACCAAGATTATCCAACGAGAACAATCCAAAACGCTACTTCATCGCGGCGCTGGAGTACGGCCACTGCTCTGGACGATCGGCCAGCCCCAGCACCACCGGCATCCGCTCAATATCCCTCGCAAGTTCCGCACAGGCCCGCGAACCAGCAATCCAGCGGCTGGACAGCATCTGATCGGCCCGATCTGAAACCGCACCCGCAATTTGCTCCAAGGGTGCCCCGGGAGCCAGCAACGCCCGCCCTTCGCCGTTCACGATCACCCACGACCTCAACCGGTACAGATGTTTTCCTTCGCCCCGCGCAAGGCGCCTCTTCGCAACGCGCGCCGAGTTGGCATCGGCAGCGTTTGTTCTCCAGGCGATGTACAACGCATCGCCGACAAGTTCATTTCGGGTCACGGTATCTAAGATAGATAGTGGCACACACATGGAATTTTTCTCACCATTTTTTACACTTCGCCGAACGTGCAAAAATGGTAGTAGATGACTCCCCGACAGTTCACTGCCACGCTGACCGGCGTTTTCGGTTTCCCCGTTACCCCGTTCCATCGTGACCTTTCCCTCAATCTGGACGCCCTCGCAGCCAATGTTGATGCGATGGCCGCCTATCCCTTCTGCGCCATGGTCGCCGCCGGTGGTACCGGCGAGGTCTACTCCATGACGCCTGAAGAGATCGAGCAGGTCGTTGCAGAGACCGTGAAGGCAGTCAATGGACGCATGCCCGTGGTTGCCGGAACCGGCTACAACGCCGTGATGGGTGCCGATATAGCCCGCCGGGTCGCCCGTGCCGGTGCCGACTGCATCCTGATTCTGCCTCCCTACTACAGCCATGCGCCGGAAGAAGGACTGTTCCAGTATTACGAGACCATCGGCAAGGCCACCGATCTGCCGCTAATGATCTACAGCCGCGATTGGGCCGTGTTCTCGCCGCAGCAAGTGTCGCGCCTCTGCGACCGTGTTCCCACGCTCGCCGCATGGAAGGACGGACAGGGCAACGGCCGCACCTACCAGCGCATCATGAACTACAACGGCGACCGGCTGGCTTGGCTCGGCGGCTTGGGCGACGACTGCATCCCCACCTACTTTGCAGCCGGTGTGCAGGCCTACACCTCCAGTATTTCCAACATCGCCCCCAAGCTTTCGCTCGAACTGGCCGATGCCGGCATGAAGCGGGATTTCGCACGTCTCGACGGCCTGATGGAGCGCTTCGTGCACCCGCTCTACGCCCTGCGCGAGCGCCAGAAGGGTTACGAAGTTTCCGTGATGAAGGATGCCATGGAAATCCTCGGCATGACGGCCGGCCCGGTCCGCCCCCCGCTGATGAACACCAAGCCCGCCGACGTCGCCGACCTCCGCGAACTCATGGGCGTTTACCGCGAGTGGATCTAGGAATTACAACGCGGAGGGGCGGCGAGTGTCGCCCCTCCTGATTCCGCTATTCCTGCGCAACCTTGAAGTCCCGCAGTTCCCGGCCCGGCAACGCCACCCTCAAAGCATTCAACACCGCAAGTACATCGATCACTTCCTGCGCTAGCGCCCCGGCCACAGGCGGAAGGTAACCGGCTGCAGCGGCACCCATCCCAACTATTGACAACACCATGCCCCCAATTGCGCTCTGCAGCGCGATTTGGCGCATCCGGCGTCCAATGTGAATCAGTTCGTCCACTTTGCCGAGGGACGGCTCCAAAACCACCGCGTCAGCCGCCTCGGCAGTAATCTCATTCGCTTGGCCGAACGCAATACCGACCGTGGCCGCCTGCATGGCTGGCGCGTCATTGATGCCATCCCCCAGGAACATAGTCGGAGCCAAAGCCGCTTCAGCCCGAACGATCGCCACCTTTTCCTCCGGACTCTTGCCGGACAGGACATCCGTGATCGCCACTTGTGCCGCCAAGTGCCGAACCTCCGCGTCACGGTCGCCCGAGACCAGCATGACTTTGTTCACGCGGTGGCGCGGGCCCAGATGGGAGACAAATGACCGGCTGTCGTCACGCGGCGCGTCGTGGAAACGAAAGGCAGCCGCAAACTTGCCGTCGACCAGCAGGATGCATTCCAAGCCTTCCGTTGCTTGCCGCGGAAGTTGTAGGTCGGCCAGCTGCTTGCGGCCTGTGAGCCTGACCTCCTTCCCGGAAATCGATGCGCTCATTCCCGCCCCCGGCTGCTCGCTAATGTGCTCAACCGGGACCGGTGCGACGTTCTCCGCTTTTGCCGCATCCAGAACGCTCGCGGCAAGCGGATGCTTCGAATACTGCTCAAGGCTGGCGGCGTACCGCAGCGCCTCCGCGCGCGCGAAGCCCGGAGCGCACAGGATCTCCGTAACGGCGGGCTTCCCGTACGTCAGGGTTCCGGTCTTGTCGAAAATCACAGTGCGGCAGGTGTCTATAAGCTCCAGAACCCCGGGATTCTTGATGATGATGCCCCGCGACGCCGCCACTGAAACGGCTCCAATGATCGCGATGGGAATCGCCAAAAGCAGGGGACACGGGGTGGCGATCACGAGTACGGCCAGGAACCTCGATGAATCGCCGCTCACGGCCCACCCGATCGCCGCCACCACCACCCCGACCGGCGTAAACCAAGCACCCAACTTGTCCGCCAGGCGGCGCATCTGGGGCCGATTGGATTCAGCCTCCTGCATCACCCGCATGATCTTGCTGTACCGGGAATCCGCAGGTAGGCGCGAAACGGAGATATCCATCGCGGATTCCCCGTTGATGGCCCCCGACAAGACCTCCGAACCCGTCACCTTCGCGATCTGGAACGGTTCCCCCGTGAGGTACGACTCATCCATCGTGCCCCGTCCGTCCAACACCACGCCATCCACGGGGCAAATTTCGTGCGGCAAAACCACCAAACGGTCGCCCAGTTGGACCGCCGCAAGGTCGAGATCCACCAACCCGGTGGCAGTGGACTTGTGCGCAACCGTCGGCATCCGTTTGGCCAAGGCTGCCAGGACCGCTGACGCGCGCCGCGATGCGTAGTCCTCCAAAGCCGTCCCGCCGGAAAGCATCAGCACGACAATGGAGCCCGCAAGATACTCCCCGAGCACAATCGAAACCGCGATCGACAACCCCGCAAGCAGGTCGGCACCAAACTGGCCCTTCAGAATATCGCGAACGAGATCGAACAGCAGCGGTCCACCGCCAAGCGCCAGTGCCACCAAAAGGGGCGCATTCGCCCATGCTGCGGCACCATGGATGACGAACTTTAGCAACACGTGTATCGCGATACAGATAAAGGAGAGCGCCACGATCAAGCGCTCTTTGGGGATGCCTGCGGTTTTCTTTGGAGATTCCAAGCTCCAGCCTACTGCACTTTGGGGGCCAGTATGACTAGGCGGAAAGCGCGCCCGCATGGGCATGGATCTTGCGGAATGCTTCGGCGATCTGCTCCATGTCGGAACGCTGCCCCAGCAGCATGTTTTGGGTCATCCACACGGCTTCTCCGCAAAGCCGGTCATTCTCAGGGCAGCGGTTGGCCTCTCGCCATTGCTTCAAACGCGAATCCGGGAAGAGCCGCCGGTAGCCACGGGATTCCAAGACTCTCGAAATGCATGCCTCGGTATTGAGCGGCGCGTAGCCACCAGACGCGGAAATCCCCTCCGCCGCCAGCGCTTTCAGGAATTTGGAGCGCGGCAGGCCAGCGAACTCCCCGGGACTATATCGCAACATGTACAGGTGGTAGGCGTTGCTGGTGGTGCCGGAATACTGGGCAGCCAGTCGGATTCCCGGAATCTCCTTCAGCATCGTCGTCAGGTACTTGGCATTTTCAGTGCGGGTCTTCGCCTGCACCTCGATCCGGGCCATCTGGGCCAAAAGCAGGGACGCTTGGAACTCGGTAAGCCGGTGATTCCCACCGGAAACCGTGTACGAATTGTTGTGGTAGGCAAATGCCCGTTCCCGGAGAGCAGCTTCACCGAACAAAACCGCCCCACCCTCGCCAGCGGTTAGATTCTTGCTCGCTTGGAAACTGAAACACCCCGCATCGCCGAGCGTCCCCACTTTCCGGCCCCGCCACTCGGCCAGATGCGCCTGGCAGGCATCTTCCACGACGGGAATCCGGTGCTTCTGGGCAATCGCGGTAACTGCATCCATCTCGCAGACGTTGCCGCCCAGATGCACCGGCACAATCGCGCGAACCGCAGGAGTAACCGCAGCCTCCAGTTTGCGATGGTCCATCTGGAAGGTCTCCGGATCCGTATCCACGAAGACGGGCAGCGCGTTGGCGCGCAGCACCGCATTCACTGTCGCGACGAAGGTGTACGGCGGAACCACCACTTCGTCCCCCGCTTCCACTCCGACCGCAGCCAAGGCAATGCCCAGAGCCGAAGTTCCGTTGCAGGTTGCCAAGACTTGGCTGGCCCCCGTCATAGCCCCGAATGACTCCTCGAACTTCCGGACCATCGAACCATTGCCGCGGTACCAGTGCCCGCTGCGCAGAACGTCAAGAAGCGCCTTCTCTTCGGTCAGATCAAACTTCGGCCAGGAATCAAAACGATCCTTCCGTGCTCTCGGACCGCCCAGCAAAGCGGGTTTTTCCGCAATCCTCGTGGCCACGCCCTGGGCCAGGGCTCCGACTTGCATCAAAGCCCCGGCCGCAGGGGTAGCCGACAAGAATCGACGTCGATTCAGGATTCCCAACATACGACCGCTACCAGAGCAATCTGGCCGTGAACTGCATGTTGCGCGCAGCTGCACCGTTCTGGTAGGTGTAGCGGAGACCCAGCGAGTTCGCAGGATTTTGGGGCTCCTGCGGGCTGTTGGTCGGGTTGAAGACATCCCATTGGACCCGCAACTTGTAGCGCTCGGTGATCGCCACCGTCTTGAACAACGAGGCGCTGAGGGACCATAGGCCCGGACTCTGAACATACTGGTTCTGCAGCGGCGCAATGCCCCCGAATGCTCCCCTGTACGTGGTGCCATCCTTTAACGGCACATAAACCGTGTTGGTGCCGTAGAAAGGTGCGTTGGGATCATTGGCGATGGGCGTGGTCGGGAACGGGATCAAGTTCTGGAACGCCGGTTTGTAGTTGGCCGGAACGCCCATGATTCCATTCGGATTGCCCTTGGCGTCCACGCTGTTGATCTGCGCCGGATTGATGTAGCCGTTGTAATACAGGAAACCGGAGAGGCAGCGACCGCTGCGGCAGTCCTGGATCGGGTACTTGTTGCCGTAGATTTCGAGCGGGGTGCCGGTCGGGAACTGGTCGGCGGGCAGCGTGAACCAAGTGGTGGCCCAGGTGCCGTAGCCGGAAACCTTCCAGCCGCCCGCAACAGCATCCAGCGCACGGTTGATGTGCTTGCCGAACATCTGGCCGCGGCCGAACGGGACATCCACCACCCAGTTCCACGAGATGCGCTTTTTGGGGATCGTCGGGTCGATGTGGTAAAGCATCAAGCGGTCCAACTGGCTCTGGCTCAAACCCGAAACCTGGCTGGTGGGGTAGTAGGACGAGGGGTAGGTGACGTTGGTGGTACCCTGGTCGGCGACCGAGCCCAGTGCGTTGGCGTTGCTGAGGACGTAGAACACCTGATAGCCATAGCCCTTCTTCAGTGGCCGCGAAAGCTCCAAATGCAGACTCGTGTAGTTCGAATAGCCGTACTTGCCGGTTTCGATCACGTCGCCGTAGGTGGAATCGTACGGACGGTTGGCACCGGCAACGCTGGGTAGGGTGGTGCCGTTGTTCACAGCCCAAACATAAGTGGAGATCTGCGGATTGATGTTCCGCTGGGTATCCAGATTGCGGCCCTGGGCACCAACCCAGGCCACTCGTGCGAGTGTGCTGGGCAATACTTCCTTCTCGAGCGTCAGGTTCCAGTCATAGACACGCGCATCGGGCTGGTTGGGATCGATGAAGGAACCGGTCAGGCTCCCTGCGGTCAAGCCGGAAGTTCCCAGAGCGTTGTCCAGCGCGTGTGTGCTGTTCAGCCCCGCGGTGTAGGTGGGCCGGTTGCGGAGGCTGTAACCCAGCAGTCCATCGGGGGAGTAGCCGGAGCTGTCGGGCGAGTAGATCGGATTGCTGACGAACGGGATACCCGCGCGCATCTTCTCGAGCTGGCCAGTGATCGGCACCGGGAAGTAGGAGATGGCGAAACCGCCGCGAACAACCAATGGACGGTTTCCACCCGACGTCCGGTATGCAAATCCCAGACGGGGCGCAAAATCCTTCCAGTTGCTGTTGACCAGATCCTGGGACAGGCCGACCGCCGAGTGGTCCACAAACTTAACACCCAGCGTCTGGAGCCGGGTCACGGCGACCTTCATCGCCGGATTCAGAACCAAGTAGTTCTCCAGCGGCTGTGCTAGGACCACGGACTTCGATGCCGGGTCGAAACCGGAAATGTTGTTGTACTTTTCGTGAATGGCGGGCCAAGCGTTCCAACGCAACCCGAGGTTGACCGTCAAGCGACTCGAAAGCTTGTAGTTGTCCTGGAAGTACAGCGCATACTGGTTCTCACGCTCGTAGAAATATCCGTGCGTGGTTTTCATGCCGTACATCATCTGTCCCAGGTATGAGCTGGCGATCAGGCTGCCGGTGAGGGCAGTGGTACGGGGCGAGGAGATGGTGCCCGTCGGGTCCCAAAGAGCCGTCCAGTTCGCCACGGGCTGCGTGAGTCCGGCGCTCTGCTCCTGCTGCGGCAGGTAGTTAACCAGATCGCGGCGGAAGTGGGCACCGAATTGGAGCTGGTGTTTTCCCAAAATCTTGGTGGCGTTGTCGTCCACCTGCATGAAGACGGATTTGTCGGCGTTCGGATAAACCGTCCGGTACAGGGTACCGTTCAGGCCCAGGCTCAGGATGTCCGGCCACTGCTGGGCAGCCAGGGGATTCGGCAGTCCCAACTGCGAATCCCAATTCACGTTGTTGGTGGGGTCGGAATTCTGGTAGAAACCCTGGCGGTACACCGAGGCCAGGACCTCATTGAAAAGCGTCGGCGAAACCGTGTGTACCCACGAAAGCGCGAGTGACTGCGCCGGGGCAATGTAGGCGCTCCGGTTGGCCGCGTTCGTGCTCAGCGGGACCGCACCTGAAAACGGCGTATCGCTCAAAATGTAGTTCTTCGAGTACCGGCCATAGATCACGTCGTTATCGGAGAACCGGTGGTCGACGCGGACTGAGCCCGTCCAGTCATCCTGGATAGTCGGCGCATTGCCAAACCAGTTGGAGGCGATCAACGGATTCACATCCGGAAGCGTCGGCAGCGGGGTCAAATTCATGACATACTTCCAAAGCGGCGAAACGCGCGCCGGATCGATGGCGTTCAATTTGCCTTGGTACGAAAACTGCTGGCGGGCGAAGGTGGTCGGGTCCGTTGTCGCCGGATCGTAGATTTTGGTCACTTGGCCGGTGGAACTCACCAGCCCGCTGAAATCGCCGTTGCGCATGGCAACCGTCGGCACCGAGTAGTTCACCAGCGCGTTGGCAAGGCGCTTGGTACCCTCGTACGCCCCAAAGAAGAACGTCTTGTTCTTGCCGTTGTAGACCTTGGGGATGAACACCGGACCGCCGATGCTGCCGCCAAACTGCGCCCGGTTGGCAAACGGGGCGGCTGCGTTGGATGCATCGCGGGTACGCGCACCTCCCACGCGGCTGTTGGTATGGGTCTCAAAAATGGAGCCGTGCAACGTGTTGGTGCCGCTCTTGGTACTGGCGATCACCGCAACCGGGGTGTTGTACTTCGCCGAAACATTGTTGGTGTCGACGCTAACCTCCTGGATCGAATCCAGTCCCGGCTGCCGGTACTGCAGGTAACCGCGGGTCCGGGAAACCAGCGGGGTGCCGTCGAGCTGGAAATCGGTGGAACCATACCGCAACCCGGAGGAGCGCAACCCGCCACCCTCCACACCGGGAACCGTCACCATCAGGTTCAGCAGGGTGCGGTCGGCCCGCGGCAACTGGTCCACTTGAGAATTGGTAATCACGTGGCTCAAGGTGGAATTCTGGACATTCACCAGAGGATTCACCTCGGTAACCGTTATCGAACTGGTCGCACCGGCGGGTTTCAGGGTCGGGTCTACCGTTACCTGGGAACCGGCTTGGACATCGAAGACGGCTTCGAACGGCGCAAGCCCGGCTGCGGAGGCATCAAGCTTGTACGGGCCGGCAATTGTTCCGGGGAAGAAATAGAGGCCTGCCGACGACGATTGAGTCGAAACCTTGACGTTGGTCGCTGTATTCGTTAGAGTCACCTTGGCGCCGGGTACAACGGCGCTGCTGGAATCATGGACGGTGCCACCCACAGTGGAAGTACTTGCCTGGGGAAAAGCCAGTTGCAACATACCTGTGGCAACAAGAACCAAAGTCACGCGCGTAAATAAACTCATCTGCTGATCGAAAGCCTTTCAAAAATATCGGGGACCGGAATCGACAGGGGCACCGCTTTCTATCAGGATAATTCCTCCCCTCGGATACGGCTAACGGAGCACTCCGAGTAATAGCACTGTCATATCGTCGTGCTGGGGAGCCCCGGCCGTGAACTTGTCCGCACCCTCGAACAAAGCGTTCAGAACACTCGCAGCGTTCCCCTGAACGGCACCGGCGCACTCGATCATCCGGTCGTCCCCCCACTCCTCATCCTCGAAAGTCATGGCCTCGCTGATGCCGTCGGTGTAGGCGATAAACAAGTCTCCGGGCTGCAATTGAACAGATTCCTGCTCGAACACCACGTCCTTCAGGAGTCCCACTACCGCCCCGGTAGCTTCCAGCCGTATCGCCGGCTCCGTGCCCCGCAGAATTGCCGGCGCATTGTGCCCGCCGTTCACGTAGTCCAGCTTCCGCGTCTTTGGATCATAGATCCCGAAGAAGAACGTGGCGTACCGGTTGGACGTCGATGATTCGTATACCAGTCGGTTCAACTTGCGGACCATTCGGGCCAGATCGTGGGAATTGCCGTCCGTCATACCGCGAAGCGACGCCCTCAGACTGGCCATTAGCAGCGCCGCGCCAATTCCCTTCCCCGAAACGTCGCCGATCGCAATGCCGAGCCGACCGTCCTCCAGTTCGATCATGTCGTAGTAGTCGCCGCCCACCCCCAGCGCCGGGCGGCAGTGTCCGGCCAACTCAATGCCGGGAACCTTCGGAATGTTCAGCGGAAAGAGCCGCTCCTGGACCTCCCGCGCGATTTCCATCTCCCGCTGCATCCGTTGCCGCCCCACCGCCTCCTTCGCCAGCGTTTCCACCATGTCGCTCACCTCCAGACCAAGGCCGGTTTGCGATGCAAGCGAGGACAGCAGCCGGAGGTCACCGTCGGTATATGGCTCCTCGGACAGTTTTGGACCCAGAGCCATCACCCCCATCAGCCTGGACCTTCCTGGCAACGGAACCAGCACCTCGGGATTCAGCTCGACGATGGCCGCCCGGTCTTCCAAAGAGGATTCCAGCAGCCATTCATCGGGATCCTCCCGGTAAACAATGGTCGGAGCCTTGGTCGCAGCCAAATGGCGCATGGGAAACGACGCCTCCAACAAGGCCACACCCCCGGCCATTCCAACAGTCCGAAAAGTGTCACCCTGACGCACCAGAACAGCGGTCCGCGTCACGTGCATAACCTCCTCTATCCGCCTGCTGACGGTTTCCACCAGTACGGCGGGATCGGTGATGGTGCGTACCCGTTCCACCAACTCGCCCAGAACAATTTCGGCGTCGTAGGCTTCGCGGAAGAAGTGCCGGTCGACGCGATCGCGCAGGCGGTCGAAGATGCCTCGCTTGACCAGCCTGCGCCGGACAAAGCCAAACACAACCAAGGCAAAGCCAACCAGATAGCCCCCGTATTTCGGGTGCTGCTGCACCTGTGGCACGATTCCCTTCCAGATCAGGAAGGTCACCAGCGCCACCTGGACCAACGTAATGCTGGTCCGCGCCAACGCATACTGTGTTCCCATCCGGACCAGCAGACGGAGGTCCATCGCGCGCTGCACCACCACCACGTAGGCAAGTGAAAGGGGGAACACCAGCAGGAGAACCGCGCTCAGGTATCCGAGCCACTTGATCCCGGCCGGGCTGAAGCCGGCCAGGGGAAGGACCTCCCAGATGAAAAGAACGCTTCCAAGTCCAATGCTCGATCCATACCAAAGGATTTTCAACCGGCGCTTGGAATCCGGATCCGACTCACGTCGAAGCTTGTCCCAAACGGTGATTCCGTAGGCAAACACGCTCGCAAAAAGGGTCCAGTTGAGCACCGGGTTCACCACATCGTTCATTTTTCCGGCCCATTCCACCGGACCGGGCGTGTACCATTCCACGTAGTCGATAACCAACGCGAGGAATGTACCTCCGATTTGGATGGCGGACAGCAGCAGCCGCGCCCAGCCAGGGATCAAACCCGACCGCGATTTCTCCGGGAACCGGATGCCTAGCCAAAACAGCGCAAACGTGGAACCGGTGATCACCACGATGTGCCATGCGAGCCGGAGCGGCAACCACCACGGCCACCAGTTGTAAGTCGAAAACGAGATAAAAGCCTGAGGGTAGGTCAGGATGGCGAGGATCAGCCATGCATTCGGGTCCGACAGGCGAGCGAGCACCACCCAGTAGCCGATCAGCAGACAAAGTGCCGGCATCAGGATGTTGATTACCCCGAGGAAGACCACCTCACCCGGCGCGTGAACGACGGTGTAACCCTCCAGAGGCAGATCGATCCGGACAGAACGCCCATCCTTCTTGCGGACCTCGACCCGCATCGGCTCCGACCGCGAGGCGTACCAGCGCGCAGCCTGTACCTGCGCCCGGCCTTCGTAAAGATGTCCGCCTATCGACAGCAGCGTATCGCCCACCTCCAACCCCGCTCCAGCCGCCAACGCACTGGTCTGAGTGATGAGCGGCTGGTAGTAGGCCACCTCGAACGGCTCCTTCACCTGGTTGCGGAGATCCAAATAGCCCGTGACCAGGGATACAGATCCCACCACCTGATACGTAGCGCTCACCGCAATATACAGAACTAGCAGCGCAAGGACGATGGGGTTGGACTGTTTTCGGTTCTTCATTCCGGGATGGCCTCCACACAAGTTTGCCAGAAACCTACGCCATGATGTACAACAGAAGTCTCATGTGGCTTGGAATTGATATCGGAACGGGTGGCAGCCGTGCACTGCTGGTGAACAGTCAAGGGGAGGTGGTGGCGGCACATACCGCAGCGCACGAGGAAATCCTGATGCTCCAGCCCCTGTGGGCGGAACAGCGTCCCGAAAACTGGTGGGATGCCGCCGTTGCATCGGTCCAAGGCGTACTGGCCGCTTCGGGAATCGTCCCCTCCGAAATCAAGGGCGTGGGTCTCTCCGGCCAAATGCACGGCTTGGTTGTTCTGGACGCGTCCAACCAAGTGCTGCGCCCCTCGCTCATCTGGTGCGACCAGCGCAGCCAAGCCCAGGTCGATTGGGTGAACTCAACCGTGGGACGCCAAAAAGTTCTCGACTGCATCGCCAATCCGGTCCTGACAGGCTTCACCCTGCCCAAGCTGTTGTGGGTCCGCGACCATGAACCAGAGGTTTACGAAAAGGTACGTAAGGTACTGTTGCCAAAGGACTACATCCGCTTCAAGCTGACCGGCGACTTCGCCACGGAAGTCTCGGACGCCTCCGGCACCGCGCTCTTCGACGTCGTCAACCGCCGCTGGTCCACGGAGCTGGCGTCCGCAGTCGGCGTGGACCCGGCTGGACTCCCCAAGTGCTACGAATCGAGCGACATCACCGGAACAATCTCCAAGGAGGCATCCGCCCTGACCGGAATCCCCGAAGGCACCCCCGTGGTCGGCGGCGGTGGCGACCAAGCCGCATCCGCTGTCGGCAACGGTATCGTGTCAGCGGGTATCGTTTCCTGCACCCTCGGAACTTCGGGCGTAGTCTTCGCCCACATGGAACAGGTGGCCTACGACCCGGCCGGGCGCGTCCATACGTTCTGCCACGCCGTCCGCGACAAGTGGCATGTGATGGGTGTGACCCAGGGTGCCGGACTCAGCCTGCAATGGTTCCGCAACCAGCTCGCCCCGGGAATCGACTACGACATGCTTATGGCCGAAGCAGCGACGTCCCCGGCGGGTTCCCAGGGCCTGCAGTGGCTGCCCTACCTGATGGGCGAGCGCACACCCCACTTGGACGCAATGGCCCGCGGCGGCTGGATCGGCCTGACCGCCAAGCACCGTCGCGCGGACTTGATCCGGTCGTTGATCGAAGGCGTTTCCTACAGCCAGAAGGATTGCCTGGATATCGTGGAGGGTCTCGGCGTTGCCGTCGGCTCGGTCCGTGCATCGGGCGGAGGTGCCAAGAGTCCCTTCTGGCGCCAGATTCTGGCGGACGTGTTCGACAAACCGGTAGTCACGTTGGCATCGCAGGAAGGCTCGGCACTCGGAGCGGCGTTGCTCGCCATGGTCGGAACCGGCGAGTATACCAGCGTCCCCGAAGTCTGCGGCGCAGTCGTCCGCGAGCAAGCACGTGTGGAGCCCGACGCTGCCACAGCTGCAATTTACTCCAAAGGCCACAAAGTGTACCAATCGCTCTATCCGGCCCTAAAGGACTCGTTCCTGAAAATGTAGGCCGCGCGCTTCAGCGCGGTACGACATACCCGGCCCTGGCGCGCACACGTGCCCCGGGCCCCGCATTCGGCGAAAGCGTAACGGCCACCTTCCGCTCAGTCCCCGGAGTGCCGCCCGGCTGCGAGTAATACAAGGTGTATCGACGGCGCAGCCCCTGAACGGCCTCTTGGAACGCGGGGCCCGGCTCCGCTCCAGCCATCACCACAGACCCGCCGGTTTGTGCCGAGATCGCCCCATGCGGCGTGCCCCCCCCAAGCACCAGCTCGCCCAGCGCGGCATCCGACTGCCATAGGGCCAGGATCGCCGCGCCCTCGGCACCAGGCCGCCCTTCCGATTTATCCTCAACCACCAGGACGGCGCGCCGCCGCGTGGATTTCGGTTCCAACCGGAAACGCCCCGCAGCCGCACTGGCCGCCGATTCCAAAATGAACTGCCCCCCGAACTTCTGCTTCAAAACATCAATCAAGATCGCTTGGTTCACCCGGTCCAAATCTGGAGTGAATGGCAGGATCTCAAAGGCAGAGAACGGCCCTGCCATCACGCAGACGCGGTCGCCCGCCTTCAACTCGTGAAAGCCCAGTTCCACCGCCCGCACCAGCTTCAACAGCTTCCCCCGCATCGGTCCGCTCAGATCGAAAAGCAGGATGAGGTCCAGCGGCTCGGCCTCGAAAGCGAAATTAGTCGCGGCCACGGGCTGGCCCTGGTCGAGAATCCGGAAATCTTCCTTCTTCAAACCTTCCAGAATCTTCCCCGACGAATCGCGAACTTCCACGTCCACCCGCACCACGGACACGTCAGTGCGGAAAGTCGTGTCCTGTGCCGACGCCGCCACCAGCCACAGGCAAACCAGAAACGCGGGCCGCACCTACCGGCCCGCCGGAGTGCCAATCATCTTCGGCTGCACAGTCAACAGCTTCTCGACATCGGCCTTGGCATCCACCACCAGCTCCAGGAAGGCGATATGCATCTCGGACGTGGTCTGGTCCCCCCAGCCAACCGTCGCAGCCGGATCGGGATTGAACTTGTTGTTCGGCGAGTTGTCATACCCCGCCACCGATTCCAGGACAGTTCCGGTCGGCATCAGCGGCGGATTCTTGATGGCGTACGTCGTCTGCCAGTTGAAATCGTACTTCGGCACGCTCAGCAATACCTCCTTTCGACCATCGGGGTAGATCGCGCGCACCTCCATGCTCTTGCCGCGGACGTGCATGTGCGGCTGGATCGAAAGCAGCCGCGCCGGTGATCCCAGTTTCATGGATGCATTCGACATGTAGTTGGCAGACGCCGGGGGAATCGCCAAGTCCAAATCGCGAAGCGTGTCAACGGCCACAACCCTGTTCAAGGGAGCCGCGGGGGAAAGATAGAGACCCAGCTCGGTATGGTCCACAGCCTCTTTCCCGTTGGTGTTGAAGTGCATTTCGAAAATCACGTCGGAACCCGCCTTGATCAACTTGGCCCCGTCCGGGAGCCAAGGCATCGGGGCGTATCCGGGTTCATAGCCCTGCAACAGTTGACGACGGGCAAAAACCGCCTCATCCGAGCGTTTCTTGCCACGCTCTGCAACAGTCGGCGTGAAGATCTCGTTTTTCGGAAAATCCGCCAGATAACTCGACCCCGGCTCCCGCACAAAAGCGTTCATGTGGTGGACCTGTCCGCGCTGGTCGATATGCCACTCGGCCGCCCGAACCCATACGTCATGGTCGAAATGCAGGGGAAAGATCACAAAACTGTACTGCAGTATGCCTGACTTCGGAATCTGTACACCCGGCACCCGCAGCACCAGATCGGGGTCCCCCAGCCGCCAACCGCCTGGTTCCCTAATAGCGTGGCTGCGCGCTTGCACTGCCGGGCCATCGGGACTCCCGGCGTCGACCCATTTGACTAAAGTATCGATCTCTCCCCGGGTCATCGAACGGTCGTTCAGAAATGCATGCGCCGAACCCGGTGCCGCGTGCCATGGCGGCATGGCTTTCGAGATGACGGCTGCCCGGATCGCCTTCGCCCACGGCCGAACCTCGGCATAGGCACCCAATGGCATCGGTCCGATCTCACCCCGGGCATGACAACCCACGCAGCGCTTCTCCAAAATCGGACGCACGTTGGCGTATGTGACCTCGGCCGCCTGAGCGCAACTACCCGCAAGGAAGATACCCAAGGCAACCGAAACGATGCTGATCCGCATACCCCAATCCTAATACCTGGGCCACAACCGGCGCGGCAGCAAATACGTGAAGCCCGCAAACGCTTCCCAATGCGTGGATGTCCCCGTGAACCCATGGTCGAAGCCCCCATCCACCACCAGGTTCCTGCGCACCGGATAAGAAACCGCCCAAAGGTTGCCGACGGCGTTCGACTTCAGAAAGGGCTGCGAGAAATGCCACCACTCGCAGGAAACGGTGAACTTGCCCACCGGATGCGAAATCGAAAGCGTCTGCGCCAACTGGGCACGCCGGACACCACCGTCAGTCTGCTTCAGCACCATGAAGTTGGCGTCGAAATGGAAGCCCCCCATCTCATTGCTGACCAGCACTGTCCCGCTCTCCCGAAACGTCCCCAGATCCAACTCCGGTGCCGGACTTTCATAGACCCTGCGGATGTAGCCCACCGAAACAGTCGGCTTTACCCCGTCCCCTCTAAGTACCATCGCTTGGGCCCCGAGAAACACCTCGCCCGGATGAATCTGCTTGTCCCAACCCTTTTCGTTGCTGCTGTGCACATACGGCTCAGTCAGTACGATCAACTGCAATCGCGGAGCCACCGTCAGCTTGGTGACCTGGTTGATACCGATTCGGGTCCCGAATTCCGGCGACGATACCGCCCCCAGCATCCCCGTCTCGAACTGGAGGTAACCCAGCGGGGTCAAAGTGGCCGGCGTGGAAACCGTGGGACGGGCCGGATTCGCCTCCGGTGCAGGCTCTGGAACCGTTTGGGCACTCAGCCTGAGACCCAAAAACAGGAGCAACAATAATTTAGGCAAGCTAGATCATAGCGCCCGCATCCGCTTTACCTAGCGGCCTACCGAGGCAACCACCGGTGCCAACGACATCACCGCGTATGCGGTTGCGGAAGCCGATATCCACTGGTCGTGTCCGAAAGGGAAACTGGCCTCGAAATACGGCTGGAGCTTTACTGCGCGGCTGCGGACATACCACGACCCGTCGGGAAACTGGGTCGACAGCAGGAAGCCGACACCCTTCCGGTCAACCGGATCGGAGGCCTTCAATACCCCCACCCTTCGCAGCGAAACCAGCGCGGCGGCTGTTCCGTAGGCATCGGACTCCAAATTCGCACTCTGCGCCCAACCCCCGTCAGCGCGTTGCAGGGCGACCAATTTCGCCGACACCGACTTCAGTGTCGCTACGGGCTGGCCCGCCATCCACAGGCCGGCAAGCCGGTCAGCCTCATCCAACGTTGTATAGCCCGGAGCCGTTAGCAGCCACTTCCCCGCATTGGCGATTCGCAACTCGAATTCCGGCTTCCGCGCAGGCCAGCCATAGGTCTTCAGAACTTGAATCGCCATCCGGGTGCGTGTAATGTCGCTTTCCTGCAGCGGGGGCCGACTTCCCGAAAGAGTCCAAACGCCCGACGGCTGCTGGCTCACGGCAATCATGTGCGTCATGGCATCCGTGATGTCGCTCGCGGGCTCCCCCAGCTCGGCCATCGCGACCAACTGGTACAAACCTCCGTCATAACCACCGCCGCCGGTGTTGAGCAGAGGCTGCATGTTCAGTTCGCGGGCCCGGTCCGCAATCACACCGTCCATAAAAATACGCCGCAACCGCGGCTCGGGAGTCAAACCCTCTGCCTTCAACGCTGCAAACGCCCGACCGGCGAACGGTTGGTGGTGGCACCCGAGGCACCCACCGCCCTCACGGAAAAAATCCTCTGATGATTTCGCCAGAAGCTTCGAAGCCCGCTCAATCGCCTCCTTCGCGTCCGGGCTGTAGCCGTCGGGCCTCACTGGCGCGGCTCGGAGGCCCTTTTCCTTCGCCCCGGCCTGCAACAACATCCCGACAACCTCCGGGTTCCGAAACTTGCGAGCCCAGTCCAGCGCCATTTCGCCATTTCGGTCCGCCACATTCACGTCGGCCCCGGAATCGATCAACCGCCGGACCTTCGCGGGTTCGGCCCGGTCGGTGGCGACCGCCATCATCAGGGCCGTCATCTTGCGATCATCCTGGGCGTTCACCTGCGCTCCTGCCTTCAGGATTGCGTTCATGGTGGCAATATCTGAAAGCGCCGCTGCGTCCATCAGTGGCGTCACACCGGTGGATTCAATCGGGCCGTTCCGAACACTCCCCGCAAAGGTATTCTTGACATCGACCTTGGCACCCGCGGCCAAAAGAATTGCAACCTTCTCGTCGGCATAGCGGCCGACAGCGTCGTCGATCGACGTCTCTCCGTTCTTCGACGAATTGCCCGCCGCGATTCCTTTGCTTAGTAGAAACTGGATCAACTGCGAATCGCCACGCTCCGCAGCTCGCATCAAGAGGTCCGCGTTGCGGAGCTGGTCCAGCAAGGGATTGGCACCCTTCCCGACCAAGAATTGGACCGTGCGGGTATTATTGGCCGCACCGGCGGCTACCCAGAGTACACTGGAACCGTCGTTGGCCTTGACCGCAACATCCCCACCCTTTTCCAGCATTAGGCGTGTCTTGTCGAAGTCGTAGGCGGCGTAGAGCAGCGGAGTCGCACCCGCCCGATTCCGCGCGTTTGGATTCGACCCGGCGGAAAGCAGGACCCGGACAGCCTCCGTGCTGCCATACAACGCCGCGTAATGGAGCGGCGTCCAGTCGAGGTTGTCATGCACCCCGGCGAGACCTGCGCTGCTCATCGACCGTAGATCGGCAAGGTCGTTGGCCCGGATGGCCTTTAAATACTGTTCCGGCTTGCCTACGGCTTGCGCGTGTACGATAGCGGACGCAACGAGCCAAGTGGCCAAATGGATAGGTCTCAGGGATTTTCTCCTCGATGCTCCCAGTTTAGCGCGTATTTTTTGGAGAAGACGATCTGGGGTGGCCTTTTTCCCGGGGCAAGGGCAGCGGGGAACAGACCGGAACTGTTGGACCGTCAGTTTAGCGTTCAGTCAACGAAAGACTTACAGGCTCAACGCACCCTTGTAATTCATATCCTTCGGCTCGAACTTGGCCTTGATGGTCATCATCCCCAACTTCATGGTGAAGACAAGATCCTTGTCCTTGGCCTCGATCGGCAGGTCCTTCTTCGGAAAGCCGAAGATCAACGACTGCTTGTCCGCAGTCTGGAGCACCATCACCGCACTTTGGGGATCGTGCCCCTTGGCGGACAGCGACACCGACTGCAACAGCCGCGCCACCATGGCTTTCTGGCGTGCTGCGGGATCTTCCTGCGGTGCGTCGGGAGCCGGCGCGCCTTCCCGGCCAACACCTTCGCGTCCGCCGCCGTCTCGACCAGCGCCATCCCGACCACCCCGGCCGCCCCGACCACGTCCGCCGCCCATCATCGCCATCATCAACATTTGCTGCGGAAGGCCGGTGACACTGATCGCATAATGCCCCTCGATGTCCTTGGGCATCTTTTCCTTCTTGATGTCCGACAGAGGTCCGGCGCTTTCCCAACGGACGACAACTTCGGGCCCTTGGGCGGCAAACTCGCCGCCGCCGCCACCACCGCCACCTCGTCCGCCGCGACCACCACCGCCGCCACCGATGCCATTGCTGTCCGCGCTGGCAATACCGCCGCCCGCCAACCCGCCGTTGCCGCCGCGACCACGACCGCCGCCACCGCCTTCATCGCCGCCACCACCACCCGCGCGTCCACCGCCACCCGCCATTTCGCCGCGGATCTTCTTCGCCCACGGGGATTTCGTCTTCAACTGCTCGATCTCCTGCTCGCTCCATTCCGCGAACGGCTTCTTGTTCCAGAAGTCGGAAGCAGCGAATGCGAGGGGAGTCGTCAGCAAGGAGACTCCGGCGGCCCCCACAAGCCCGAAAAGGCGTCTGCGGCTGGTGGATTCGGAGAAGGTTGCAATAGGCATAAATTCCATTAGAAACCCAATGCCCGTGCGCCGTCCCCCACCCTGGGGCCGGACTGACAATGTCTTACAAAGCTCTCTGGAAGCCGTACCCGTCCAGCCGCGCCAAGACTGTTTCTGGACCTTTGTGAGCCGTGACCGCGCGGCTCGGGTGCCGGGTGGAAACAAGCCCGCACCGCATCCTTCCGCCGAAAGAACGAACGCGTTATACTGCATGAGCTAGTCCAAAAATCGTACACAGGGAACCAACAACATGGCACTGACAACGCTTTTCGCCCTTCTCCTCCAAGATGCCCCCGCACCAGGGAACGACAGCACGGTCAAGATCGTCTCCGGAGTGCTGGCGGTAGTTCTGCTGGCGATCATTATTCTTCGCCGCAAGTCCGCAGGCAAGAAAAAAGACGAAGACGAATTCTAGATCGATCGGGACCGGTGGCGGATTTCTCAACCGCCACCAGTCCGATCTCTTAGGCCCTGCGTCCGATATTGAACGGATCCGGCGTCGGAATCCATTCCACAGGCACCTCGGGCACCAGTGTCTTCAGCCAGTCGGCACAGAGGCGCATACCCGGATCCTCGGAAACTTGGTGTCCGATGATGATCATGCCCTTTTTCTGTCCCGCCGCCACGGCATCTTGAACATATTCGGGGCCTTCCCACTCCCTCGGTTCGCCGGCAATAAACACATCCACCTCGGGCATCAGCTTCACCACCACCTGTTGTGATGTGGAACCAACGTTGATCGCCCCCTTGGAAATTTTGGTGGCCGGATCGCCAATCACCCGCAGCGCCCGGAACTTCAGCCGGGTTTCGAGATCCGTGGCCAATGCCCCCAACGTGGTTTCCGGGAACCGGTAGACGCGCATCGAATCATCAACGGCATCCTTCCACCGCAAATCCTGCGCCAAGCCAACCAGCATTGCGTCCGGCTTCCGGGCGTGCCAATGGTCATGGAAGCGCCAGACCACCAGGTTGTTCTTCTTGATGAAATCCGCCTTGAACCGGTAAACGGCGTCGTCCTCAAGCTCCTTGGTGGTGTCGGCATCACTCCAAAAGGTGGGCTCGTGGGTAATCACCAGATTCTTCCCGGCCTTGGCTGCGCGCTGTAGAATCGCCAGTGTCGACATCACCGTGGTGGCGATGCCGGTCACCACAGTTTCCGGATCCCCGGCCTTGAAGATGTCGCGGGTAGGAGTCTTCCACGGCACGCCCAAATTCTTCTGGATGCGGTCAACAATCTGGTTCGCAGTCAGCTTGCCGGACTGGGCCGACGCAGCCGTGGTTGCAAGGCCGCTGGCGGCGGCAAGGGCGAATTCGCGACGGGTAGGGTTCATTCGAGTTGTCTTTCTAGCCACGCCGTTTCAGGAACGGCAATTTCGATTCCAGCACTGCTACGAACCACAGTCTTTCGCCCGATTCGAACACAAACCGGACCACCACCAGCAGCACCAGCAAACTGTACAGCAGCCCAGCCAGTATGACAACGCCCGCCGACTGCCAGCGGGTCAACTTCTCGGTGATCATCAGCAGCGGAATCGAGATCGGGAGACCCACCAGATACGGTACGATTCCCGGCCAAACGACGGTCTTGAAATACTGGCCAAACGACACGTTCAGAAGCCGGTTGGAGTGGATCAGGAACCAGATCGCGGCCAACACCGTTGCGCCAGTCACCGACAGTCCGATCCCCTGCGCAGTGAACTTCCCGCCGTACATCAGCCAGAACACCGGCATGGTGACAAACAGGGCTAGGATGTTTGGAATCGCATAGTGGAATTCCTCCTTCGGTCGGCCAACGCCCTTCAGGATGGAGGTTCCCGGTCCAGTCATCAAATGGACCTGTGTTTGAACAGTAAACACCACCATCAGGAAAGACGCACCGGGATAGCGCTTGCCCATCCAGACATCCAACAGCGGCAGCGGAGCGGTCCCGATAAAACCGCAAATATAGGCGCAGGTGAGGTTCATGTACCGCGCGCCCTTCAAGTAGAGCTTGCGAATGGAATCACGCTGGTCCGCACTGCCTTCCAAACCTCCCTGCAGATAGGATGCGGCAGGCACGAAACTACCCGCAAAGGCGCTCGGAATCGACGCGGCCATCGCCGGCAGCTTGTTGCCGATTTCCAGCAGACCCGTGGCCGCCAGTCCGATCAACGGTGCCGCCATGGCCCGCTCAATCGAATTTAGCCCGATCGCCATCAGACTCTGCAGCTGAACTACACCACCGAACGACGTGAGGGTATGCAACGCCTCCTTGGACCAGCGCGCAGGCGACAAACGCAGCCACGGCAGCAAACGGAACGCCAGCATGAACTGCAGGCTGATCTCAATCGCAGTGCGGATGAGGAATGCCTGGGCCAATCCCCGGATGCCCATGCCGTGCCCGACCAACCAGAAGATCAATGCGGTTTCCGTGAGATACCCGGTCACCCAGACAACCTGCGTCAAAGCGGATTTCTGGACACCCGCCAACACGTCGCGGAACGCCGACAGGCCGATCGACGCGAGAAAGATCGCCGTGACCGAGAGCACGACCACCCGCGCATCCTCCCGCATCGCGCCGTCCACATGTAGGAACCCCACCACCAGGGGCCAAAACACCCACAACAGCCCGAATACCGCCAAACACACCGGGGTGGTGATCATCAGGCCCGTCGAGATCAGGGAGTTGATCTTGTTGTATTCTTTTCGCGCCGAATACTCCGCCACAAACTTCACGTAGACATTGGAAATCCCCATCGTGGAAACCCCGATGTAGGACACCACAATAAATGCCGCCGACCAGAGGCCGTAGGCCTCCAGAGTGACGTGCGCAAGGATGAATGGCGGTACGAAGAACCGGGAAACCAGATACCCGATCCGCGCCGCGATGTCGAATACCAAGTTCCGGGACAGCGAATCCCGCACAGTTTTCGAGTGGTCCTCAGCCGGCTGCTGGGCCTGTATCTTTTTGTCCGGCAAGTTTTATTCCCCCCCCGGGAAGAGTTGGCGGGTCCACTCGGCACGCAGGCGGTACCATTCGGACCGCGTGTTGGCCAGTGCACGGTCACGGGCTGCCTGGGAGCAGCGGATCAAAAGTTGCCGGTCATTGTGGAACCGCTGGATGGCCGAGGCGAGGCTCTCGACGTCGTCGAGCGACGCAAGCATGCCATCCACGCCGTCCCGGACCGTCTCGATGCTGGCCGGAGTACGGAACGCCAGAACCGGCGTACCCCCCGCCATGGCATCGAAGAACGCGCGCCCAAAATCGGTAGTGCGGTGCGGCATGGCGAAAATGTGACCCGCGCCGATGGCCTCGTACACCGCCCGGCCTGGCGGCAGTGAGCCAGGAAATAGCACGCGGTCATCCACCTGCAGCCGC